>NZ_JBWKNI010000029.1:14510-56068 GCF_059415485.1 Caulobacter sp. GW821-FHT10C03 | reverse complement strand
CCCCCCGCCGGCACAGAGCCCAGTCTCGCCCCCTCCACCACTTCGTGGTCCCCCTCCCCCGTTTCACGGGGGAGGAGAAAAGATGCTCCCCCTCTGGGGGAGCTGTCGCGGAGCGACTGAGGGGGGCCGCGAAGCGGCTAAAGCCCCAGTTCCGCCCTGGCCTTCTTCGTCAGCTTGGCCGCGATCAGCGCGTGGGCCGTCTTCAGCCAGTCGGCGACCTCGGCGTCGTCGAACGACGCCAGATCCTCCAGCTTCACCCACTTGGCGCGAGCCAGATACGGCGCGGCGATCGCCCGGCCGGTCTCGGTCAGCACCTCGTAGGCGACGTCCGAGACCTTGAACGACGCGCCGCCGCCGTGGGTGACGCCAGTCCCGATGACGGCGAACATCTTGCCGCCGACCTTGTAGACCTGGTCGTCGCCCCACTGGACGGTCATGGTCGCCGCGGGCAGCGCCATGGCCGCCTTGTGGAAGGCCTCCGGGCTCATCAGGCCTCGACGCCCACGCCGATCGGGCAGGTCACGCCGGTGCCGCCGATGCCGCAATAGCCGCCCGGGTTCTTGGCCAGGTACTGCTGGTGATAGTCCTCGGCGAAGTAGAACGGACCGGCGGCGGCGATCTCGGTGGTGATCGCGCCCAGACCCTTGGCCGACAGGGCCTGCTGGTAGGCTTCCTTCGACGCCACGGCCGCGGCGGCCTGGGCGTCGTTGGTCGGATAGATCCCCGAGCGGTACTGGGTGCCGATGTCGCCGCCCTGGCGCATGCCCTGGGTCGGGTCGTGGTTTTCCCAGAAGGTCTTCAGCAGGGTCTCGTAGGTGACGGCCTTGGGGTCGAACACCACCAGCACCACCTCGGTGTGACCGGTGCGGCCCGAGCAGACCTCCTCATAGGTCGGGTTCGGGGTGATGCCCGCGGCGTAGCCAGCGGCGGTGACGTAGACGCCCGGGACCTGCCAGAACACCCGCTCGACGCCCCAGAAGCAGCCCATGGCGAACACCGCCGTCTCCAGGCCGTCCGGATAGGGACCCTTCAGCGGGTGGCCGTTGATGAAATGGACGTCAGCGGTCGGGATGGCGGCCTCGCGCCCCGGCAGGGCGGTGTCGATGGTCGGCATCTCGAGGAGCTTCTTGAACAGCATGGGACGGGGCCTTTCGGAGGCGGGAGTTTCTTGAGGCCCGATATAAGTCGTCGCAGGCCCGTTTTCACCCCGTAACGGCGCTTGCTACGAGTCGCTGCCTGAGTATATTGCGCCCCTTCCCGCGCCGGGGGTCTCAACCACCCCCGACTCGAAGTGCGCTGGTGAGGTGGCCGAGTGGTTGAAGGCGCACGCCTGGAACGCGTGTATAGGGGAAACTCTATCGAGGGTTCGAATCCCTCTCTCACCGCCACTACTCTTCCTCGCGGGGAAGCCTCACATGACCTCAGTCGCTCCTAGAACCCAGGATGACGGCCCCGCGCGGCAAGGCGTGCTGCTCCTGCATGGCCATAGCCGCACCGGCCGGTCGATGGGCAAGCTGGCGTCACGGCTGAGGGCCGCCGGCTTTGAGACCTGGGCGCCGACCTATTCCTTTCGCGCCCCGTTGCCCAAGGTCGTGGACCGCCTGCTGCCCGAACTCGCCGCCTTCGAGCGGTCCTTCGACGGCCCGCTGCACATCGTCGCCCACTCGCTGGGCAGCCTGGTCGCCCGCGCCCTGCTGGTCAGGCAGCGGCCCGATCCCCTCGGGCGGGTCGTCATGCTGGCCCCGCCCAACGGCGGCAGCGAATGGGCCGATGTGCTCTCCCGCGTGCGGCTGAACCGGATCGCGCTGGGAGCGATGGCGCCCCACCTGCTGACGGCGAGACCTTCGGACGACGCGAGCCTGCCCGCCGCCGTCGATTTCGAGCTGGGCGTCATCGCCGGCGACCGCGCGCTCGATCCGATCCTGCCCCGGCTGATCCTGCCGCGCCCCAACGACGGCAAGGTCTCGGTGGCGGCGACGCGCATCGCCGGCATGAGCGCCCACGTCGTCCTGCCGGTCACCCACACGCTGATGATCTTCAATCCCCGGGTGGGCGAGCAGGTGCAGGCCTATCTGGAAACCGGACGGTTCCTCGACGTGGAAAACGACGCCCTCCGCCGGACCGCGTGACCATGCGGGTGCGCCTGGCGTACAGACGCGGCATGATCCGCCCGGCCCTCCTCCTCCTCGCAGCCCTGAGCCTGTGCATGACGACCAACGCCCTGGCCGCCCCGACCATCGTGACCTCGCCGCAGACCCTGCCCGCCGCGCACGACCGGCCGCGCGTGTTCCTGGGGGGCAGCATCGACATGGGCAAGGCGGTCGACTGGCAGGCCCAGGTGATCGCCGCCCTGGCCGACCAGGACGTGGTCATCCTCAATCCGCGCCGCCCCGACTGGAACCCGGCCTGGAAACCCGTCGCCGACGAGCCGGAGTTCCGCCGCCAGGTCGAATGGGAACTGGCCGCCCTGGAGAGCGCCGACGTCATCGTGCTCTACCTGACGCCCGGCTCGCAGTCGCCGATCAGCCTGCTGGAGATGGGCCTGCACGCGCGCTCGGGGAAGCTGGTGGTGCTTTGCCCCGAAGGCTTCTGGCGCAAGGGCAATGTCGACATCACCGGCGAGAAGTATGGGGTGAAGCAGGTGGAGAGCCTTGAGGCCCTGATCGCCGAGGTGAAGGCGCGGGTTAAGCGGTAGGTCACTGCTCTCGGGACCTCTTCCCGTAAAATCCCCGCGAAAGCGGGGACCCAGGTGTTTTATCGTCGAGCGCCCCACGTTTCAGAAAAAGCCTGGGTCCCCGCTTTCGCGGGGATTTTACGGAGAGAACCGGGGAGAAACGGAGAGAAGGCGTCACCTCCTCTCTACAGCTCCACCTCCCGCTCCACCCCGATCCCGGCCAGGAAATCGGGGTCGTGGCTGACCACCAGCAGCGCCCCGTCATAGCCCGCCAGCGCCGCCTCCACGGCCGCCACCGAGTCGAGGTCCAGGTGGTTGGTCGGCTCGTCGAGGATCAGCAGTTGCGGCGGGGTCGGCCCGGCCAGGACGCAGGCCAGGGCCGCGCGCAGGCGTTCGCCGCCGCTCAAAGACCCGGCCAGCCGGTCGGCGGCGCTGTTGCGGAAGAGGAAGCGGGCCAGGGCGGCCTGGGCGGCGTTGCGGTCGGCGGCGGGGTGCAGGCGGAGGAAGGCTTCGCGCAGGGTCTCGTCCGGACGCAGGATGGCCAGCGACTGGTCGAGCATCACCGCCGGAACGCCGCGCGTCACCGTTCCCGCCGTCGGCGCCAGCACGCCGGCCGCCAGGTTCAGCAGGGTCGACTTGCCCGCGCCGTTGGGGCCGCGCACCGCCACCCGCTCGGGACCGGCCAGGCGCAGGCTGACGCCGTCGAGCACCGGCGGCCGGCCGGGCCAGGCGAAGGCGACGTCCGCCATCGATAGCACCAGCCGCCCCGCCGGCAGGCCGGTCGGCGGCAGGTCGAAGCCCAGGGTCCGCGCCCGCTCGACCCACTTTTCGGCGCTCTCCACCGCCTCGCGGGCGCCGGACTGCAGCCGCTCGGCCAGGCGGCGTTCCTTGCCGCCGGTGTTCTCGGCGCGCTCGGCCCGGGCGCCGAGCAGGATCTTGGGCTCGCTGCCCTTGGCGGCGAAGCGCTTGCCGGCGGCGTCGCGGCGGGCCTTGCGTTCGAGCGCGGCCTGGGCTTCGCGGGCGGCGCGGCGCTCGTCGCGTTCGGCGCTGTCCAGAGCCCGGCCGGCGGCCTCCACCTCGGCCGCCTTGCGCTCGGCATAGAGGTCGTAGCCGCCGCCATAGCTGGCCGCGCCCAGGCTGGAGATCTCGACGATGCGGTCCATGCCGCGCAGCAGGGCGCGGTCGTGGCTGGCGACGATCGCCCCGCCCTTCCAGCGGGCCAGCACCTGGGCCACGAGGTCCCGCGCCTGGGCGTCGAGGTGGTTAGTCGGCTCGTCCAGCAGGATCAGGTCGGGCGCGGCCAGCAGCAGGGCGGCGAGACCCGCGCGGGTCTGCTGGCCGCCGCTTAGGGCGCTCGCGGGGCGGTCGGGATCGAGGCCGGTCAGACCGACCTCGGTCAAGGCCTCGTCCAGCCGCGCCGGCAGGGTCCAGTCGGCCTCGGCGAAGTCGGTGTCGTCCCCCAGCCCCGCCTCGATGCGCGAAAGCCGCCGCCAGGCCTGCCCGACGGCCAGGCGGTCGGCCAGGATCGCGTCCGGCGCAAGCTCGGGCGTCTGGTCGAGCACGCCGATCGTCCCGACCCGGGCGATGGTCCCGGCCAGGGGCGCCCGCGCGCCGGCGATCAGCGCCAGCAGGGTCGACTTGCCCGCGCCGTTGCGACCGAGCAGGCCGACGCGCTCGGCGCCGACCGACAGGTTCAGGTTTTCGAAAAGGACGCGGCCGTCAGGCGCGGCGGCGGAAACGGAGTCCAGAGTGATGAAGGCGGGCATGGGAAACCACGAACAGGGAAACGGGAAGGACGAAGCGGTCTTCCGTCTGGCTGATCATGGCGGCCTCCATCAGGGGTGGAGCAGCCGATGTAGAGGTCGCGCCGGCCTTGGGCAAGCGCGACCGCGATTCAGAACGTCTTGCTGACCATCACGAAGGCGCTGGCCGAAGGGCGCGTGATCAGGGGCGATATGGCGGTCGCCGAGTCGGCCTTGATGGCGTCCCGATAGTCCGGCAGGACCAGCATGCTGTCCTTGTCGATGATCCGGTAATCCACGACCTTCGAGTCGGTGTCGAACAGCACGCCGATGCCGACGCCGAAATCCGCGCGATTGCTCCCCTCCTTCTTGCCCAGACCCAGGGCCCAGCCGACGCCGAACTGGTCGATCTTGGCGTCGCTGTCGAGCACGGCCGTGAACAGCGGACCGCAGCCCACCACCTGTCCGCTGGAGTCGTTGGCGAGGGCGAACGGACCGCAGGCCACGAGCTTGCCTACGCCGTCCCACCACCTCGCCCAGTTGCTCGGGCCTTCGCCTTTGTCGACTTTGACGTCTTTGGCGTTCCTGCCGGCGCTGATCCCCTGGAAAAGGCTCTGGTTCCGCAGCAGGTAGTGGGTTTCGACCGCGATCTGGATGTCGACGTCTTCCGACTTCTGGACCTGGGCCAGCACCTCGCCGTCCTGGCGGGTGATGAACTTGATGGCGTCGGCGCGCCGACCGCCGAGATTGCCGCTGACCAGCGCGCCCGTGCCGGCATAGAGGTCGGCGACGACGCTCTTCTTGTCGAGTGTCGTCGTCTTGGTTTCGACGACTTCGGTCGTTTCGGGCGTCCCGCCGTCCTTCGTGGTCGTGGTCGTGGTTTTCGTCTCGACCGTGGCTTTTTCCGCGTCCTGCGCCTCGCCGTTCCCACCGCCGCTGCCGGTTTCGACGGCCGGAGGGGCCTGATCGCCGCCGCCACCGCCGGCCGCGAGCGCAAGGGTCGAGGCCTTCTGAATGGCCGAGGGCGGCAGGGCCGTAGCGATCGGGGCGTCCTTGATCGCCGCCGCGGGCGCCTTCCTGGCGGCCGTCGGCTTGACGGCGGCGGGCTTGACCGCGACCGGCGTCGCGTCGGAGGCCTCGCCGAACGTGGTCACCGCGCCCTCGCCGGTCTTGACCGACATCGAGCCGTCAGCGCCGAAGGTGATCGTCACCTCGCCGACGATCTTGACCGTCGGCTTGGTCGAAGCGGCCATGACCGCCGCCGGCGCCAGCCAGGCCGCGATCGCCACGACACACGCGCGTGAAAGTGCTTTCCGCATGCCAGCCCCCCAGCATCATGCTCATGAAAACAATGTCGGAAACGCTCGCCGTTTGGGCGCGAACAGGAGTGCGCCATGGCGTTTTCGAATAGTGACGTTATCTCGAATTTATTGCAACCATGAATTGCTAAGCTCGAAACACTGAAGCCATGGGTTAGCCGAAAATCAGCAGATCCCGTCGCGCAGGCGCGGCTGCTCGGCGCGGCCGGCGCGATAGGCGCCGCAGCGGGCCTGCTTGCGGGCGTCTTCGGCGAAGGGCGGCGGGGGCGGGGGCAGGCCGCGAGGCACGAACTTCGCGGGCGGCGGGGCGAGGCGGCCCACGGGTCCCATCCGCGGCGACGGGGCCTTGGCGGCGAGACTGCCCCAGCACTTGTCCTTCTCCTCGTCGGTCAGGTGCTCGCTGCTGAGGCCCTTGCAGGCCCGGTGGTAGCGACCCCAGCGGAAGTCCGGATTGCCCTCGGTCAGCTTCCAGCGATCGACGGCCCGGGGATCGACCCGCCAGGCGGGATCGATCCCCGGCGCGGCGGGGCCGGGCGAACCGGCCGACGGCCCGCCCTCTCCTTCCAGGGCGGCGGACGCGACGCCGTCGTGGCTGGTCCGAGGTTCGGAAGCGCTGAGCGCTGAAGGGGCGGACGACGTTCTGGCCGCCCGTTTCGGCGCGGGCGGCGGATCTTCCTCCTCCGTCCGATCGAGCTCGACCAGCATGGCCGGCGGCTCGACCGGCGGCGGCGCGCGCTCGACCAGCGACAGCAGGCCGATCAGCAGCAGGTTGGCGGCCAGACCCGCCGGAGCCGCGACCGCCCATCGTCCAACCTCGCGTCGCCCCCGCCCCATCGCCCGCCACCGAAGATTGCCCTGACGACGAATGCTCGCGCTTCGATGGCGTCCGAAATTCGACCGCGCGGCGCCCGCTTTGCGCCCTCGAAATCGCCTCCTGCTGACATCCGGTGTCAGCAGGACTGGCAGCAGGATGGCTGCGGCGTTTGTTCGCATGTTGTTCTTGTGTTAATGCCGCGCCAGCGCCCTACATATAGCCGCTGCGCCGCGCCTCGCGCGTGGCTCCCAATCCGACCTTCGAGCGTTCCGGACACCATGGCCGAGCAACTGAACTTCATCCGCGTCCGCGGCGCCCGCGAGCACAATCTCAAGGACGTCAGCGTTGACATTCCGCGCGGCGAGCTGGTCGTGCTGACCGGCCTGTCGGGCTCGGGCAAGAGCTCGCTGGCTTTCGACACCATCTATGCCGAGGGCCAGCGCCGCTATGTCGAGAGCCTGTCGGCCTACGCCCGCCAGTTCCTCGAGCTGATGAGCAAGCCGGACGTGGACCTGATCGAGGGCCTGTCGCCAGCCATCTCGATCGAGCAGAAGACCACGTCGCGCAACCCGCGCTCGACCGTCGGCACGGTGACCGAGATCCACGACTACATGCGCCTGCTGTGGGCGCGGGTCGGGGTGCCCTATTCGCCCGCCACCGGCCTGCCGATCGAGAGCCAGACCATCAGCCAGATGGTCGATAAGATCACCGTCCTGCCCGAAGGCACGCGCCTCTACCTGCTGGCCCCCGTCGTGCGCGACCGCAAGGGCGAGTACCGCAAGGAGATCGCCGAGTGGCAGAAGGCCGGCTTCCAGCGGCTGAAGATCGACGGCGAGTACTATCCGATCGAGGACGCCCCGGCCCTCGACAAGAAGTTCAAGCACGACATCGACGTGGTCGTGGACCGCGTGGTGACCAAGGCCGGCATGGAGCAGCGCCTGGCCGACTCCCTCGAACAGGCCCTGCGCCTGGCTGACGGCCTCGCGGTGGCCGAATGGGCGACGATCGACGAGGGCGAGAAGGAGCCCAAGCGGCTGCTGTTCTCCGAACGCTTCGCCTGCCCGGTCAGCGGCTTCACCATCGCCGAGATCGAGCCGCGCCTGTTCTCGTTCAACAATCCGGCCGGCGCCTGCCCCACCTGCGACGGCCTGGGCGCGAAGCTGGCCTTCGACGCCGACCTGATCATCCCGGACAAGGACAAGACCCTGCACAAGGGCGCCGTCGCGCCCTGGGCCAAGGGTCCCTCGCCGCTCTACACCCAGACCCTGCAGGCCCTGGCGCGCCACTACGGCTTCTCGATGGACGAGCCCTGGTACAAGCTGCCGGAAAAGGCCCGGACCGTGGTGCTGAACGGCTCCAAGGGCGAGAAGATCAAGTTCACCTACGACGACAACGCCCGCAAGTACGAGGTCGACAAGCCCTTCGAGGGCGTGCTGCCGAACCTGGAACGCCGCTGGCGCGAGACCGACAGCAGCTGGGTGCGCGAAGAGCTCGGCCGCTACCAGTCCGACACCCCGTGCGAGGCCTGCGGCGGCAAGCGCCTGAAGCCCGAGGCCCTGGCCGTGAAGGTGCATGGCCTGGACATCGCCGCCGTCTCGAACCTGGCCATCCGCCCGGCCCGCGACTGGTTCACGGCGCTGGAAGGCCACCTGACCGACAAGCAGCTGGAGATCGCCCGGCGGATCCTCAAGGAGATCAACGATCGCCTGCGGTTCCTGGTCGACGTCGGCCTCGACTACCTCAACCTGTCGCGCGGCTCGGGCACGCTGTCGGGCGGCGAGAGCCAGCGCATCCGCCTGGCCAGCCAGATCGGCAGCGGCCTGACCGGCGTGCTCTACGTGCTCGACGAGCCGTCGATCGGCCTGCACCAGCGCGACAACACCCGCCTGCTGCAATCGCTGCAAGGGCTGCGCGACCTCGGCAACTCGGTGCTGGTGGTCGAGCACGACGAGGAGGCCATTCTCACCGCCGACTACGTGATCGACATGGGCCCGGCCGCCGGCGTCCACGGCGGCGAGATCGTCGCCGAGGGCAAGCCGGACGAGATCATGGCCAATCCGGCCAGCGTCACCGGCCAGTACCTGACCGGCGCGCGCGAGATCGCCGTGCCGGAAGAGCGCCGCCCGATCAACAAGAAGAAGATGCTCAAGGTCATCGGCGCCAAGGGCAACAATCTGAAGGAGGTCACCGGCGAAATCCCGGTCGGCACCTTCACCTGCATCACCGGCGTCTCGGGCGGCGGCAAGTCGACCTTCACGATCGAGACCCTCTACAAGGCCGCCGCGCGCCGCCTGAACAACGCCAGCGACGCCCCGGCGGCGCACGAGCGCATCGAGGGCCTGGAGAACTTCGACAAGGTCATCGACATCGATCAATCGCCGATCGGCCGCACCCCGCGCTCGAACCCGGCGACCTATACCGGCGCCTTCGGCCCGATCCGCGACTGGTTCGCCCAGCTGCCGGAGAGCAAGGCGCGCGGCTACGGCCCGGGCCGCTTCAGCTTCAACGTCAAGGGCGGCCGCTGCGAGGCCTGCCAGGGCGACGGCGTCATCAAGATCGAGATGCACTTCCTGCCCGACGTCTACGTCACCTGCGATATCTGCAAGGGCAAGCGCTACAACCGCGAGACCCTGGACGTGCTGTTCAAGGGCAAGACCATCGCCGACGTGCTGGACATGACGGTCGAGGAGGCCGCCGACTTCTTCAAGGCCGTGCCGCCGATCCGCGACAAGATGGAGACCCTCAAGCGCGTGGGCCTCAGCTACATCAAGGTGGGCCAGCAGGCGACGACCCTGTCGGGCGGCGAGGCCCAGCGGGTGAAGCTGTCCAAGGAGCTTTCCAAGCGCGCCACCGGCCGCACGCTCTACATCCTCGACGAGCCGACCACCGGCCTGCACTTCGAGGACACCAAGAAGCTCTTGGAGGTGCTGCACGAGCTGGTCGACCAGGGCAACACCGTGGTCGTCATCGAACATAACCTCGACGTCGTGAAGACCGCCGACTGGCTGCTGGACTTCGGTCCGGAAGGCGGCGACGGCGGCGGCGAGATCGTCGCCGTGGGCTCGCCCCAGGACGTGGCCAAGGTCGAGGCCAGCTGGACCGGCAAGTACCTCAAGGAACTGCTCGACCGCCACGAGGAGCGCCGCCTGGCGCGGGTGGGCGAGCTGAAGAAGACCAAGCGGGCCTGATCAGGGCGTCCGCCTGAAGCGAGCTTGAAACAACAAAGGGCGGCGGGTCTCCCCGCCGCCCTTTTTCATGTCGGTGTCCCTCGAGGGATCAGACGTCGAACGGCCCCCTCGGAGCGGCCGGCGCGGCATCGGCCGCCCGTTCGACGATCTCGCGATAGATGAAGGCCGACGGGGCGTAGATCGTCACGCTGGTCAGCACCGTGATCAGGCCGCCGACGGCCAGGCTGAGCACGCCGGTCGGGGTGAGCAGCGACTCCAGCGTCAGCTTCTGCGACTGCATCAGGTCGTTCAGGGTGTCGAGGTTGAAGCCGCTGAGCGCGCCGCCCAGCAGGGTGATGATCAGGAACAGCAGCAGGTAGACGACGACCGCCAGGATGGTGGCCACGAAATAGGCCCCGAACATCGGCCAGAAACGTCCCTTGGTCAGGGCGAACGAGCCGAAGACGTTGATCTTGCCCTCGGTGAAGGTCAGCACGTTGGCCAGCGACAGGCGCACGCCCAGGAAGACCAGCACGGCGATCGAGGCCGGCACGATCAGCAGGCCGACCAGCGCGGCCAGGGGCGGCGCGATGGCGCCCAGGATGACCAGGATGAGCGTGACCGCGACCAGCAGGACCAGATAGGCCGCGAACAGCAGCAGGCCCAGCAGGATGGAGACGCCGGCCTGGCGCAGCTCGTCGGCGCCGAACCGCAGATAGGCGCGCCGGGAGTCGGCCGGGCGCAACACCGCGCGATAGATCGCCGCCAGCAGCACCGAATAGAAGGCGATGCTGTAGACCAGCGAGAACAGCGCGAACGGACCCAGCTTGGCCATGGCCTGCAGGGTTTCGGTCGGATCGGTGGAATTGTTCTGGCTGAGCGTCGTGAACGCTTCGAGCTCGGCGCCGAACAGGCCGATCATGGCCACGGACACGATCGCCGAGACGATGGTCGCGATCAGGACCCAGACCGCGACGGTCTTGAAGTGCTCGCGCACCAGGACGAAGCCTGAAATAGCCGCGTCCGTCGCCGAAAAGGTCTTCATCTTGCTCTTGCTCGCCCTGTGCGGTGTGTCGCAGGCAGGAACGCGTAACAAGCTTCGTTGGCCAGGGACAGAGCCCGGGCCTCAAATATCCGGGTGCAGCTGGCGATAGGCGCGGGCCGGGCCGGCGGTCAGGATCACTGTCTGGACGGTGAACATCAGCGGCGCGATCAGCACGTTGGTCAGCAGGCCCAGCAGAACGAACAGCTTGGACCCGCCGCCGACCAGGGCGATGACGCCGGTCAGCAGGCCGCCGACCAGCGAGAAGACGATCGGCGTCAGCACGAAGGCCATGAACAGGTTCAGCACGAACATGCCCAGCAGGCCCCAGAAGTGGCCGTGGGTCAGCACCCAGGCCTCGCGCAGGTTGATCCTGCCCTCGGCGAAGGTCTGGGGCGACAGCAGCGACAGGCGCACGCCCACCCACATCGACAGGCCGATGACGCCCAGACCGCCGAGGAAGGCGATCCAGGCCGCGACGCTGCGTGCGCCCGCGCCGGCCACGGTGGCGGTCAGCAGGGTCACCAGGCCGCTGGGAATGGCGGTGACGAACAGGGCCGCGGCCCAGGTGATCAGGGCCACGACGAACAGCCGGACCTCGTCGGCGCCCAGGCGCAGATAGGCGCCGCGGTTCTGCTCGGGATGCAGCACCGAGCGCAGGATGGCGCTGGCCAGCACCGCGCAGATGGCGGCCGCCAGCAGGATCAGCAGGGCCATGGCCCCGCCCAGGTGCGCGATCAGGTCGAGCACCTCCTTGGGGTCGGCGGTGAAGCGGGTCTGGGCCAGGTCGCGCCGCACCTCCTCGCCGAAGGCGACGGCCAGCAGCACCCACAGCAGGATCAGGGCGGCCCAGTAGAAACCGCCCCAGGCCAGCAGCGAGGCGGGGTGGCGGCGCATGGTGCGCGGCCCTTCGAGAGCGGCGGCGATGGGCGACAGGGCGATCATGGTCAGGCTTCCGGCCGCTCGGCGACGGCCAAGCTCGGGCCGTGTCTGTAGACGTGGACGCACGCCGCCGTCCAGGCCGGCGCGACGCAGAAATAGTAGAGACACACGGCCACGGCTTGCAGCGCCAGGGCGGCGGGGCCGTCGAGGGCGGTGCGCCCGCCCACGGCGATCACCACGCTGGGCAGGTAGAACACCAGGCCCAGGGCCACCAGCAGGCCGGCGCGGCCCTTGGTCAGGTCGAAGGCGCTGAGCACCTGCAGCCGTCCGGCGGCGATGCTGGCGGCCGGAGCCAGCGACAGACGGGCGGCCAGCCAGGCCAGGACCGCCAGGCTGGCCAGCGGCGCCAGGCTGGCGGCGAAAGCGGCCAGGGGACCCGACAGCGCCGCCTTCCAGGCCTCGGACGAGGTGGCGTCGAAGCCGGGCGCGGCGGCGCGGGCGACGCCCAGGGACACGGCCCCGACCACCACCAGCAGCACGGAGATCACCACCAGGAAGATCAGGGCGAGCAGCAGCTGCACCCCGGCCATCAGCGCCTCTTCACGCCCCCAGCGCAGGCCGGCCAGGCCCGCCGGGCGGTCGAAGGCGGCGCGATAGAGCGCCCCATAGGCCAGGGCGGCGGCGAGGAAGTCGGCCAGCAGCACCCAGCCCCCGCCGGCGAAGCGGCCGGCCAGTCCGAGCAGGCTGGCCGCGGCCAGGGCGGCCCAGGTGCGGGGCGCAAGACGGGTCACGCCGGTGATCCCGGCCCGCGCCGTCGCGCCGATCGCGATCGATGCCTCGCCCATTTCGCTCCCAAGCCCTCAGTCGCCGGCAGTCTAGCCCGCGCCGCGCCATCAGACGACGAGTCGGCGCGGGCGTGGCGCTGATTTTACGCCGGCGTGGCCTCGGGGTCGCTTTCGACCGGCGGTTCGGGCGGAGCGGGCGGCGGCGGCGGCGCTGCGGCCTCCCCGGCGGCCCCCTCGGCGGTACGGGCCGTCAGCTGCTGATAGGCGCTGGCCCACGGCGCGATGTAGATCGTCAGCACGATCGACTGCAGCAGCGCCAGGATCGGCGCGGCCGCGAGCAGCCAGGGCCAGAGCAGATGCAACAGCTCGTCCAGGCCACTGACCTTCGACAGCGCCGACCAGGTCCCGGCCATGGTCAGGGCGAAGACGATCAGCACGGCGACGCCCAGAACCATCTCCACCGCCATGACCAGCAGGACGGCCAGCACCGCCATGCCGAACAGGCGCAGCGACGAGCCCTTGGTCAGGGCCCAGGACTCGAACAGCACCAGACGCCGGCCCGCGAAGGTCATGGGCCAGGCCATGGACAGACGAAGCATCGCCCAGACGATGGCGACCAGACCGCCGATCACCGTCAGCACGCCGATCGTGATCCCCAGGAGCTTGCCGGTCGCGAAATAGGCCAGGGCGCCCACCAGCACGCCCGCGATCAGCGCGACGGCATAGACGATGTAGAAGCCGATGAGGGCGATCACCGACAGCAGCAGCATCCAGCCCTCGCTGGCGCCGACGCGCAGATAGAACCACCGGCGGGCCTGGGGCTCCAGCACGGCGCGGAAGATCGCGGCCGCCAACAGCGTCTGGACCAGGATCTGCAAGCCGGACGTCGTCAAGTTGATCAGCATCAAGCGCATCTGCATGGCCATGAACTGCCCGAAGACCGCGGGGTCCTGGCTCGCCGTCACGTCCCTGTTCAATTCGGCCATTTGCTGGATCTGGCCGAGGAGCGGCACGTAGAGCCCGATCAGCGGGGCAATCATAAGCACCAGCGCCACCAGCCCCCAAACCGCCACGGACGCCGGTTCGCGCCCCAGCAGGTTCCAGCCGGCCATCGCCGCCGTCGTCGCGGAAAACCTCTTCGCCACCCCAAATCCCCCAAATAGGAACACACGCTCGGAGGTGGAGCTTACACGGCGGTTCCGTCTTGGCGAGGGCGGAGGTATGAGGGCGGCCATGACCACCTCCCCCATTCACGTGATCGGCGGCGGCCTCGCCGGTTCCGAGGCCGCCTGGCAGATCGCCCAGGCCGGCGTTCCCGTCATCCTGCACGAGATGCGTCGCGACGACGCCGCCGGCAAAGTCACCACCGACGCCCACCAGACCGATGGCCTGGCCGAGATGGTGTGCTCCAACTCGTTCCGCTCGGACGACTGGCAGTTCAACGCCGTTGGTTTGCTGCACGCCGAGATGCGGCGCTGCGATTCCATCATCATGTCGGCGGCCGACCAGCACCAAGTGCCGGCCGGCGGCGCCCTGGCGGTCGACCGCGACGGCTTCTCCGAAGAAGTCACGCGCCGCCTGGAAGCCCATCCGCTGGTCACCATCGTGCGCGAGGAGATCGCCGGCCTGCCGCCGGAAGCCTGGGACAGCGTCATCGTCGCCACCGGCCCGCTGACCTCGCCGGCCCTGGCCCAGGCGGTGCTCGACCTGTCGGGCGAAGGCCAGCTGTCGTTCTTCGACGCCATCGCGCCGATCATCCACCTCGAATCCGTCAACATGGACGTCGCCTGGCGCCAGTCGCGCTACGACAAGGAAGGCCCCGGCGGCGACGCGGCCGCCTACATCAACTGCCCCATGAACAAGGAGCAGTACGAGGCCTTCATCGACGCCCTGCTCGAAGGCCCCAAGGCCGAGTTCAAGGAGTGGGAGAACGTCCCCTATTTCGACGGCTGCCTGCCGATCGAGGTGATGGCCGAGCGCGGCCGCGAGACCCTGCGCCACGGGCCGATGAAGCCGGTCGGCCTGACCAACCCGCGCGACCCGACCGTGAAGTCCTACGCCATCGTCCAGCTGCGCCAGGACAACGCTCTCGGCACCCTGTGGAACATGGTCGGCTTCCAGACCAAGCTGAAGCACGGCGTCCAGGCCGAGACCTTCCGCATGATCCCGGGGCTGGAGAACGCCCAGTTCGCGCGCCTGGGCGGCCTGCACCGCAACACCTTCATCAATTCGCCCAAGCTGCTCGACAAGGGCCTGCGCCTGAAGGCCCAGCCGCGCCTGCGCTTCGCGGGACAGGTCACGGGCGTCGAGGGCTATGTCGAGAGCGCCGCCATCGGCCTGCTGGCCGGCCGCTTCGCCGCCGCCGAGCGGAAGGGGGCGAGCCTTGAAGCCCCGCCGCCCTCGACGGCCCTGGGCGCCCTGGTCGAGCACATCACCGGCGGCCACCTGGAGGGCGCGCACGGCGGATCGTTCCAGCCGATGAACATCAACTACGGCCTGCTGCCGCCGCTGGAGGCCCCCAAGGTCGACGAGGACGGCAAGAAGATCCCGCTGAAGGAACGCGGCCGCGCCAAGAAGCGGCTGATGAGCCTGCGGGCGCTGAAGGACCTGGAGGCCTGGCTGACGGCGGGCTGAGCCGAAGCCGGTCTCCTCCGACTTGAAGAAAACGGCGTCCGCCCCGTCCAAGGCGGAAACGCGCGGCCGTGGAACCTTGGCGTTCCCGGCCGCGCCCCGTCGCGGCGTCTTTCGCGAGACCGCCCCATGCTCCGCCTCATCAGCGCCGCCGTCGCGACCACGGCCCTCCTGACCGCTCCGGCCCTCGCCCAGGACGTGGTCTCTCCGGCCAAGGAGACGATCCTGGCCCCGTTCGACATCGTCCGCACCGAGGTGAAGAGCGTTGGTCCCGACGTGGTCTTCCGCGTGCAGGTGCGCGGCAAGGCCGGCGAGCTCAAGCCCAAGGCCACCGGCCAGTTCGCCGGCAGCGCCGTCTGGAGCTACGTCTGGCCGACCTCGCTGGACAGCGGCGGCGTCGGCTTCGAGGGCGGCCAAGGCATCCTGGCCCTGGCGGTGACCTTCCACCCCGACTTCGACGACGCGGCCTATGGCGGCGTGAACCGCCACGTCTGGCATCCGCACTGGGTGGTGCTGGTCCCCGACGACGCCTGCGGCAAGGGCGCGCTGAAGGTCCGCGACATTCCCGAGGGCACCAAGCCCAAGGTGCCGGCCACCTGGCCCGGCGCGCCGCTGCTGATCGACAGCCCGAGCTATCCGACCACCCTTGCCACGGACACGGTCGAGGTGAAGGTCCCGGCCGGCGTGATCGGCGCGGTCGAGGGGGTGAAGTTCGACGGCGTGACCTCGGCCCTGAAGGTCAACGCCAACCTGCACGCGCCCTTGCTGTGCATCTCCGACATCTTCGACGTCGCTTCCGGCGACCTCAGCCTGCCCGGCCGCATCGGCCGCTGATCTCCCGCCGATCGCGGGCGCCGCCCCGGCGGCGCCCCGGAAAGCGGAGCCGTTTTCCGCCGTGGCGCGACATTTCGCCCCAGTTCGCAAACCACCGGTTTGTTGCCCGGAAGCTACGCCCGACCGCATATTTGCCGTCATCGACGCTCGCGGATCGATTTCGATTTGATCCCGACGCCATGTTTCGCCTTAATGACACCGGTAGCTATTTTAATGACACCGGTAGCGGTTAGCGCTACCAACAAGAAACGTATCACGGGTCAGGCCGCTCAATGAGCCAGGCCCGTCGGGAAGAACTGGGAGGGAATATGTTGCAAGTCACCTCGCGGCGGAGCCGCGCCCGCGTGCTGTGCGACCGAGCGTCGCTCGGCGCTCTGACCATCGCCGGCAGCCTGCTGATCACTGGCGCCGCCTTCGCTCAAGATACCGCACCCGCCGCCGCTCCGGGCCAGACCGAAGAGAACGCGGTCGAGGAAGTGGTCGTCACCGGCTATCGCGCCGCCCTGCAGAGCGCCCTCAGCGTCAAGCGCAACGCCAACGTGATGGTCGACGCCATCAACGCCGAGGACATCGCCGACTTCCCCGACGCCAACCTCGCCGAGTCGCTGCAACGCCTGCCGGGCGTTTCGGTCGACCGCGAGAACGGCGAAGGCCGCACCATCACCGTCCGCGGCCTGGGCAGCGACTTCACCCGCGTTCGCCTGAACGGCCTTGAGGCCCTGTCGACCGCCGGTCCGTCGATCGCCGGCGACGCCGCCAACCGCTCGCGCGGCTTCGATTTCAACACCTTCGCCTCGGAACTGTTCAGCGCCCTGAAGGTGCAGAAGACCGCCTCGGCCGAAACCGACGAAGGTTCGCTGGGCGCGACGGTCGACCTCGAGACCGGCAAGCCCCTGAACTTCAAGGACCGCCGCCTGGCCCTGTCGATCGCCGACGCCTACTACGAAAACGGCGGCTCGCACTCGCCGCGCGTCGCGGGCCTGCTGTCGGATCGCTGGGAAACCAACTGGGGCGACTTCGGCGCCCTGTTCTCGCTGGCCTACAACAAGCGCAACCAGATCATCGACAGCTACCAGCGTCAGGCCGGTCAGTCGGAATACACCTATCGCGGCTCGACCTTCCTGGCGACCAACTCGACCGCCACCTCGCCGCGCCGCCAGGGCTTCGCGACCCCGACCGGCACCTCGTGCAACGGCGGCGTGATTCCGGGCGTCAACATCACCAACTCGGCGATCTGCTCGATGCTGGTGGGCTCGAACTCGACCGCCTACAATCTGGTCAACAGCCCCTCGAGCGCGACGACCAACGCCACGACCCTGACCAACACCGGCACGATCACCGCCGCCGGCCCGCTGGTCCGCATCCCCGCCCTGGCCACGCTGAACCAGCAGGACCTGGAGCAGAAGCGCCTGGGCCTGACCGGCGCGCTGCAATGGCGCCCGACCGCCCGGACGACCATCTCCTATGACTGGGTCTATTCGGAGCTGGACCAGTCGTCGGTCAACTATCAGGTCCAGACCGTCGGCCTGAACCGCAACAACACCAACGCCAACCTCTATGCGCTGTCCAACAGCACGGCGGCCGCCACCAAGCGCGGCCTCTACGCCTCGTGCACGGCGCAGGACGCGACCGCGATCCGCGACGCCATCGACTGCGGCCAGGTGCTGAACGGCGGCGCCTTGGTCTCGGGTACGACCAACAGCTACAACCCCTACAACCTCGACCCGTACGACTACTACAACAGCACCTCGTCGGTCGGTTACGTCGCCAGCACCTACGGCGCCTCGATGGTCGACAAGTTCATCGGCCGCCCCAGCGTGCGCCTGATCGACGCCGCCCTGTCGCCCAGCGGCGCCAACGCCGACTACCTGAAGCTGGGCAATGTCGACCTGCGCTCGGCGGCCGACGCGGCCCTGTTCACCACCTACTTCCGCCAGTCGTCGCTGAAGCTGGACCACGAGTTCACGGACAACTTCTCGATGACCGCCGTCTGGGGCAAGTCGTCGTCGAAGAACAAGACGCAAGGCCTGCTGGCCGACTTCATCCGCCTGGACTCGGGCCAGGGCGTGGCCGGCGACGACTACCTCGTCTACGACGCCCGCGGCGGCGGCGACATGCCGCTGCTGAACCTCGGCTTCGACGCGACGAAGTCGACGGCCTGGGACTTCGTGAAGGGCTATTCGGCCCTGCGCCACTTCCAGCGCTTCACCAACAACGACTACGAGACCCTGCGCTTCGACTTCAAATATTCGGTCGATGACAATCTCGACGTGAAGTTCGGCATCAGCCGCCGCGAATACGGCTTCTCGACCGCCGAATATCGCCGCCTGACCGGCGAGACCCTGAACCCCAGCCTCAAGGAAGCCGGCGTCACCGTCGCCGACGTCAGCAAGGTCGTGAACTGGGGCACCGGCCTGGACGTCCCGGCCGGCACCACCACCGCCTTCCTGGTCCCCGACCTGCAGAAGATGGTCAACCTGTTCCAGTTCGACTGTAACTGCATCAACAAGTGGGGCGACTGGCGCCTGTCCTACCTGGCCAGCGCCGCCAACCGCTACGCGGTCGACGAGAAGGACACCGGGGCCTACGTCCAGTTCGACTACAACACCGAGGTGTTCGGCCGCACGCTGCGCGGCAACGTCGGCACCCGCTACGCCCTCACCGAGGTGGAGTCGTCGGGCCTGACCAACACCTCGCGGCCGATCGCCGGCGAGAACAAGTATCACGACGTCCTGCCCTCGCTGAACGCCGCCTACGAGGTGGCCGACAACATGATCGTGCGCTTCGGCGCGGCCAAGGTGATGGCGCGTCCGATGCTGGCCAACCTGGCGCCCAGCGTCACGGCCATCAGCGTGCCGACCGCGGCCGGCGCGACGACCGGCGGCTCGCTGACGGTCGGCAATCCGAAGCTCGACCCGTTCCGGGCGGTCAACTACGACCTGAGCTTCGAGTGGTACTTCACCACCGGGGCCCTGGTGTCGGTCGCGATCTTCGACAAGCAGATCAACAACTTCCCGCAGACCCTGATCAACAACGCGCCGCTCAGCGCGATCATGGACGCCGAGGGCGTCGCCGCCCTGCGGGCCGCCCAGACCAACGTCAACGCGCTGGCCTATATCGACGCCGACAACACCTTCGACATCCGCCAGTTCGGCAATGCGCCGGGCGGCTACATCCGCGGCATCGAGTTCAACTACCAGCAGGACCTGACCTTCCTGCCCTGGTACTTCAAGAACCTCGGCGTCCAGTTCAACGCCACGCACCTGGAGTCGGAACTGGAGTACATCGTGACTCCGGCCAACAGCCGTACTGGCGCGGCGGCCGTCACGGCCAAGGGTCCGTTCACCGGAGCCTCGCCGGACGCCTTCAACTTCACGGTCTACTACGAAGTCGACAAGTTCTCGGCCCGCCTGTCCTCGGCCTATCGCAAGGGCTACCGCACGACCTATCCGATCGCCGCGGGCACCTGCGAGCCGGGCTTCTGCGACTCCCCGCTGGTCAACGACTTCCTGGGCAGCGAGAAGACCTTCAACCTCGACGGTTCGGCCACCTACAAGCTGAACAAGAACGTCACCCTCTCGCTGGAAGCCC
Source organism: Caulobacter sp. GW821-FHT10C03 (assembly GCF_059415485.1). Lineage (NCBI taxonomy): Bacteria > Pseudomonadati > Pseudomonadota > Alphaproteobacteria > Caulobacterales > Caulobacteraceae > Caulobacter > Caulobacter sp. GW821-FHT10C03. Next base: position 36,587 of record NZ_JBWKNI010000029.1, on the reverse strand, counting down.
TGAACCTGACGGATCAGAAGGAACAGCGCTGGGCCTACGAGAACGACCCCGTCGTGACCCGCTACGCGGCGACCGGCCGGTCGTTCTTCCTGAGCGCGCGCGTCGTCTACTGACGGCTCGCGAGCGACGCCCTGAGGCGTCTCAACTCCCCGACATCGCTGGCGGCGCGGATATCTTCCGCGCCGCCTTTTTCTTTGGCGCGCCGGTCCCGCCCGGATTGGGGAAGAAGCGGAAGCCCTTGAACAGGATCCGCAGCGCCTCCCAGTGGATCGCCGCCAGCACCCCGATCACCTGCCAGGGATGGCCCAGCATGGCCCGCAGCAGCGCCTGGTCGCTCAGCGGCTCGCGCCGGCCGGTGAAGCTGGCCGCCAGCACCCGGCCCTGGTCGTCATGGACGTCGATCCCCACCCGCACCGCCTCGCGCGGCGGGGCCAGGGTAAAGGCGTAGAGCAGGTCCATCGGCATGAAGGGCGAGACGTAGAAGGTCTTGTCGCAGCCCTGCACCACCACCCCGTCCTCGCGGGCGGTGGCCGGCAGCACGTAGTCACTGCGCTCGCCGAAGGTGTTGCTGACCGCATAGACCACCGCCGCCAGCCGCTCGTCGGCGTCGTGGTGGAAGTAGACCGTCAGCGGGTTGAAGCCGTGGCCCAGCACGCGGGGCATGCACAGGGCCGCGATCCGCCCGCCGGGATGATGCAGGCCGTGCCGCGCCAGCAGCGCCTCGATCTGCGGCTTGACCGGCGCGCGCCGGCGCTCGGCGTGGTCGCGGTCGTGATAGCTGAGCAGGTTCAGGGCGTTGTGCGAGAAGAGGCGCAGGCGAGCGCCAGCCGCGTCGAGCTCGTCGAGATCGAGCAGCAGCATGAAGATCCGATAGCTCAGCCGGTGCCGGCGCGGCCGGGCGCGGTCGTGGACGACGAGGCCGGAATAGAGGGCCGAGCGCAGGGTCATGCGGCCAGCTCCGGCTGCGCGGGCGCCGCCTTGCCCAGGACGATGCGGCCGGAGGGATCGGCGACGGTCCAGGGCCGGCGCACCCCGCCCAATTGCTCGGCCACGGCCAGGCCCGCCTGCAAGCCGTCCTCGTGGAAGCCCGAGCCGAAATAGGCCCCCGCGAACCAGGTGCGCCGCGCGCCCTGCAGCGACCACAGGCTCGCCTGCGCCGCCATGGCCGGGCCGTCGAACAGCGGATGCTCGTAGACCTGGTCGTGCAGCACCTGGCCCGGCGCGCGGTCGGGATTGAGCGACAGGAAGAAGGGATCCTGACCGGGCAGCGGCTGGAGGCGGTTCATCCAGTAGGTGACGCCGCCGACGCCCTCGCCGTCCCGCTCCTCCGCCCTGCGACGACCGACATGATTCCAACTGGCCCAAGCCTTCGCGCGGCGCGGCATCAGGGCCCGGTCGCGATGCAGCACCGCGCGGTTGCGGCTGTAGCGGAAGGCGCCTAGCAGGGCTGTCTCCTCCAAGGTCGGCTTGGCCAGCATGGCCAGGGCCTGGTCGGCATGGGCGGCGATCACCACCTGGTCGAAGCGCCGGGTCTCGCCCGCGCCGTCCTCGATGGTCACGTGGTCGGGCTGGCGGTCGATCCGCCGCACCGGCCGCGACAGCAGGATCTCGCCGTCGGTGTCGGCGGCGATGGCGGCGACGTAGCGGGCGCTGCCGCCGGCCACCGTGCGCCAGATCGGCCGCTTGTCGATCGGCAGCATCAGGCCGTGATTGTCGAAGAAGCGCAGGAAGGCGCCGGCCGGGAACTCGCGGATGTCGGCCAGCGAGGTCGACCAGATCGCCGCGGCCTGCGGCAGCAGGTGGTCCTCCTGGAACGCCCGCCCGAACCCTTGGGCGTCGAGATAGTCCACCAGCCGGCAGAAGCCGTCGTCGCGCAGGGCCCGGGCGTCGCGCGCCCCCGCCCGATAGAAGCGCATGACGTCCAGCAGCATGCGCAGGAAGCGCGGATTCACCAGGTTGCGCTTCTGGGCCAGCAGGTTGCTGGAGGAATATTCCAGCGCCCCGTCGTCGAGCGAGACGCCGAACGACATGTCGCTGTCGACCGTCTCGACGCCCAGGTGGGCGAACAGGGCGGTCAGATTGGGATAGTTCGGCTCGTTGTAGACGATGAAGCCGGTGTCCACCGCCGCCTCGCCCACCCGCACGGTGTTGGCGTGGCCGCCCAGCCGCTCGTCGGCCTCGTACAGCGTCACCTCGTGGCGCTTCGACAGCAGCCAGGCCGCCGAAAGCCCTGAAATCCCGGAGCCGACGACGGCGATGTGCTGACGAGAGGGCGAACTGGACATCGATGCTCCTGGGGTGCTCCTGGCAAGGCTCTGCTTGCAGCTACGGAGCAAGGGCGATCCCGGACGCATGCATCCGAACATCGATCGCCGCCGTAGCTCCGACCGGAGGTCGCCGGCGGCGGCCGATCGGACGGAGATCCCATGACCGACGCGACGACGAGCGACCCCGCCCTGGCCGCGCCTGGCGCCGAAGCAGAGCGCGGGCGGGCCGGCGGCGGCCTGGTCTCGGCCCTGGTGCGCCTGGCCCAGGACGCCCCGGTTCCGGATTTCGTCGCGCGGCTGGCGATCGAGCGGCTGGTGTCCGGCGCCCGGCGCTCGCTGGAGGGCGCGCCGTCAGAAGCCAGCCAGCGCTTCGCCGAGGCCATGGCCGAGCGCCCGATCGCCACCCACGTCGAAGACGCCAACGCCCAGCACTACGAACTGCCCGCCGCCTTCTTCGAGGCGGTGCTGGGCCCGCACCTGAAATATTCCAGCGGCTTCTACCCGCCCGGCGCGCGCGACCTGGCCGAGGGCGAGGTCGCCGCCCTGCGCGAGACCGAGATCCACGCCGACCTGCGCGACGGCCAGTCGGTGCTGGAGCTGGGCTGCGGCTGGGGGTCGCTGTCGCTGTGGATGGCCGAGCGCTTTCCCAACTCGACGATCACGGCGGTGTCGAACTCGGCCTCGCAGAAGGCCTTCATCGACCGCCGCGCCGCCGCCCGAGGCCTCTCGAACCTGACCGTCGTCACCGCCGACATGAACGCCTTCGAGGCCGGCCGGCGGTTCGACCGCGTCGTCTCGGTCGAGATGTTCGAGCACATGAGCAACTGGCGGGCGCTGCTGACCCGGGTGCGGACTTGGCTCGCGCCCGACGGCCTGCTGTTCTTGCACGTCTTCACCCACGTCGCGACGCCCTATCGCTTCGAGACCGACGACCCGGACGACTGGATCGCCCGCTATTTCTTCAGCGGCGGCGTCATGCCCAGCCACGACCTGGCGAGGCAGTTCCCCGACCTGTTCGAGGTGGCCATGGACTGGCGCTGGAGCGGCGAGCACTACGCCCGCACCGCGCGGCAATGGCTGGAGCGGTTCGACGCCGCCCGCGCGACGATCGATCCGATCCTGGTCGAGGTCTATGGCGACCGGGCCGCCGTCTGGCGGCGGCGCTGGCGGCTGTTCTTCCTGGCCACGGCCGGCCTGTTCGGCCATCGCGGCGGCCGCGACTGGGGCGTCAGCCACTACCGCCTGCGACCCGTCGCCTGATCCCCAATCCAAGGAAACCCCATGCTTCGCTACGCCGCCGGCTACCTGGCGACCGCCGTCGTCTTTCTGGCCATGGACGCCGTCTGGCTGACCCAGACGGCCGAGCGCCTCTATCGCCCGCACATCGGCGCCCTGATGGCCGACAAGCCCAACCTCGTCGCCGCGCTCGCCTTCTACCTGATCTACATCGCCGCCGTTCTGGGCCTGGCGATCATCCCGGCCCTGCGGCCAGGCGGCGGCTGGTCGCGGCTGCTGACCAGCGCGGCCCTGTTCGGCCTGGCCGCCTACGCCACCTACGACCTGACCAACCAGGCGACGCTGAAGACCTGGTCGACCGTGATCACCCTGGCCGACATGGCCTGGGGGACGTTCGTCACCACCGTCGCGGCCTCAGCGGGCTATTTCGTCGCCAGTCGGCTTGGCGGACGCTAGCCGTTGCCAGCCTCGCGGCCCCGTGCGACCGTCCGTCGCAGATTCAGGCGCCAGGGGACCCTCGGTTGGACGCAGACTCAAGCCGCGCCTTGCTTTCGCGAGCCCTCGCGCGCGTCGCCAACCGCGACCACGACGCCCTCAAATACGTCTATCGGCACACCTCGGCGAAACTGCTGGGCGTGGTCCTCCGTATCTTGAATGATCGCGAGGAGTCCGAGGACGTGCTGCAGGACGTGTATCTGACGGTGTGGAACAAGGCCGACCGGTTCGATCCGGAGAAGGCCAGCCCCATCACCTGGCTGGTCAGCCTGGCCCGCAACCGCGCCATCGACAAGCTGCGCGCGCGCGGAACCCGGGTGATGACCGGCGTCGAGGAAGCCGAGGCCCTGCCCGACGCCGCCCCGCTGGCCTCGGCCCGGGTCGAGGCCGACGAGGACCGCCAGCGCCTCGACGGGTGCCTCGACCAGCTCGATCCCAAGCATTCGGGCGCCGTGCGCAAGGCCTTCTTCGAGGGCCTGACCTATGACGCCCTGGCCCAGGCGGTGGGCGTGCCGCTGGGCACGATGAAAAGCTGGATCCGGCGCAGCCTGATCAGCCTGCGGGCCTGTCTCGAAGCATGACCGACGCGACCGACATCCCGCCGGAAGGTGAAGAACGCCCCCTGGCCGGCGAGTACGTACTGGGCGTGCTGGAGGCGGACGAACGCGCCGAGGCCGAGCGCCGCATCGTGGCCGAACCGGCCTTCGCCCGGTCCGTGGCCTGGTGGGAGGAGCGCCTGACGCTGCTGGCCGCCGACATCCCCTCGGCGACACCGTCAGAAGGCCTGTGGCCGCGCATCCAGAACCTGATCGTCGAGCCGCTGAAACCGTCGGCCTGGAACAGCGTGAACCTGTGGCGCGGCGTGGCCGCCGGCGCCCTGGCCCTGGCGGCCGCCAGCGTCGTCATCGCCGTGCTGCCGCGCCCGGCCGCGCCGCCGATCGTCGCGCCGAGCCCGGCCAAGCCGCAGGCCGCCGAAGTGGCGCTGATCGCCGATCCGACCAGCAACAAGCCGATGGTGGTCGCCACCCTCGACCACGCCACCGACCAGGTGATGCTGACGCCGATGGGCATGAAGATGCCCGAGGGTCGCGACGCCGAGCTGTGGATCATCCCCGAGGGCCAGAAGGCGATCTCGCTGGGCGTGATCCCGACCGATGCGCCCAAGCGGATCCCGATGCCCGAAGGCCTGCGCGGCGCGGGCACCTACACCGCCCTGCTGGCCGTCACCGACGAGCCGATCGGCGGCTCGCCCACGGGCGTGGCCACCGGCTCGGTGCGCGCGGCGGGCAAGTTCCTGAAGGGGTAAGGCGGGAGCCATCGCGGCGCACACGCGTTGGCCCCGGTCATGAGCACCATCGCAGACCGGCTGCCTGACTGGCTGAACGACTCCGTGTGGCTGATCGCCTGGGCGCCGCCCTGGATCGTCAGTCTCGTGCTGATCGCCCTGGCCGTCGTGCTGGCCTGGAGCGTCCACGCCATTGCGGTGCGGATGGTGCGCCATTCGCTGTCCAAGCGCGACGCCTTCTGGCAGGCCCTGATCGCCCGCACCCGCCGGCCCACCCGCATGGCCTTCGTGGTCGCCGCCCTGGGCGCGGCGGCCTCGGTCGCGCCGCTCGACGCCGCCCAGGCGGAAACCGCCAAGCACGTGCTGCTAGTGCTGTTCATCCTGCTGCTGGGCTGGATGGCGATGACCGCGCTCGACATCGGCGCGGCGCTCTACCTGCGGGGCTTCAAGGTCGACGTCGAAGACAACCTGCTGGCTCGCAAGCACATCACCCAGATCCGCATCCTGCGGCGGGCCATGGCGATCCTGGTCGGCATCTTCACCCTGGCCCTGGCCTTGATGACCATCCCCGGCGTGCGGCAATGGGGGGTCAGCCTGCTGGCCGCCGGCGGCGCGGCCTCGGTGATCGTGGGCCTCGCCTTGCAGCCCCTGCTGACCAATCTGATCGCCGGCATCCAGATCGCCGTCACCCAGCCGATCCGCATCGACGACGCCGTCATCGTCGAGAAGGAGTGGGGCAATATCGAAGAGATCAACGCCACCTATGTGGTGGTGCGCCTGTGGGACTGGCGGCGGATGGTGCTGCCGCTCAGCTACTTCATCCAGACCCCGTTCCAGAACTGGACCCGCGAGAACGCCGCCCTGATCGGCACGGCCATGCTCTATGTCGATCCCGCCGCCCCCGTGGACCGCCTGCGCGCCAAGCTGGAGGAGATCGCCAGGGGCTCGAAGCTGTGGGACGGCAAGGTCGTGAACCTGCAGGTCACCGACATCACGCCCGAGGTCATGGAAGTCCGCTGCCTGGTCAGCGCCCGCAACGCGCCGGTAACCTTCGACCTGCGCTGCGAGGTCCGCGAAAAGATGATGGCCTTCCTGCGCGACGAACTACCGGAGGCCTTCCCGAAGAAGCGGCTGGCGCTGGCGACTGAGGCCTAACTCCCCTCCCCCTTGATGGGGGAGGGGTCAGGGGTGGGGGTGGCTACGGCGGTTCAACGCGCGCCAGATCCTGAAACGCTGTCACCCCCATCCCCAACCCTTCCCCCATCAAGGGGGAAGGGAGGAAGACAATCATCAAGTAAGTGATTTATGACTTACGAACAGGCGCCCGCCTCGTTGGCTGGCGCTTGCGCGGGCAATCGGCGATGACTTGACCGTCGCGCCGCTTGCCCAGGGGGACGGGCGGGCGCAGCCTGCTACCCATGGGGGCGACGAAATGCGGGGAGCGTGGTGACGCGGGAATTCGAGATCGGCGTCAGGGCCAAGGCCCGCTGCGACCTGATGGGCGCGGCGCCTTTCAGCGAGGCCGACGACATGCTGGTGCGGCGGTTCCTGACCAGCGCCCACAAGGCCGCCCTCGACACCCTGAAGTTCTGGATGGAAGAGGCCGGCATGGCCGCCCGCCTCGACGCCGCCGGCAACCTGGTCGGCCGTTACGAGGGCGAGACGCCAAGCGCCCCGGCCCTGCTGATCGGCTCGCACATCGACAGCGTGCGCAACGGCGGCCGCTATGACGGCGCGCTGGGGGTGATGCTGGCGATCGACGTGGTCGAGGCCTTCCACCGCCAGGGCCGCCGCCTGCCCTTCGCCATCGAGGCCATAGCGTTCGGCGACGAGGAGGGCTCGCGCTTTCCCGCCTCCATGGCGTGCAGCCGCGCCGTGGCCGGCACGGTCGATCCCAAGGTCATGGAGATGACCGACGCGGAGGGCACGAGTCTCGCCCAGGCCTTCGCCGCCTTCGGCCTTGACCCGACGCGCCTCACCGAGGCCGCCCGCCGGCCTGACGAGATCTTCGCCTTCCTCGAAGCCCATATCGAGCAGGGGCCGGTGCTTGAGGCCGAGGGCCTGGCCCTGGGCGTCGTCAGCGCCATCGCCGCCCAGAAGCGCCTGATGGTGCGATTCAAGGGCCAGGCGGGCCATGCCGGCACCACGCCGATGGGCCTGCGCAAGGATCCCGGCCCTGCCGCCGCCGAGGCGGTGCTGGCCCTGGAGCGCATCTGCCGCGACGGACCTTTGGCGGGGACCGACGGCCTGGTGGGCACGGTCGGCCGAATGACCGCCCTGCCCGGCGCCTTCAACGTCATTCCGGGCGCCGTCGAGTTCTCGATGGACATCCGCGCAGAGACCTCGGCCACACGCGACGCGGCTGTCGAAGCGATCACCACCGAGATCGAGGCCATCGCAGCCCGACGCGGCCTGACGGTTTCGGTCACCCTGATGCAGGCCCTGGCCGAGAGCCCCTGCGACGCGGGCCTGACCGACCTGCTGTCAGGAGCCGTGGCCGACCTCGGCGGCCCGGTCCGCCGCCTGCCCAGCGGCGCGGGCCACGACGCCATGGTCATCGCCGACCTCTGCCCCACCGCCATGCTGTTCATCCGCTGCGAGGGCGGGATCAGCCACAACCCCGCCGAAGCCGTCACCGACGCCGACTGCGCCCTGGCCGCGCGGGCGATGGTCGGGTTCGTGGAGCGGCTGGCGACACGCAACGATTTCTCGAAGACGCCCGAATGAACACCTTCAAAGAACTCGACCACCCCGCCCGCCTGCTGATGGGTCCCGGCCCGATCAACGTGCACCCGCGCGTGCTGCGGGCCATGTCGGTGCAGCTGCTGGGCCAGTTCGACCCCGAATTCACCGGCTACATGAACGAGACGATGGCGCTCTATCGCGGCGTCTTCCAGACCGAGAACCGCTGGACCTTCCTGATCGACGGCACCTCGCGGGCCGGGATCGAGGCGGCGCTGGTCTCGACCCTGGTTCCGGGCGACGACATCGTGGTGGTCAACGCCGGGCGCTTTGGCCTGCTGCTGGCCGAGATCGCCGAGCGCTGCGACGCCAAGGTCACCTTCGTCGAGGGCGAGTGGGGCCAGGTCGTCGACCCGCAGGCGGTCGAGGACGCGGTCAAGCGTGTGAAGCCCCGGCTTGTAGCCTGCGTGCACGGCGACACCTCGACCACCATCGCCCAACCGATCGAGGCCATCGGCGAGATCTGCGAGCGGCACGGCGCGCTTCTGTATGTCGACGCCACCGCCACCCTGGGCGGCATGAGCGTGCCGGTCGACGCCTGGAAGGCCGACATCGTCACCGCCGGCCTGCAGAAGTGCCTGGGCGGCCCCTCCGGCTCGGCCCCGATCACCATCAGCGACAAGGCCGCCGACCACATCTTTTCCCGCCGCCACGTCGAGAAGGGTCTGGCCGTTCCCGGCGCGACGGGCGCCGGCCGCCGCATCGCCTCCAACTATTTCGATCTGGCGATGATCATGGACTACTGGTCCGACAAGCGCCTGAACCACCACACCGAGGCCGCCAGCATGCTGTTCGCCGCCCGCGAATGCGCGCGGATCGTGCTGGAGGAAGGGCTCGAGGCCCGCTTCGCCCGCCACGCCCAGGCCGGCGCGGCCATGACCGCCGGGATCGAGGCCCTGGGCCTCCAGGTCTATGGCGACCAGGCGCACAAGATGGCCAACGTCACCGGCGTGATCGCGCCCCCCGGCGTCGACTACGACCGGGTGAAGGCCCGCATGCGCACCGAATTCGAGATCGAGATCGGCGCGGCCTTCGGGCCTCTTGCGGGAAAGATCTGGCGGATCGGGACGATGGGCGTGAACGCCCGCAAGCACGCGGTTCTGCAGACCCTGGCGGCTCTTGAGGCGGTGCTGCGGTGGGAGGGCTTCGTCGCGCCGGCGGGGGCGGGCGTGGACGCGGCGGCGGGGGTGTTCGGGTGATGGCGGTGAAGACCCCCTCCGGCCCTTCGGGCCACCTCCCCCAGAGGGGGAGGATCGCGTTCGGCGCCGACGCCAAGATGCTCCCCCTCTGGGGGAGCTGTCGCGGAGCGACTGAGGGGGCCTGCGGCTTATGACGGCTTACCCCCGCGACCTCGTCGGCTACGGCGAACATCCGCCGCACGCCCAATGGCCGGACGGCGCCCGCGTGGCGGTGCAGTTCGTGCTGAACTACGAGGAAGGCGCCGAGCGCAGCGTCCTGCATGGCGACAAGGTGAGCGAGTACTTCCTGTCGGAGATGGTCGGCGCCCAGCCCATCGAGGGCGCGCGGCACATGTCGATGGAGAGCCTCTACGAATACGGCTCGCGCGCCGGCTTCTGGCGGATCCGGCGCCTGTTCGAGGAATTCGGCCTGCCGCTGACCGTCTACGGCGTCGCCCAGGCCATGGAGCGCCATCCGGACGTGGTCGAGGCGATGATGAAATCCGGCTGGGAGATCGCCAGCCACGGCTATCGCTGGATCGACTACCAGCACTTCCCCGAAGACCTGGAACGCGAGCACATCGAGAAGGCCATCGAGGTGCACAAACGGCTGACCGGGGAACGCCCGCTCGGCTGGTACCAGGGGCGCACCAGCCCCAACACCGCGCGCCTCGTCGCCCAGGAAGGCGGCTTCGTCTACGACGCCGACAGCTATAGCGACGACCTGCCTTACTGGGACGACCAGCATGGCCGCGCCCAGCTGATCGTGCCCTATACGCTCGACACCAACGACATGCGCTTCGCCGCGCCCCAGGGCTTCAACAGCGGCGACCAGTTCTTCGCCTATCTGCGCGACGCCTTCGACGCCCTCTGGCTGGAGGGCGAGACGGCGCCGAAGATGATGAGCATCGGCCTGCACTGCCGCATCGTCGGCAAGCCCGCCCGGATCATGGCCCTGCGGCGGTTCCTCGAACACTTGACGAGCCACGACAAGGTCTGGGTGGCCAAGCGGATCGATATCGCCCGCCACTGGATCGCGACGCATCCCTACGGAGCCAAGGCATGAGCGCCCCGCCTCTCACCCTGGCTCGCCTCAACAGCATGAACCAGACGGGTTTCGTCACCGCCCTGGGTTTCGCCTTCGAGCTGTCGCCGTGGGTCGTCGAACGCGCCTGGGACGCGCGGCCGTTCGCCAGCGTCGAGGCCATGCATGGCGCGATGATGGACGTGCTGAACGCCGCCTCCGTCGACGACAAGCTGGCCCTGATCCGCGCCCACCCTGAACTGGCCGGCAAGGCCGCCATCGCCCGGGCGCTGACCGCCGAGAGCACGGCCGAGCAGGCCGGCGCCGGGCTCGACAAGCTGACGCCCGAAGAGTTCGCCCGCTTCCACGACCTCAACGCCGCCTACGGCAAGAGCTTCGGCTTTCCGTTCATCATCTGCGCGCGGCTGAACGACAAGAGCTCGATCCTGCGGGCCATGCAGGCCCGCCTGTCCAACGACCGCGAGGCCGAGATCGCCGAGGCGATCCAGCAGATCGGCCTCATCTCCAAACTCCGCATCCAAGACGCCGTGACGCAATAGATGGACTACGATCTCGCCGCCTGGCTGAACCTGGCGCTCCGCTGGCTGCACGTGATCGCGGGCGTCGCCTGGATCGGGGCCTCGTTCTACTTCGTCTGGCTCGACAACAATCTGCGTGCGCCCGAGCCCCCGAAAGACGGCGTGAAGGGCGAGCTGTGGGCCGTGCACGGCGGCGGCTTCTACCACTCGCAGAAGTACATGACGGCCCCGCCGCACATGCCGGACCACCTGCACTGGTTCAAGTGGGAGGCCTACACCACCTGGCTGTCGGGCTTCGCCTTGTTGTTCGTGCTCTACTACTGGGGCGCGCCGGTCTATCTGATCGACCCGACCAAGCACGCCTTCAGCCACTGGCAGGCGGTGGGCGTGGGCCTGGCCTTCATCTTCGGCGGCCTGGCGGTTTACGAGGGCCTCTGCCGCTCGCCGCTGGTGGAGCGCCCGCGCCTGTTCGGGATCGTCTGGTTCGCCGCCCTGGTCGGCGCGGCCTACGCCCTGCAGCACCTCTTCACCGACCGTGGGGCCTTCATCCACGTCGGGGCGATCATCGGCACGGCCATGGCCGCCAACGTCTTCCTGACCATCATCCCCAACCAGCGGAAGATCGTCGCCGACATGCTGGCCGGTCGCGAAGTCGACCCGCGCCTGGGCGCGGCGGGCAAGCAGCGCTCGGTGCACAACAACTACATGACCCTGCCGATCCTGTTCATCATGATCAGCAACCACTATCCGGCCATCACCGGCCACCCGAAGGCCTGGCTGCTGCTGGCGCTGGTGGGCATGGCGGGGATCTCGATCCGCCACTTCTTCAACCTGCGCCACCACGGGATCATCCGGCACGACTTCCTGTTCTACGGGGCCATGCTGATGTTCGCCGTCAGCGTGATCGTCAGCCAGAAGCCCAAGACCCCCGCCGTGCTGGGGCCGGTCAGCTTCTTCGAGGCCCAGGCCATCGTGCAGAAGCACTGCGTGACCTGCCACAGCGCCGCGCCCAGCCATCGCGGCTTCTCGGCCCCGCCCAACGGCGCGACCTTCGACAGCGCCGAGCACATCGCCCGCTATGCGCCCAAGATCCGTGAGCGCGCTGTGATCAGCACCAGCATGCCGCTTGGCAACGAGACCCATATGACCGATGAGGAGCGCGCCAAGCTTGGCGCCTGGATCGAATCCGGGGCCAAACTGCCCTGACGCCCTCCCCCTTGGCGACGCTGGAGACCGCCCCCTTGTCCGACGCCGATCACGAGGTCGCCCCCGACGCCCCGGCCCCGCGCAAGCGCAACGCCGAGCGGACCCGCAAGGCGATCATGTCGGCGGCGCTGAAGGAGTTCTCTCAAGCCGGGTTCGCGGGCGCGCGCATCGAGCGGATCGTCAAGGCCGCCAAGTGCAACATCCGCATGCTCTACCACTACTTCGGCGACAAGAAGGGCCTCTACGTCGCCGTGCTGGAAAGCGCCTACGAGGACCTGCGCAACCGCGAAGCCGAGCTGAAGATCGACTTCGACAAGCCGATGGCCGGTTTCCTCGAATTGCAGCGCTTCACCTTCGAATATTTCGAGAAGAACCCGAAGTTCGAGGGCCTGCTGCGCAACGAGAACCTGCTGCAAGGGCGGTTCGTGGCGCAATCGCGCAAGGTCACCGAGACGGCCTTTCCCCTGCGCCGCACCATCGAGCGGCTGATCGAGAGCGGCCAGGCCCAGGGCCTGTTCCGCGACAACCTCGACCCGATCCAGATCTACGTCACCATCGCCGCCATGAGCCGCTTCCACCTGGCCAACGGCTGGTCGCTGTCGGCCACGCTGGACACCGACATGACGACGCCCGAATGGCGCCGGGCGCGGTTGCAGCATGCGCTGGACGTGCTGGAGGGGTATCTGAGCATCTGATCCTTCTCCCCTTGCGGGAGAAGGTGTCGACGAAGTCGACGGATGAGGGGTCGCACCCACGAAAAACGCCGCGACAGCTGATCGGCCGTCGCGGCGTCTTGCTTCTGAGAGACCCCTCACCCGACCTCCCTCCGGGAGGCCACCCTCTCCCGCAAGGGGAGAGGGATCGAGAAACCTACTTCGCCATCACGTTCATCACCGCCAGGGTCATCGCCTCGACGCCCGTGCGGATGCTCGGCTCGGGGACCGGGGCGAAGAAGGGCGAGTGGTTGACGGGCAGCGGCTTGCCGGCGGCCTTGGCCTCTTCCATCGCCTTGGGATCGAAGCCGCCGATCGAGAAGTAGACCGAGGACACGCCGGCGATGATGAACTCCGAATAGTCCTCGCTGGCCGAGCCGGGCGACGGCACGGCGACCGCGTCCTTGCCGAAGGCGGCCTTGAAGACGGCGGCGGTGCGCTCGGTCAGGGCCGCGTCGTTGACCACCGCCTTGCCGCCGGGGATCAGCTGGAGGTCCGGGGCCGGGGCGCCCGACATCTCGGCCACGGCCTTGGCGGTGCGGGTCACGCCGTCGAGGATTCTGGTGCGCACGCCGTCGTCCTGGGTGCGGATGGTGCCGCGCACCTTGGCCTTGTCGGGAATGATGTTGCCGGCGCTGCCGGCCTGGATCGAGCCGACCGTGACGACGCCGAACGCCGCCGGATCCTTCTCGCGGCTGATCACGCTCTGGACATCGACCGTGAAGCGGGCGGCCATCATCACCGGGTCGATCGAGGCGGCCGGCATCGAGCCGTGGGCCCCGCGGCCGTTGAAGGTCAGCTCCAGGGCGTCGGAGGTCGAGGTCAGGACGCCGGCCTTGTAATAGACCTGCCCCGCCGCGCCGGGACCGACGTGCAGGGCGAAGCCGTAGTCGGGCTTGCCGAACTTCTCGAAGAAGCCGTCGCTGATCATCGCCTTGGCGCCGCTGACCGTCTCTTCCGACGGCTGGGCGACGAACACCAGCGTGCCCTTCCACTTGGCCTTCTGGGCGACCAGCTGGCGGGCGGTTCCGATCCAGGCGGCCATGTGCACGTCGTGGCCGCAGGAATGGGCGACGAACACCTCGGCGCCGTTCCAGGTGGTCTTGGCGCGGCTGGCGTAGGGCAGGCCCGTCTTTTCTTCCATCGGCAGGGCGTCGAGCTCGGTGCGCACGAGAACGCTGGGGCCCTCGCCGTTCTTGAGCACCGCCACGACGCCGGTCTTGCCGACGCCTTCGGTCACCGTGAAGCCCAGCGCGCGCATCTGCGCGGCTAGCTTCTTAGCGGTCTCGACCTCCTGGAAGCCCAGTTCCGGATGGGCGTGGATGTCCTTGTAGAGCGCGTCGAGCTGCGGGTAGTCGCGGTCCAGCTGGGCCTTGATGGCGGTCGCCGTCGCCGGGACGTTCAGCGGCGCGGCCAGCGCCGGGGTGGCCAGCAGGGCCAGGACGGCGGCGAGGGTGAGCTTCGGGGTCAAGGTCATGCGGCTCGCGCGGCGGACCGCGCCCTTCTGGTTTTACGCTTGAACTGAACCCTTCCCCCTTGATGGGGGAAGGGCAGGGTTGGGGGTGGTTACGGCGATGGACGTCACGCGGGCGGCGCCAAATCCTGAACCGCTGTCACCCCCATCCCCAACCCTTCCCCCATCAAAGGGGGAAGGGAGAGCATCGAGGATCAGAACTTCCGACGGGCGTTCACCCCGAAGGTGCGCGGGGTCAATCCATAAAGCAGGTCCTGGTACCCGACGTTGCTGTTCTTGTTCATGATGCCCTCGGCGTCGGTGAGGTTGCTGACGAAGGCGTAGACGCCCCAGCCCTCGCCCTCGACCCCGGCCCGCAGGTTCACCGTGCTGAAGCCGCCGAACTTGTCGTAGTAGACGTAGGTCGGGCGGAAGGTGGAGACCATGTCGCCGGTATAGGCGTAGTCGGCGCGCACCAGGCCGTTGAGGCCCGCCACGGGCAGCGGCCACGTGTATTGGGCCGAGGCCGCGGCCGTCCAGTCGGGCACGTTGGCGATGCGGTCGCCCTTCTTGCCGGTCGAGCCGTCGACCAGGATGTTGGCGTTGGCCTGGTCCTCGGTCAACTCGGCCTTGGTGTAGCCCACCGAACCGCTCAGCGAGAGGCCGTGGATCGGACGGGCCGAGACCTCGAGCTCGATACCCTGGATCCGCGCCGCGCCGGCGTTGGTGATGAAGGAATAGAGGCCGTCGGCGGTGATGGCGCTGGTCTGGCGGTTCTTCCAGTCGATGCGGTAGACGGCCGTGTTGGCGGTCAGCTTGCCGCCCAGCCAGCTGGTCTTCAGGCCCGCCTCGTAGTTCCACAGGCTGTCGGGGTTGTAGACCACGAGCTTGCTGTTGAGGCCCGGCACGTTGTTGGCGCCGCCCGGCCGGAAGCCCTCGGACGCCGTGGCGTAGGCCATGATGTCCGAAGTGATCTTGTAGCTGGCGTTGAACTTGTAGACCCAGCCCGAGGCTTCGGCGGTCTGCTCGGAATAGGCGGCCGGCGCGGCGCCGGTCAGCAGGTTGCGCTGCGTACCCGCGCTGCCGGTGGTCTTGGTGTAGTCGTAGTGGCGCGCCCCCACCGTCAGCGACAGGCCCTCGACCTGCGGCGGCGTCCAGGTCAGCTCGCCGAACTCGGCGGTCTGCTTGACGTTGGTGTTGACGTAACGGCCCTGCACGTACTGCATCGGGCTGTAGGGCAGGCCCGTGGCCAGGCTGGTCAGCACCGTGTTGCTGTCGATGTGGTCCTTGCGCAGCTCCATGTAGCCGCCGACCGTCCACTGCAGCTGGCCCTCGCCCTTCGACGACAGCCGCACCTCGTGGTTCCAGGCCCCCAGATAGGCCGGCTGGTAGCCGATCACGCCATAGGCGCTGCCGATGTATGGCTTGTACTGCGGGGTGAAGTCGATCGTCCGCAGCATGTCGTACTTGTAGTAGGCGCTCGACGCGGTCAGCTCGCCGATCGGGCTCGACCATTTGCCGGTGACGCTGGTCAGGTCCATCTCGGTGTTCAGCGGCAGCTTCACGACGCTGTCGGTCTTGTAGTCGCCCAGGCGGTCGTACCAGCCCTGCAGGTCGTCGGCCGACGAGTTCTGGTGGATCTTGGTGACGACCAGCGAGATGTCGTCGGTGGGCGTGAAGCCCAGCATGGCGCGATAGCCGTCGGCGTGGCTGTCGTTGATGTTCTTGGCGCCGGTCTTGACGTTGTCGACATAGCCGGGGCGGTCCTCGGTATAGGCGACGATGCGGGCGGCCAGCTTGCCCTCGATCAGCGGAATGTTGCCCATGGCCTTCAGGTACGAGCCCTGCGAGCCGCCCTTGGTGGTGGTGGCCTGGGCCTCCATCGAGGCGCTGAACTCCGTGCTGTCGGGCTTGGAATAGATCACCCGGATGGTGCCGCCCATCGAGCCGCCGCCGTACAGCGTGCCCTGCGGGCCGCGCAGCACTTCCACCCGCTCAACGTCGAACAGGTTGAGGTCGGCGGCGTTGTTGGCCGGGTCCTGGGTGGTGCCCGAGGGGCCGGTGATCGAGGTCTCGTCGTAATAGAGGCCGGTGGTGGCCTCGCCCGAGCCCTGCACGCCGCGGATGGTCACGCGGCTCTGGCCAAGCTGGCCCTGGGTCAGGTTCACGCCCGGCACGGCGCGGAAATAGTCCTGCAGGCCGGTGGCGCCGATCTTCTGCAGGCTGTCGCCGGTGACGGCGCTGATGGCCATCGGCGTGGTCTGGAGGGTGGTCGAGCGCTTCAGCGCGGTGACGACGATCTCCTCGACCGTCTCGTCGGCGGCCGGCGCGGGCGTAGCGGTTTGAGCGGCCGCCCCCAGCGGCGCGGCCAGGGCGGCGAGCGCCGCCGTGGAAAGCAGGATCTTCAGGTCGGTACGCATAGCAGGTCCCCAGTGCATGCATGGTCACGCCCGCTCTGATGGCGGGTCGACGCCCAGGCTGGGGTCTGGGTCGAAAATATGTCAACACTTATGTATCGATATTATTTGGACCGATATAGGCGCCCTTTTGTGAGGCGCCCGTCCGCCGCGCGCCTCATCGTGGTCGAGTCTTTGCCGGCCGATTGGTCTGACCATTGGATTGACAACTACCCCGCCCCGTTTAAACGAGAGGACGGGAAGACATGTCGCCGCGTACCGGCGCCGCCGCGGAAGGACGCCGATGCCGAAGATCACCGCCGCCAGGGTCATCGTCACCTGTCCGGGGCGCAACTTCGTCACCCTGAAGATCGAGACCAGCGACGGCGTGCATGGCATCGGCGACGCCACCCTGAACGGCCGCGAACTGGCGGTGGCCAGCTACCTCAACGACCACGTCATTCCCTGCCTGATCGGCCGCGACGCCCACCAGATCGAGGACATCTGGCAGTTCCTCTACAAGGGCGCCTACTGGCGGCGCGGGCCGGTGACCATGTCGGCGATCGCGGCGATCGACATGGCCCTGTGGGACATCAAGGCCAAGATCGCGAACCTGCCGCTCTACCAGCTGCTGGGCGGGGCCTGCCGCACCGGCGTCATGGTCTACGGCCACGCAAACGGGGCCAGCATCGAGGAGACCCTCGACAACGCCGCCGTCTATGCCGAGCAGGGCTACAAGGCCATCCGCCTGCAATCGGGCGTGCCGGGGCTGAAGACCGTCTACGGCGTCTCCAAGGACCGCTTCTTCTACGAGCCGGCCGACGCCGACCTGCCCAGCGAGAGCGTCTGGTCGACCGAGAAATACCTGCGCAGCGTGCCGCCGCTGTTCGAGGCGGCCCGGGAGAAACTGGGCTGGGACGTCCACCTGCTGCACGACGTGCATCACCGCCTGACCCCGATCGAGGCCGGCCGCCTGGGCAAGGACCTGGAGCCCTACCGGCCGTTCTGGATGGAGGACGCCACCCCGGCCGAGAACCAGGCCAACTTCCGCCTGATCCGCCAGCACACCACCACCCCGCTGGCCGTGGGCGAGATCTTCAACTCGATCTGGGACTGCAAGCAGCTGATCGAGGAACAGCTGATCGACTACATCCGCGCCACCGTGGTGCACGCCGGCGGCATCACCCACCTGCGCCGCGTGGCCACCTTCGCCGACATGCACGGGGTGCGCACCGGCTGCCACGGGGCCACCGACCTCTCGCCCGTCTGCATGGCCGCGGCCCTGCACTTCGACCTGTCGATCCCCAACTTCGGGATCCAGGAATACATGCGCCACACACCCGAGACCGACGCGGTGTTCCCGCACGCCTACAGCTTCGAGGGCGGCATGCTACACCCGGGCGAGGCGCCGGGCCTGGGGGTCGACATCGACGAGGCCCTGGCGGCGAAATACCCCTACAGCCGCGCCTATCTGCCCGTGGCCCGCCGCGAAGACGGCTCGATGCACGATTGGTAAGCGCGGGATTGGTGAGATCGCCGCCGCGATCTTGTCAGACCAAATAGCCGGGGCTTCCGACAAGGGTTATGTTATCGGTGTCGAACCTTAAGGTTCCGCGCGTCGATTCCAGGACCCCATGTCGGACAACGTCAAGCTCTACCGCAAGATCGCGGACACCGTGGCCGACGCTATCGAGGCGGGCCAGTACAAGCTGGGCGACCGCCTGCCGACCGAGCGCGAACTGGCCGAGCAGTTCGGCGTCTCCCGCCCCACCCTGCGCGAGGCGATGATCGCCCTGGAAATGCTGGGCATGATCGAGGCCCGCCACGGCCTGGGCATCTATGTCACCGGCGACGTGCGCCCCGTCGCGCCGCAGCCGGCCGAGCGGGATACGGAAATCGGCGCCTTCGAGCTGATCGAGGCCCGCCGCCTGTTCGAGGGCGAAGCCGCGGCGCTCGCCGCCACCTCGATCACCGAGGAGCAGATCGCTCAGTTGGAAAGCCTGCTCGATCGCATGCACGAGGAAGAGGAGATCCGGGGCGAGGACGCCGACCGCGAGTTCCACCTCGTGATCGCCGGCGCCACCGGCAACGGCGCGATCATCGCCACGATCGAAAACCTGTGGGACTGGCGCAACCGCTCGCCCCTGGCCCGCAACATCCTGACCCGCGCCCGCGGCATGGGGCTGGAGCCGCGCATCGCCGAGCACCGCCGCGTGGTCGACGCCCTGAAGGCCCGCGACCCCGCCGCCGCCCGCCAGGCCATGCGCGACCACCTGGAACGGGTGATCGAACACCTGCTGCACGCGACCGAGACCGAAGCGGTCGAACGGGCCCAGCAGGAGACGAGCGCGCGCCGCGACGCTATTGCAAAGCGCGTGGCGATCTAGGGGGGCGGGAGCCCCCTTCCACCCGCAATAAATCCGCTCATCCCCGCCTTCGCGGGGATGAGCGGTGTTTGGGAGGCGATACGGCTCGAGACCGATCACCTCCCAAATCCAGAAGCGAGAACTACCCCCGCTCGACTTGGCTGACGTCCCGCACCGCGCCGCGCGCGGCGTTGGTGGTCATGGCCGCATAGGCCCGCAGCGCCGGCGAGACCTCGCGCTTGCGGTCCTTCGGCTTCCAGGCGTCCTTGCCGCGCGCCAGCTGGGCAGCGTGGCGCTCGGCGAGAACCGCGTCGGAGACTTCCAGCTGGATGCCGCGGTTGGGGATGTCGATCAGGATCGAGTCGCCGGTCTCGACCAGGGCGATCAGGCCGCCCTCGCCGGCTTCCGGCGAGACGTGGCCGATCGACAGGCCCGAGGTGCCGCCCGAGAAGCGGCCGTCGGTGATCAGGGCGCAGGCGGCCCCCAGGCCCTTCGATTTCAGATAGGTGGTCGGGTACAGCATCTCCTGCATGCCCGGACCGCCCTTGGGGCCTTCGTAGCGAATGACCACGACCTCGCCGGCCGTGACCTTGCCGCCCAGGATGCCGCTGACGGCGTCTTCCTGGCTCTCGAACACCCGGGCCACGCCACGGAAGGTCAGGATCGACTCGTCGACCCCGGCCGTCTTCACGATGCAGCCTTCCGGCGCCAGGTTGCCGAACAGCACGGCTAGGCCGCCGTCCTTGGAGAACGGGTGCTCGACCGAGCGGATGACGCCCTTCTCGCGATCGAGGTCCAGGTCCTCCCAGCGCGCGGCCTGGCTGAAGGCGATCTGAGTCGGCTTGCCGCCGGGCGCGGCGCGGAAGAACTCCTGGGCCGTGCCGCTGTTGGTGCGGCCGATGTCCCAGCGGGCCAGGGACTCGGCCATGGTCGCGGCGTGGACGGTCGGCTGGGTCGCGTCGATCAGGCCGCCCTTCTCCAGCTCGCCCAGGATCGCGGGCACGCCGCCGGCGCGGTGGACGTCTTCCATGTGCACGTCGCTCTTGGCCGGGGCCACCTTCGACAGGCAGGGCACGCGGCGCGACAGCCGGTCGATGTCGGCCATCGAGAACTCGACCTCGCCCTCGCTGGCGGCGGCCAGCAGGTGGAGCACGGTGTTGGTCGAGCCGCCCATGGCGATGTCCAGGCTCATGGCGTTCTCGAACGCGGCCCGGGTGGCGATGCCGCGCGGCAGGGCCGTGGCGTCGTCCTGCTCGTACCAGCGCTGGCACAGGTCGACGATCAGCCGGCCGGCTTCCTTGAACAGGGCCTCGCGATCGGCGTGGGTGGCCAGGACCGAGCCGTTGCCCGGCAGCGACAGGCCGAGCGCTTCGGTCAGACAGTTCATCGAGTTGGCGGTGAACATGCCCGAGCACGAGCCGCAGGTCGGGCAGGCGGCCTTCTCGATCGCCTCGACTTCCTCGTCCGTGTACTTGTCGTCGGCGGCCACGACCATGGCGTCGACCAGGTCCAGCGAGCGGATCGCGCCCTTGATCTGCACCTTGCCGGCCTCCATCGGCCCGCCCGAGACGAAGACCACCGGGATGTTGAGGCGCATGGCGGCCATCAGCATGCCGGGCGTGATCTTGTCGCAGTTGGAGATGCAGACGATCGCGTCGGCGCAGTGGGCGTTGACCATGTACTCGACCGCATCGGCGATCAGTTCGCGGCTGGGCAGCGAATACAGCATGCCGCCGTGGCCCATGGCGATGCCGTCATCGACGGCGATTGTGTTGAATTCCTTGGCCACGCCCCCGGCCGCCTCGATCTCGCGCGCGACCAGCTGGCCCAGGTCCTTCAGGTGCACGTGGCCCGGGACGAACTGGGTGAAGCTGTTGGCGACCGCGATGATCGGCTTGCCGAAATCGGAGTCTTTCATGCCGGTGGCGCGCCACAGGCCGCGGGCGCCGGCCATGTTGCGGCCGTGGGTGGAGGTGCGTGAGCGATAGGGAGGCATGGGAAAATCTCAGTGTCGGCTGTGGGGTTATTACGCCCCTGCACGGCGCTTTCAAAATATATTAGAACGGCGATATTAGGTCGCCAGAGATATGAGATGGACATCCGCCCGCTGCGCCACTTCGCGGCCGTCGCCGAGACCCTGCACTTCGGCCGCGCGGCCGAGCGCCTGGGCATGACCCAGCCGCCGCTCAGCCAGTCGATCATGGCGCTGGAAAAGACCCTGGGGGCGCCGCTGTTCGTGCGCTCCAAGCGCAGCGTGCGCCTGAGCCCCCTGGGCGAAGCCTGGCTGCCGGACGTGCTGGCGGCCCTGGCCGCCGTCGACGAACTGCCGACCACCGCCCGGCGCCTGCGCGACGGCCAGACAGGCCTGCTGTCGCTGTCCTTCGTCAGCACCGCCGACTACAGCGTGCTGCCCGACCTAGTCAGCCGCTATTCGCGGGCCTATCCAGACGTCGAGATCCGCCTGGTCGAGGCGACCAGCGACGTGCAGATCCCCGCCATCGTCGCCGGCGAGCGCCATGCCGGCATCATCATCCCGCCGTCCGACCGCGCCCTGCCAGAGCCCCTGGCCTACCAGCGCCTGGTCTCCGAGCCCCTGGTCGCCGCCGCCCCGGCCGCCTGGATCGAGAGCGGCCGGCTGACGGTCGAGGACGGGGTGCTCGTGCCGGAGGCCATCGTCGATGCGCCGCTGATCCTCTTCCCCCGCACCGTCGCGCCGGCCTTCCACGACCTGGTCACCGGCTACTTCGCCCGCCTGGGCCGTCCCGCCCACATCGTGCAGGAGGCCATCCAGATGCAGACCATCATCAGCCTGGTCTCGGCCGGGCTCGGCGTGGCCCTGGTGCCGGCTTCCCTACGCAACCTGGCCCGGGCGGGCGTGGCCTATGTCGAGGTCCGCGATCCGCCGACGCTGGAGACGGGGCTCGCGTGGCGGCGGGACGACGACACGCCGACCTTGCGGGAGATGCTGCGGCTGGTGGGGGCCTGACCCCCTCAGTCGCTCCGCGACAGCTCCACCAGAGGGGGAGCATCTACGCCGCGAAATCCTCCCCCTCTGGGGGAGGTGGCCCGGAGGGCCGGAGGGGGCCAGCGCCGAGCCCAGCCTGGGGGGGGGGGGGGGGGGGGGGGGGGGGGGGGGGGGGGGGGGGGGGGGGGGGGGGGGGGGGGGGGGGGGGGGGG
>NZ_JBWKNI010000029.1:0-14500 GCF_059415485.1 Caulobacter sp. GW821-FHT10C03 | reverse complement strand
CCCCCCCCCCCCCCAGCGCCGAGCCCAGCCTCGCCCCCTCCACCACTTCGTGGTCCCCCTCCCCCGCAAGCGGGGGAGGAGAAGGAAACTCAGGTTCAAAACACAAAACTAGACGACCGGTCTATTATCTGCCATACAGCCCTCATGACCGCCGCCCGCAAGAAGTCCGAGCTCACCCGCGAACACATCCTCGCCACCGGCCGCGAGCTCGTGCTGCGCCAGGGCTTCGGCGGCATGGGGCTGAAGGAGCTGCTGGACGCCAGCGGCGTGCCGAAGGGCTCGTTCTATTACTACTTCGCATCCAAGGAGGCGTTCGGCTGCGCCCTGCTGGACGACTACTGCGCCGAATACGGCGTCAAGCTCGCCGGCCTGTTCGACACCGGCGCCAGCGGCCGCGACAAGCTGATGGCCTATTGGGCCGTCTGGCTGGACACCGACGCGGCCTGCGGCATGGCCGACCGCTGCCTGGTGGTGAAGCTGGCGGCCGAGATCTCCGACCTGTCGGAAGACATGCGACTGATCCTCAACACCGGCGTCGAGCGACTGGTGCGCCGCATCGCCGCCGTCATCGTCGAGGGCCGCGACGACGGCTCCCTGCCCGGCGCCGGCGACCCGGTCGCCACGGCCCGGGCGATGTACGCCCTGTGGCTGGGCGCGGCCATCCTGGCCAAGCTTTCCAAGGACCAGGGTCCGCTGCGCGAGGCCCTGACCACCACCGAGACCATGCTCGCGGCCGCCTGAGCCGCATCCCCCACAACAAGCAACAAGAAGGAAGACCCCATGCGCAGCGCGATCCACGACGTGTTCGGCGACCCGGCCGAAGTCCTGGCCCTGGCCGACAGCCCGATCCCCGAGCCCGGCCCCGGCAAGGTCCGCATCCGCACCCTGCTGTCGCCGATCCACAACCACGACCTTTGGACCGTGCGCGGCAACTACGGCTACAAGCCCGCCCTGCCCGCCATCGGCGGCAGCGAGGCGGTCGGGATCGTCGACGCCGTGGGCGACGGCGTCGAGGCCGCCCTGGTCGGCCAGCGCTTCGCCGTGGCCGGCGTGCACGGCAGCTGGGCCGAATACTTCATCGCCTCGGCCGCCGGCCTGGTGCCCGTGCCCGCCGCCATTCCAGACGAAGCCGCCGCCCAGCTGATCGCCATGCCGTTCAGCGCCATCACGCTCCTTGAGTCGCTCGGCGTCGCAGAAGGCGACTGGGTCGCTCAGAACACCGCCAACGGCGCGGTTGGCAAGACCCTGGCCATGCTGGCCAAGGCCCGCGGCGTCAATGTCGTCAACCTGGTGCGCCGCGACGCCGGCGTGGCCGAGCTGGCCGAGTTGGGCATCGACAACGCCGTCTCCACCGCCGACGCCGACTGGAAAGCCAAGGTCGCAGAACTGACCGGCGGCGCACCGATCAAGGCGGCTGTGGACTCGATCGGCGGAACCGCCTCGGGCGACATGGCCGACCTGCTGGGCGAGAACGGCCTGCTGGTCTCGTTCGGCTCGATGACCGGCGAGCCGATGCAGATCTCGTCGGGCGCGGTGATCTTCAAGCAGCTTACCGTGAAGGGCTTCTGGGGCTCGACCGTCTCGGCCACCATGGCGCCGGACCTGCGCCGCAAGCTGATCGGCGAGCTGCTGACCCAGGTGGCGACCGGCAAGCTGAAGCTGCCGACCGACGGCGTCTATGGCCTGGACCAGGTGTCCGACGCCGTGAAGGCCTCGCTGACCCCAGGCAAGACCGGCAAGGTGCTGCTGCGGCCGTAAGGCGACCGGGAAGGCGGCCCCACGGCCGCCTTCCCGAGCTTCACCCCTGGCGCGAAGCGCAAGGCGCGCTACAACCGGAGCATGGCGAACCGTCGTTCCTTCATGCTGTCCGCAGCCGCCCTCGTCGCGGCGCCCCTGCCCGCCCTGGCCGGCGACACCGAAGGCGAACGCCTGACCGCCGTGCTCGAACGGCTGATCCAGCGGGCGATGCTCGACTCGCCGCAACTGATGACCCTGACGGGCCTGGACGCCGGCCCCAACGCCGCCGCCCGCGGCCAGCTCGACGACCGCTCGCCGGCCGGCCTGCTGCGCACCCGCCAGATCTTCGAAGACCTGCGCAAGGACCTGGCCACCTTCGACGCCAAGGCCCTGACCGGCATGGACCGGGTCAACCTGCGCTCGGCCGCCTACATGGCCGACACCACCCTGCGGAGCTTCGATACGCCGTACGGCAATCCCGACGTCGGGGTGGCCGCGCCCTATGTGATCTCGCAGCTGACCGGCGCCTATCGCAGCGTGCCGGGCTTCCTGGCCGACACCCATCCGGTCAATGACGCGGCCGACGCGCAGGCCTATCTGTCGCGCCTGTCGGCCTTCGCCGTGCTGCTCGACCAGGAGACCGCCCGGGCCCGCGCCGACTTCGCCAGGGGCGCGACCCCGCCCGACTTCGTGCTGCGCACCACCCTCTCGCAATTCCAAGCCATGCTCGCCCCCGCCCCGGCCAGTTCGGAACTGGTCGTCGGCCTGACCCGGCGCACCAGCGCCAAGGCGATCGCCGGCGACTGGGAGGCCCGCGCCGCCAGGATCGTCGAGGCCGAGGTCTATCCCGCTCTGCGCCGCCAGGCCCAGCTGCTGAGCGCCGCCCTGCCGACCGCGACCCACGACGCCGGCGTCTGGCGACTGCCTGACGGCGAGGCCTATTACCGCTTCGCCGTGCGCGCGGCGACGACCACCGACCTGGCCGGCGACGAGATCCATCGCCTGGGCCTGGAGCTCGTCGCCCGCTTCTCGGCCCGCGCCGACGCCATCCTCAAGGCCCGCGGCCTGACCAAGGGCTCGGTCGGCGCCCGCATCGCCGCCCTGCGCCACGACCCGGCCAACCTCTATCCCAACGACGACGCCGGACGCGCGGCCCTGCTGGCCGATCTGGAGACCAAGGTCGCGGCCATGCGCGAGCGGCTCCCCGCTTACTTCGGTCACCTGCCCAAGGCCGGGGTGAAGATCCAGCGCATCCCGCCGTCGATCGAGGCCGGCGCGCCCGGCGCCTACTACACCCCGCCCAGCCTGGACGGCTCGCGGCCCGGCCTGTTCTCGATCAATCTGCGCGACATGGCCGAGCAGCCGCGCTTCGACCTGCCGACCCTGGTGTTCCACGAGGCGATCCCCGGCCACCACCTGCAGAACGCCCTGATGATGGAAGCGCCGGGCATCCCCACCCTGCGCCGCCTGCCGATCTTCTCGGGCTACTCCGAAGGCTGGGCGCTCTATGCCGAGCAGCTGGCCGACGAGATGGGCGCCTATCGCGACGACCCGCTGGGCCAGCTGGGCTACGTCGCCTCGATGCTGTTCCGCGCCAGCCGCCTGGTGCTCGACTCCGGCATCCACGCCAAGCGCTGGAGCCGCGAGCAGGCCATCGCCTACATGTCGCAGACCCTGGGCGACGCCGAGACCTCGGTCACCCGCGAGGTCGAGCGCTACTGCGTCCAGCCCGGCCAGGCGTCGAGCTACATGCTGGGCTGGCGCACCTGGACCGACAGCCGCGCCCGCGCCGAAAAGCGCCTGGGCGCCAGGTTCAGCCTCAAGGGCTTCCACGACGCCGGCCTGACCGCCGGCACCATGCCGCTCGACGTGCTTGCCGACATGCTCGACGAATGGCCCGGCGCCTGACGCCCGCCCTGGCGACTTGAACGACTTTCGAAGGATCTACGATGAACAAGACCGGTGTGCTGGGCCTGCCCATGGGGCTGATCGTCGGCGTGATCTTCGGGGCCATCATCCACAACATGGCGATCGGGATCCTGCTGGGCATCGCCCTGGGCGTGGGGATCTTCAAGTTCGGCGGCAGGAAGTCGTAGGCGGAGGAGCCTCGGCCTGAAAGGCGACGTCGCCCCAGGACGGAAGCTCGCCCCACGGAAGCCAACAGCTTGAATTCGACTTTAAGATGCCATATTGAGCGTCGCAGCCAAGCTCGGCCTGTTTCTGAAACTGGAAAGGAGAAAATCATGCGAGCGACTTCAGCCCGTCAAGAAAACCTCCTCGTATTCCAGACTCTTCAGGAACAGATTGCATGGGCAATTTGCTGTCGGGCGACGTCAGTCGCCTGATCCCTTTCGGCTGGGTGAAAGCACCTCGCCGTTTCATCAGAAATCCGCTGTTCAGCCCGGCTTCGTCGGCCTCCGTTTCTCGGGAGGGCCGCCATGCGCGCTGACATGTTCAAAGTCATCGTCGAGCGACCGCGGTGGGGCGCTGGGCATGCGCCATCACCGAAACTGAAAAGGACACCCGATCCGCACATCCAATTCATTGGCCTGAAACGTCACGCGTACATCGCCGCGCGCTATTCGAAATCGCTCAACGAAAACCTCGCGCCGCTCGTGCGGTTTTTGCGAAGCCGGAGAGGGCGGCCGTGGGACGACGTGTTCAGCGAGATCTGCGCCACCCTCGACACCGGCAGCACGATCAAGATGCATGTGCGCGAGCACATCGACGACTACGTCCTGACGCGCATCTCGGTCGGCCGGCGCGGCGAGTGGATGCACGAGGGCGAGGTGCTCGGGCACGAGAACCGATGGCGTCGCCGCCGGGCGTTCTTCGTCGATCCGCGTGACGGGATCCTCAAGGACATCGAGGGCCTCGCCCAATGCCTGCCCGCAGCCAACTGCGGCGGGAAAGGCGGTGCGCTGTGAGCCAGTCTCCCAAAGTTACGCTGATCTCGGCGGAGCCCTCCCGCCTGGATCCAGCCGCCGTCGACCAGCTTGAGGCGTCGGCCCGCTATGAGGGGATCGAGCGCGTCGTCGGCCTGCCCGATCTGCATGTCGGCGCCGGGATCGCGGTGGGCGCCGCATTCTGGTCGCCGGATCGGATCTGGCCGCATCTTGTGGGCGGCGACATCGGTTGCGGCATAGGCCTGTGGGAACTGGGCAGCCCGTTGCGCAAGTTCAGACTGGGGTCCGTGGAGCGCAAGCTTCAAGGCCTCGACGAGGCCTGGTCGGGCGACACCCTGGCCGCCGTGACGGGTTTCGGTCTGCCATCGCATCTGGCCGGTCCGACGCTGGGCACGATCGGCGGCGGCAACCACTTCGTGGAGTTCCAGCGGATCGAAGAGGTCGTCGACGGCGACCGGTTCGATGGGCTGGGCCTGCAGGCGGATCGCGTGTGGATGATGGTTCACAGCGGATCGCGGGGATTGGGGCAAGCTGTTCTTCAGGCGCACAAGACGGACCCCGTCGGCGCCGGAATGCTCGCAGCCAGTCTGGCGGGACAGGCCTATCTGGCCGAGCATGATCAGGCCCAGGCCTGGGCCGTGCTGAACCGGCGGATCATCGCGCAACGCTTCTGCGACGCCATCGGCGCCGAGGGGCGGCCCGTGCTCGACATCTGCCACAACTGCGTGACGCCCCACCTTGGCGGATGGCTGCACCGCAAGGGCGCCGCCCCGGCCGATCGTGGACTGGTCGCCATTCCGGGATCGCGCGGCGACTTCAGCTACCTGGTCGAACCCATCGCCGACGGCGCCCACCAGGCCCTTTGCTCGCTCGCCCACGGCGCCGGTCGCAGGTGGAGCCGCTCGGACGCGCACGCAAGGCTGTCCCCGCGTTTCCGCGTCGCCGATCTCCAGCGCACGGCGCTGGGCAGCCATGTCATCTGCGAGGACCGCCGGTTGATCTACGAGGAAGCGCCACAGGCCTACAAGAACATCCAGCGGGTCGTGGCGGACCTGGAGCACGCCGGCCTGGTGCGTGTCATCGCGCGCCTGCGCCCCTTGCTCAGCTACAAGACGAGGGCGGGATCATGAGCGAGGTCATCTTGCACCTGACGTCCGGACAGGGACCGCAGGAATGTCGGTGGGTGGTCGCCCAACTGGCGGCCGCCTACGCCCGCGAGGCCAAGGCTGATGGCGTCGTCTGCGAGGCCCTGGATGGCTTCGAGGATCTCCCCTCGTCGCTGCTGATGCGCGTCAGCGGCGACCGGGCGCAGGCGTTCGTCGCCGGGCGGATCGGCACGATCCTGTGGATCGGCGACAGTCCGTTTCGGCCTGGCCACAATCGCAGGAACTGGTTCGTGGGCGTCGCCCTTGCGCCGGAGCCTGACCTTGTCCCAGATCTGAAGGCTGAAGACATCGACTACCAGACCCTGCGCGCCAGCGGCCCAGGCGGTCAGCATGTCAACAAGACCGACAGCGCCGTTCGGGCCACACACCGCCCCACCGGTCTGGTCGCCACCGCGCAGGAACAGCGCTCGCAGCACGCCAACCGCAAGTTGGCGCGGCTGAAGCTCGCCATGATGATCGAAGAGCAGCGGAGCGCGTCGCGCGACAAGACCCGCCGATCGCAATGGAGCCTCAACCAGCAGCTCGAGCGCGGCAATCCCGTCAGAATCTACACGGGCGTCCGCTTCTCGCCGAAACCCCAGGGTTGAACTCCAGAAAAAACGGGCGGGGCGGAATCTTGCGGATTTCGCCCCGCCTTCAACCGGCGCCGCTTCCGCCCCCTCCCCCTCCCCCTCCCCCAACATTCCCGCCCCGCAATCACTCGTTATTGAGAGTCACTTGCATTTAGGCGAAAAGGGGGCCAGAAGCGTCGCCGTTCGGCGAGGCGCTCTGTCGGGAGTCGCTCGCCCATAGTCTGCGAATGATTCTTATTCGCTTATTTTGGGGATATTCCATGCGCATGTCCAAGCGGACGCGCGGCCTGTTGCTGGCCGGCGTCGCCAACCTCGCCCTCGCCGGCCTCGCCCACGGCCAGACCACCGAGACCTCCGAAGAGACCACCACCGCGACCGCCAGCAAGCTGTCGCTGGGCAAGGTCGTCGTCTCGGCCGGCCAGGAGAAGGTGGCGATCGATACGCCCCAGGCCGTGACCACGATCGACCAGGAAGCCATCGACAACGCCCAGGCCTCGACCATTGGCGACCTGCTGGCCGGCATCCCCGGCGTCAACACCATGGGCGGCGTCGGCGCCCTGGGCCAAGGCTTCAACATCCGCGGCATGGGCACGGGCCTGGCCGACAGCGACAGCCGCATCCTGATGCAGATCGACGGCGTCACGAAATTCTACGAGCAGTACCGGATGGGCTCGTTCTTCAGCGATCCCGAGCTCTACAAGCGCGTCGAAGTGCTGCGCGGCCCGGCCTCCTCGACCCTCTACGGCGCGGGCGCCCTGGCCGGCGTGGTCAACTTCACCAGCAAGGACGCCGGCGACTTCCTGAAGGACGGCGACCGCTTCGCCGTGCGCCTGCGCGGCGGCGTCGAAAGCAACGCCAACGCCCGCTTCGGCTCGGGCATCCTGGCCCTGAAGCCGACCGCCAACACCGAACTGCTGGGCATGTACACCAGCCGTCGCAGCGACAACTACGAGAACGGCGACGGCGTCGAGGTCGCGGCCTCGGAAGCCAGCTCCGACAGCTACCTGATCAAGGGCCGCTACTTCATCGGCGGGGCCAAGGGCCACAACGTCTGGGCCTCGTACCAGAACTGGAAGAACGACAGCACCCAGATCTACGACCAGTCCGAAGCCCTGGCCACGACGCCGGTGCGCCGCAAGACCACCGACGACACGGCCGTGATCGGCTACAACAACGACTTCAATGGCAGCGACCTCTTCGACGTCGCCGCCCAGGTCTCCTACGCCAACACCAAGGTCAACCAGACCGACACGACCTTCCTGTCAGGCGTGCTGGAGTCGGAGTTCTCGTACAAGACCCTGCAGGCGCGCACCCAGAACGTCTCGAAGTTCAGCCTCGGCGGCGACAACGTGGCGTTCCTGACCGTCGGCGCCCAGGCCTACAAGCAGGAGCGCCGCAACCCGCGCCGCACCGCCACCGGCACGAACCACGGCGCGGCCACCCACCCTGAAGGCGACATGGAGAAGTACGGCCTGTTCGCCCAGGGCGAGGTCGTGCTCGGCAAGCTGACCCTGATCCCGGGCGTCCGCGTCGACTGGACCAAGCTGCAGCCCGGCGAAGGCGTCACCACAACCACCGTGGTCAAGGACAACGGCGTCTCGCCCAAGATCGCCGCCCTCTACAGCCTGACCGAATGGGCCTCGGTGTTCGGCTCGGTCGCCCACACCGTGCGCATGCCGGTGCTGGACGAGATCTACAGCCGCACGGCGACGGCCTCGACCAACTACAGCCTGAACCTCAAGCCCGAGGAGTCCGACAACATCGAGGTCGGCGGCACGCTGCAGTTCCGCGACCTGTTCGGCCAGGGCGACCAGTTCCGGTTCAAGACCACCGTGTTCCGCAACGACGTGAAGAACCTGATCACGCGCGGCACGTCGACCTCCAGCTACTTCGTCAATGTCGGCGAGGCGCGCTATTCGGGCGTCGAGGTCGAGGCCGAATACGGCGCCAAGCAGTTCTTCGCCCGCGGCTCGGTGTCGGTGATCGACGGCGAGAACCGTCTGACCGGCGCCTATCTCAACACCATCCCGGCCGACACCCTGAACCTGACCCTGGGCTATGTCTTCCCGACCCAGAACCTGACGGCCGGCTGGCGGGGCGAGTTCGCCGACGCCCAGAACCACGTGACCTCCACCTCGCTGGCCACGCCGGGCTACGCCGTCCACAACCTGTTCGTCACCTGGAAGCCGCAGGACGGCCTGCTGCAAGGGCTCGAGGTCCAGGCCGGCGTCGACAACCTGTTCGACAAGACCTTCCAGCGGCACCTGCTGTCGCTGGACGCCGAAGGCCGGACGTTCAAGCTGACCCTCGGCAAGACGTTCTGAAAATGAAGACGCCCTGGCACGTTCGAGCCTGGGCGACGGGGGCGTCGTTGATGATCAACGGCGCCCTTGGCCTTGCCGTGATCCAGTGGGAGCAGAAGCCGGTCCTCGCCGTGATGGACGAGACGGCCATGCTGATCTCGCTGGGCGACCCGGCCCTCGACCAGACCGACAACGCGGCGTCTCCCGACGCCGATCCCGCGCCAACGCCGGTGAGCGAGCCGACGCCGCCGGAGCCGGCCCAGCCGGAGAAGCCGACGCCCAAGCCGCTGCCGCCGCGTCCCGACGGCTGGCTGACCCAGGCCGCGCCGAAGCCCGCGCCGCCCTCCCCCGCTCCGCCTTCCGAGGCCCCGCGCCCCGCCGCGCCCGCAGCCGCCCAGGCCGCCGTGCCCGCCGCCGCCCGCGCCATGGAGGCGTCGGCGGCCAAGCCGCCCGCCGGCCAGCGCGACGCCGACAGCGTCCAGGCCCATGTCGGCTCTTCCAGCAGCTACGCCGCCCGCGTCCGCGCCTGGCTGGAGGCCCACAAGACCTATCCCAAGGCCGCCCGCATGCGGAAGCAGCAGGGCACAGCCCAGGTGACCTTCGTCATCGACCGCGCCGGCCACGTGCTGGAATGCCGCCTCACCGGCCCCACCGGCCACGCCCTGCTCGACGCCGAGGTCCGCGCCATGGTCGCTCGGTCCGATCCGTTCCCGGCCCCGCCGCATACGGTGAAGGGCGACCGGATCGAGATGGACGCGCCGGTGGAGTTTTCGCTGGCGAACTGACCCCTCTCCCCTTGCGGGAGAGGGTGGCCCGCGAAGCGGGTCGGGTGAGGGGTCTCTCAGAAATATCCGCCGCGACAGCCGTCAGACCGGATGAGGCCTTCAGTTCTGAGAGACCCCTCATCCGACGGCCTTCGGCCGCCACCTTCTCCCGCAAGGGGAGAAGGATCAGGGCGCCTTGGTCCCTTCCACCGGCCCGAGATAGCTCTCCGGCGCTGGCCCGCGCGAAATCACCAGCCGCTGGAACACCACGCCCGGATCCATCCGCCACAGCCGCACCCGATGCGCCCCCGCCGACGGGACGCTCAGCGATGTCATCAGTACACGGACATTATCCGCCACCACCTTGTCCCAGGCTTTCTCCGACGGGTCGGGAATGGTGTTGACCACCACCGGCGCGCCGTCGTCGATCGACACGGCGAAGCGCGGTCCGCCGCCGCCCGTGACGTCCAGGCCCGGCGAGACGAGGAGCGACAGGTCCACCGGCCCCGCCGCCTCGAAATCCACCAGATAGTCCAGCACCGGCCCCTTGCCGGGTTCGCTGGCCGGGGCTGTGGTTGGCGAGGTGGTGACGCCCGACAGGGTGCGGCCGAGATTTGGGATCACCGTCCAGCCGACGCCGTCCACCGCCGTCGCCTTGGCGTGGTGCGCGGCCTCGATGGCCAGGGGCTGGCCGGCCTCGACGAAGGCGCCCTTGGCCGGCGTGCGGGAGGGATTGTCGACCACCGCCGTGATCACGACGGCCTCGGCGGCCGTCCCCTTCACGGTGATCGGGATGCGATGGCGACCCTTGGGCGCCTTGTCCCAGTCGACCGACACCTCCAGCCGCGTATCGCCCCCGGGCCCAGCCGGGCCGCGCGCGACCTTCAGCCAGGACGCGCCGGACGTCGCCTCGAACGAGATCTGGGCCGGACCGCGATTGAACACGTCGATCCAGCGCGAGGCCGCGCCCCAGCGGCTCAGCGACGGCAGATCGGCCGACCCGTCCACCGCCGCCGCGCGCCCCTCGACGGCGACGCCCGTCACCGCCGCGTGCGGCACGGCGGGACGCGCCAGCTCCGGCAAAATGTTGCGGTCGGGCTGCTGCCAGCCGGTGTAGCCGATGTGGGTCTGGTCCATCATGTGGACCCACTTGCCGCCGGCGATGGCGTCGTGCTGGCGCGTCAGTTCGGCGTCGCGCGCGAACAGGGCCTCGACCTTGTCGGCCTGCGCGGCCGCCGCGCTGCGCCCCTGCTCGGCGTAGAGCCGGTTGCGGCCGACGGCGATGTAGAGCCGGTTGAAGTTGGCCGAGGCCGCGATCGGGAACCAGACCAGCTGGAAGAAGGCGTCGTCCTGGGCCTTGGGCAGGGCCTTGCGCACGGCCTCGGCCCGGCGCTCCAGCTCGCTCCATTCGGCTTCCACCCGCTCGGCCTCGCGGAAGTTCACCAGGCTGAAGGTCGCCCCGTCGATCAGCTCGGGCTTCCGCCGCGCATTGAGCTTCGTATAGCCGTCCAGCAGGGCGGCGATCTCGCCCGCCCGCTCGGCCCCGAACTGCGCCGCCGCCCAGTCGCGGGTGTAGGTCGAGAGTTTCTCGACCGGCATGGCGTCGGGATCCCAGGCGTAGTCGAGGAAGAACTCGGTCGGCAGTTCCATCGGCTTGAGGTCGCCGACATTGACGATCCACAGCCGGTCGGCGCCGGCATCATTGGCGCGCCGCATCTGCTCCCAGGTGCGCTCGACCTGGTTGGTGTTGAGCCACTTGTAGTTCCGCGGCCCGCCCACATAGTCGAAGTGGTAGTAGACGCCGTAGCCGCCCGGGCGTTTTTCACCCGGCTTGGGCAGCCGCCGGATGTTGCCCCAGTTGTCGTCGGCGAACAGCAGGATCACGTCGTCGGGAACCCGCATGCCGGCGTCGTAGTAGTCCTGCACCTCCTTGTAGAGGGCCCAGACCTGCGGCGTGGCGGAGGGGTCCTTGCCGGTGACCTCGCCGATGATCTTGCGCTGGTCGGCGACGATGGTCTCCAGCAGGCGGGTGGCGGTGCCTTGCGTCATCGGCTCGTCGCCGTCGCCGCGCATGCCCACCGTGACCAGGCTCTCGTTGGCGCCCATCCGCTCGATCCCCTCGCGCCAGAAGCGGCGCAGGACCTCGGGGTTCTTCGAATAGTCCCACGGCCCCTGGCCGTAGCGCTCCCACTCGACGTGGTAGCGCATCATCGGCTCGTGGTGCGAGGCGCCGATCACCACGCCCATCTCGTCGGCCAGCACGGCGTTCAGCGGGTCGTCGTCATAGAGCGACTTGCCCCACATGGCCGGCCACAGATAGTCGCCCTTCAGCCGCAGGATCAGCTCGTAGACCCGCTCGTAGAAGCCGTGGTTGAAGCCGCCGAAAGTGGCGTTGGCCCAGCCGTAGAGGGCCGGGTTCTCGTCGTTGAGGAAGATGCCCCGGTACTTGACCTTCGGCGCCTGCAGGTTGGCGCCCGGCGCGACGGAGAGCTCGCGGCGCACCGGTACGGGCACGTCGGCCCACCAGGTCCAGGGCGAGACGCCGGCCCGTTCGGACAGGTCGTAGGCGCCGAAGATCGTCCCGCGCTTGTCGGCGCCGACGATCACCAGGGCGCGGGCGACGCCCGGACGCGGATTGTCGACCACCTGCTGGACGAAGCCCTCCCAGCGGCCCTTCAGGCTGGAGACGTCGAGCTTGCCGGCCGCCACCAGGGCGTCGATCTGGGCGC
Source organism: Caulobacter sp. GW821-FHT10C03 (assembly GCF_059415485.1). Taxonomy (NCBI): domain Bacteria; kingdom Pseudomonadati; phylum Pseudomonadota; class Alphaproteobacteria; order Caulobacterales; family Caulobacteraceae; genus Caulobacter; species Caulobacter sp. GW821-FHT10C03. The sequence goes on along the minus strand of NZ_JBWKNI010000029.1, from coordinate 2,323 downwards.
TCTTGCCCAGGGTGCCGACGATGACCAGCGGCGCGTCCTTGGCCGGCTGGCCGCCGCCGGACAGCTTGGAGAGGTCGCCGCGCAGGCCCTGCACCGCGCGCAGCACGCCGGGCCAGTCGGTGACGTCGGCCTCGACCCGCGCGGGCTTGCCACCTTCGATCAGAGGAAAGCCGCCGGCCACGGGCGTCGCCGAGACGGCGGCCGGCTGGGCGGCCTGGGCGGCGACGGGCGCCGCCAGCGCCACGGCGGCGGCCAGCGCCAGGACGGAGGCGGCCGCGCGAAGTCCAGTGATGCTCATTGCGTCACCGCCAGCTCGAACGGCCCCAGCGGCAGGCCCGACAGGTCGAAGACGTTGAAGGTGGGCGCATCGGCCCAGGCGAAACGCACCCTGGTCGGGGTCAGACCGGCCGGGACCACGACCACCGCCTTGTCGCCCTCGACCCGGGCGTCGGCGAACCGGCAGGCGGCGGCGTCGCACAGCTCGAAGCCGATGGCGCGGTCCGAGCCCCGCGCCGCCAGGCGGTCGGCGACTTGCTCGAACTTCACCTCGACCGTCTCCCCGACCCGGCGGGCCGAGACCGGCGACGGGCCGTTGGTGACGGCTTGGCCGGCCAGACGACGCGCGCCCCGCGCCAGCCGCTTGCCGACGTCCTGCTTGTTGGTGGGGTGGATGTCGGACGGATCGCCGATGTCGGTGATCACGGCGATGGCGGCGTGGCCGTCCTTGGCCACGGCCAGGCGCTGCCCCTCGCGCAGCTGGGCCCACCAGGAGTCTTCCGGCGCCAGTTGCGGTTTGCCGTAGTTGGCCAGTTGCACCACCAGGGCCGGCATGTCGGCGGGCTGTCCGGCGCGGCGCTCGGCCAGGAACTGCGTCAGCAACGCCTGATAGGTCTGCGGCCGCCCGGCGTTGGTCTCGCCCTGGTACCAGGCCAGGCCCTTGAAGGCCCACGGCCCCATCGGCGCCAGCATGCCGTTGTAGAGGGTCGACAGGCCCGACAGCGTGTCCCACGGCGCGCGCGGCGGCTCGCCGCTGGCCTTGGGCTCGATCTGGTAGCGCCAGTCGGCCAGCGGGATCCGCGTCCCGTCGGCCAGGACGAGGGCGCGCGGCGCATCGCCGTACATGCCGCCGTTGGCGTAGCTGTCGAAGGCCGAGACGACGATGCGGTTGGCGCCGGCCTTCAGGCGTCCGGCCGCCAGCGGATAGACGCGCACCGTGCCCGCACCGGAGGTCGAGCCGATGCCGACGCCGTTGACGAAGGTGGTGTCGACCTCGTCGACCATGCCGATCTCGAGACTGGCCGCGCCTTTCGCCTGGGCGGCGGTGAGCGTCACCGAGGTCTCGAACCACACCACGCCGTCGAAGGCGGCCAGGGCCGGCACGCCCCAGCTTTCCCAGACGCCCAGGCCCTTGGGCGCGGGCGTCCAGGCGCCGTCGCCGAGCCAGGGGCCGCCGTCCGCGCCGTTGTGGCGCAGGCTCCACCAGGCCTTGATCGTCTCGCCCCAGCGGCGGTCGGCGGCCGGGCGGTCCTTCAGCGACAGCTCCAGGGTGGTCAGGCCGTCCTCGTAGTTCCCGGCCTTGCGCAGGGCGTCCGGACTCATCCAGGCCTCGATCGCCGAGCCGCCCCACGAGGCGTGGACCAGGCCCAGCGGCGTCTTGTCGGTCTTCCGCAGCTCGCGGGCCATGTAGTAGCAGGCCGCCGAGAACGACCCGACGGCCTCGGGCTTGGCGGCCTTCCAGGCCGGCGGCTTGGAGAAGGCGGAAAGGGGCGTGCGGCTGTCGGCGTGGTCGACATAGGCCATGCGCAGGCCGTCGTCGTTGGCCGAGCGGATCTCCGACCAGCTGTTGTTCCCGCGCTCGACCGGCAGTTCCATGTTCGACTGGCCCGAACACAGCCAGACGTCGCCGACCAGCACGTCGCTGACGGTCTGGGTCGCGCCCGAAGCGGCCTTGGCCTGCAGCGTGTAGGGACCGCCCGCCGCGAAGGCCGGCAGGTCGGCGCGCCAGGCGCCGTCGGGGCCGGCCTTGGCGGTCGCCGTCTTGTCGCCGAGGGTGATCGTCACCGCCTCGTCCGGCTTGGCGCGGCCGAACACCGGCAGGGGTCGATCGCGCTGCACCACCGCATGGTCGGCGAACAGGCCGTTGAGCAGCGGGCCTTGAGCGGCGGCGGGCGTGGCCATCACGGCGGCCAGCAGGATCGGCGCGACACGGCGCATGCGGATACTCCCTCGCGGCCGCCTGAGGCGGCTCGTTCGTTATAGATCCTCCCCCTCTGGGGGAGGTGGCCCAGAGGGCCGGAGGGGGCCAGCGCGGCGCGGTGGGGGG
>NZ_JBWKNI010000028.1:51504-72969 GCF_059415485.1 Caulobacter sp. GW821-FHT10C03 | reverse complement strand
CCCCCCCCCCCCCCCCCCCCCCCCCCCCCCCCCCCCCCCCCCCCCCCCCCCCCCCCCCCCCGCGCCGGCCTATGCCGCGCAAGCCCCCTCAGTCGCTTCGCGACAGCTCCCCCAAAGGGGGAGCATCTAGAGCGCCCCCTCCGTCCGCCGGAGGGGGCGTTCTTCATGCCTGCTTGACTCATCCATAACTCCGTAGTTATCAATAACCCATAGCCAACCGGTTATCGATTGCTCCCAGGCCCAGGCATGACCCCCGCCCCCGACGACCTCTTCCGCACCCTCGCCGACCCCACCCGCCGGGCGCTGTTCGAGCGGCTGTGCCGCGAGGGCGAGCAGACGGTGGGGGCGCTGACGGCCCAGGCCGGCGTCTCGCAGCCGGCGGTGTCCAAGCACCTGGCCGTGCTCAAGCAGGCGGGCCTGGTCACCGACCGCCACGCCGGCCGCCAGACCCACTACAGCGCCCGCCTCGAGGCCCTGTCGCCCCTGGTCGACTGGACCCGTCGCATGGCCGGTTTCTGGGAGAGCCGCTTCGACCGGCTGGAGGACCTTTTGAACAGGATGGACCAATGATCGACCAGACCGCCGACCTGCGCTCCGTCGTCGTCGAGCGCGACCTGCCGTTCCCGGCCGACAAGCTGTGGCGCGCCCTGACCCAGCCGCACCTGATCGAGGAGTGGCTGATGAAGTCCGACTTCGCCCCCGTGGTCGGCCACCGCTTCAACCTGCGCGGCGAGTGGGGCGGGGTGCTGGACTGCGAGGTGCTGGAGGTCGATCCCCCGAGCAGCCTCTCCTACACCTGGAACCATGCCCACCCCGACCCGGCCTACGCCCTGACCAGCGTGGTCACCTTCACCCTGACGCCGACGGCCGCCGGCACCCACCTGCGCATGGAGCAGTCCGGCTTCCGCCCCGACCAGAAACAGGCCTATGGCGGCGCCCACGCCGGCTGGAAGGGCTTCCTCGAGAAGCTGGAAGCGGTGCTGGGGAAGGATTGAGGGAAGGGTGCGGTTCGTGCGTTCCTAGCCCGTCATCCCGGCTCTCCGCTACGCTGGGGCCGGGACGACGATGGGTTTTGGAGATTGGATCATGGCCCCCAAGCTGCTCTCCGGCGGCAATCCCCAGATCGCCAAGGGCGACGGCGAGGCCCCGATCCAGGCCTATATCGCCGCCATGCCCGGCTGGAAGAGCGCCGTCGGCGCGCGCCTGGACGCCCTGATCACCGCCGCTGTCCCCGGCGTGCGCAAGGCCGTGAAGTGGAACTCGCCGTTCTACGGCGCGCCGGATGAGGAGAAGAGCTGGTTCCTCAGCTTCCACGTCTACGCCCGCTACGTGAAGGTCGCCTTCTTCCGCGGCCAGGCCCTCGACCCCGTCCCGCCCGAACCGTCCAAGAGCGGCGATACCCGCTATTTCCACATCCACGAGGACGAGCCCCTCGACGAGGCCCGCTTGACCGCCTGGATCAAACAGGCCGCCGCCCTGCCCGGCGAGCGGCTCTAAGAAACGAACGAGGAAACGCCATGACCGACACCGTCGAGGACGCCGCCAAATATATCGACGACCGCATCGCCGGCCTCGCCGACTGGCGCGGCGAGGCCCTGGCCCGCATGCGCGCCCTGATCCACGAGGCCGATCCGCAGGTGCTCGAAGAGGTGAAGTGGCGCGGCACGCCCGTCTGGTCGCACGCCGGCATCCTCTGCACCGGCGAGACCTACAAGGCCTACATCAAGCTGACCTTCGCCAAGGGGGCCTCGCTGCCCGACCCCGCCGGCCTGTTCAACTCCAGTCTCGACGGCAACACCCGCCGCGCCATCGACATCCGCGAGGGCGAGGCGGTGGACGCGGCGGCGTTCAAGGCCCTGATCCGCGCGGCGGTCGAGCTCAACACGGCGAAGAAGAAAAAGTAGCTCTCTTAAAACGCCCGTCATTCCCGCCCTTGTGGCGGGAAACCCTCTTTCAGCCGTAAGGGCGGATGGGGCGACGTGCTCAGCACGTCGCTTGCGTCTCACGCGTCGGCGGAACCAGGGCTTCCCGCCACAAGGGCGGGAATGACGGGAAAAGAGGTGCGAGGAGTCAGCCCTTCACCACCCGCCGCAGCCCCACATAGGCCACGCCCGCCGCCACCACGGCCGGCAGGGTCGCCCCGACCTCCGGCGCCAGGCGGCTCACCGCCTGATAGGCCGCGATGCCGATCGCCCAGGCCGCAAGGCCCGAAACGCTCACCGCCCCGCTCGCCGCGCCCTCGGCCCCCGTGGGAGCCTTGCGGCGACGCACGATGAAGTGGTCGGCCAGCAGCACCCCGAACAGCGGCGCGAACACCGAGCCGATCAGTAGCAGGAAGCCCTCGTACTGGCCCATCGGCGCCAACAGGGCGGCCAGGGTGCAGACCGCGCCGAACGCCAGCGCCAGCCGCGCCGGCCGCACCGGAACCAGGGTGGCGGTCGAGACCGCGGCCGAGTGCAGGTCGGCGAAGGCGTTGTCGGTCTCGTCGATGATGATCAGCAGCAGGGCGATCCCGCCGCCGGCCGCGGCCAGGGCGCTCAGCAGCAGCCCCTCGCTGCCCGCCGCCAGGGCGTAGGCCGCGCCCAGCCCCATGAACCAGATGTTGGCCAGCACATAGCCGGCGACGCTGCCGCGGAACATGCCGCCCGGGGTGCGGCCGAAGCGCGTGTAGTCGGCGATCAGCGGCAGCCACGACAGCGGCATGGCCGCCACCAGGTCGACCCCGGCGCCGAAGCTGGTCTCGCCCGTCCCGGCCCTGGCCATCAGGGCGGCCAGGTCGTGCTGGGCCAGCAGTCGCCAGGTCAGCCAGCCGGCCCCGCCCAGCAGCAGCCACAGGCCCCAGGCCCGCAGGAATCGCCGCACGAACGACACCGGCCCCAGCACCGCCAGGGCCGTGGCCAGCACCCCGAACAGCAGGGTCCAGGCGAGCGGATTGGAGACGCCGAAGTTCTGCTTGGCCAGGGCGTCGGCGGCGTCGCGCATGGCGATGATCTCGAACGCGCCCCAGCCGGCCAGCTGCACCGCGTTCAGCACCGCCGGAACCGCCGCGCCGCGCCGGCCCAGGGTCAGCCGCAGCGCGCCCATCGACGACAGCCCGGTGTCGGCCCCGACCACGCCGGCCGCCGCCAGCAGCAGCGCCCCCAGCACCGAGCCGACCACGATCGCCGCCAGCGCCATCGGCAGGCTGAGCCCAGGCACCAGGAACGCGCCGGCCTGCAGCACCAGCAGGCCGATCCCCAGGCTGAACCACAGCGAAAAGGCGTCCCGCGTCCCGAACACCCGGCGCTCGGCCGGCACGGGGGTCAACGGATCATATGCATCGTCGAGCTTGGCCATGCCGCCAGCCTTAGCAGGTCAGGGCCCTGGCGCGAATGTCTGGAAGCGCGACGCAGCGTAGCCGGCAGCGATCTTCCGAAATGAGATCCTTGCCTGTGTTTTAGTATCAGGAAAGTATTATTCTGGCGTGATGGTTTTTGGTGGGGCTGCAATGCCAAGCGTTTTGAATATATCTGAATGCTCTGCTTCGAGCCGATCCAGGGATTCGATGAATGGCGCGATGCGTTCAAGATACTGGGTATGAGTGACGCGTTCCTTGGCCGCGATCCTGTCGGCGAGATCGGTTTCAATCGCTGTAGCTAGGATCTGGACGTTAGACGCTAGGTTGAACAGACTGGAGTCGCCGATAGGGCGACCTATGGCAGTGTTTGCAGACGCAACGGCCGGTGTGATTACGCGACTGATCCAGCCGGAGTTGATCTGTTGAGCTGCGGGCTGCATCTGCACAGTTCGGATGGCGATACGAAGCAAATTCAGCGTTTGCCGGATGCTAATCCAAGCGGTGTGGTGAGCTTCAATCCTAGCTCGCTTTCTGGCGCTTTGAGCATCCAGTAGGCTGATGATCGCGATCGCACTGGTAACAATGATCGCAAGGGCGTTGATGCCCATTCCCAGCCACTCGGTGAGATCGGGTCCTTTATCAACGCAGGTAGCAATGACGTTCATGGCTAAGCTCTACCACGAGGTGTGGGGTGTGGCGAACGTGCTTCCTATTGTTGATGGGTGTCCATCCGGTCTCCCATCGCTTTCCCTCCTAGAACTCCACCCCCACCCGCAGGATCGCCACCACGGCGTTCTTCATCGCCCGGTCGCCGCCGGGACGGATCACATATTGCAGGTCCGGCTGCAGGGTCAGCGGGCCGACGGTGTCTGCATAGGTGACCTCGATCGCCGACTCCGTATCCCCCAGATCCTGGCCGGCGTCGGCGGCGTTGGCCCGGTGCTTCTGGGTCAGATAGGCCTGGTTGACGCCGATCGAGAAGGCGCTGTCCGGCCGGCTCGCCAACACCCGGTCGACCTTGATCCCGGCCTGCCAGCCGCCCTGGAACGGGGTGGTGTCGCCGTCCGAGACGCCCAGGCGCGCGAAGGCCGTCGTGCGGCGTACGGCGTCTTCGGCCTCGGCTCCCGTCAGCGCCCGCTCCAGCAGCACATAGGCCCCCTGGGCCTTGCGCTTGGCCGGATCGCCCGTCGGCCCCAGCTCGCGGATGTCGTCCTGCTTGCGGGTGTAGCGCCAGGCGCCGAAGGCAACCTTGCCGGCTCCGGTCCAGCCGCCCTCGGCGATCAGCAGGGCGCCGTCGTCCATGTGGAAGTCGATCCCGCCCGGATCGCCCAGCACCCCGGCATGGGCGTTGAGCACCGCCGCCTGGGCGTAGACATGCTCCGACGGCGTCCAGGCCAGGCGCACCGCCAGACTCGTGGAGGGAAAGATCGACGGCCCGTTCGGCCCCGTCGCCGCCAGCTCCGAGCCGATGCCGAAGGCCGGCGCGATCAGCAGGCCGGCGCTGTCGTTGGCGTAGAATTCGCTGTTCAGGTCATAGAGGCCGGCCCGCACCGAGCCCTTGCCGCCGGCCAGGTCCTGCTCGATCCAGGCCTCGTACAGCCGCAACCGATGGCGCGAGACCTCGATGTTGTCGACGCCCTGGATCGAGCCGGAGTCGTCGCCCGGCGCGCCGCCGGTGTTGTTCAGCACCAGGGCGTGGGCCCGCGCGCCCGTCCAGCCGACCGCCTTTTCCAGGTCCAGGTCCGCCCCGATCGTCAGGTTGTCGAGCACCCGCCCGCGCCGGGCCGCGCCGCCGTCGACCGTCGCCGCCAGGTCGGCCTTGTAGCCGAAGGAGAGATCCAGCGCCCCGGAGGCTTCCGCCTCCCGCGCCTGCGCCTGGCCAAAACCGGCCAGGCCGGCCGCCAGGGCCGTTCCGATGATCAGGGTCCGCATTCTGCCGCCGCTTGATGAAGTGGCGGCCAGCATCGCGGCCCAAGGCTCAGAAACCCTTTATTCCCAGCCGTTTACGCCGCGACGCAACGTCGCGGCGCCCAAGGTGGAGCGCTCGCGCGAGCACAGCCGCGAGGCGCGAGGAGGCGCTGGCGCGAGGAGTATGACGATGTCCGGAAAGGTCCTTGGTGGAGCCGAGGGGAATCGAACCCCTGACCTCCTCATTGCGAACGAGGCGCTCTACCATCTGAGCTACGGCCCCAAGGAAGCGCGGAGATACGGTGGCCGGCGGCGTCCGTCAAGCGGCAGTTGCGCGGGTCCGCGCGGAAGCTCTGGTGGAAGCCGGAAACAGCGCGGCCTTGCCAGCGGGGACAGGGGCGGGCAAGAAGCGGGCGACCTTTCGCGGAACGCCCATGGCCAACCTGATCCTGTTCGTCTTCTTCATCCTTGGCTCGCTGCTGAACCTGCTCAAGTGGGCGGTTATCATCAGCGCGATCATCAGCTGGCTGGTGGCTTTCGACGTCATCAACCTGCGCAACCGCGCGGTCTATTCGATCAGCCGCTTCCTCGACGCGGTGACCGCGCCGCTGCTGGCGCCGCTGCGCCGGGTGATCCCGCCGCTGGGCGGCGTCGACATCACCCCGATCATCCTGTTCCTGATCATCGTCGGCGTGCAGTCGTTCCTGCTCTATCCGCTGCGCAACATGCTGCTGAGCCTGCTCGGCTGAGCCAGAAGGTCCCCGTGGCCGTCCCAGTCGCGGTTCTCGCCGTGCGCCTGACGCCGCGCGGCGGGCGCGACGCGATCGACGGCTGGGCGGCCGACGCCGACGGCCGTCCCTATCTGAAAGTCCGGGTCAGCGCCCCGCCGGTCGAGGGCGAGGCCAACGCCGCCCTCGTCGCCCTGCTGGCCAAGCGCCTGTCCGCGCCGCGCTCGGCCGTGCGGGTGGCCTCGGGCGCGACCGCCCGCCTCAAGCGCATCGAGGTCGAGGGCCTGGCGCAAGAGGTGCTGGACCGCCTGTTGGCCCGCCCCGCCTGATCCCTTTTTCAACGCCAGGTGCGACAAATCGGCCGCCGGTCCCGCCGCGCCCTCGCAAGCGCGCTTTGGCTGTGCCATTGAAAGAATAGTGTTCTTTCACGACCTCTTAGAGGTCTTCGCCCAGGGTTTGGGCGCCCAGGGTTTGGGCGAAAAATGGCGATCACCAGGGCCAGCGGGGGCCGCGCGATGAGCTCCACGGCCGTAAGCGACAAGGCCCTAAGCGTCAAAGACAGGCAGGCGGCGATCGTTCGCGCCGCCGCGGCCCGGCGAGGCAACATCTATCTGCGCCTGACCGCCACCATCTCGATGGCCGCCATACTGCACGTCTATATCGGCATGCGCTGGGTGTGGCTGTGGGCGGCCGCCTACGCCATCGCCCAGCTGTTCGAGCTGTGGCTGTTCCAGTCGCTGAAGGAAGCGCCCGAGCGCGCCCTGGCCGGCTGGCGGCGCTGGGCCCTGGCGATCATGCCGGCGGTCACTTCGATCATCTTCGGGGCCCTGGCCCTGCCGCTGTTCGCCTCGAACCAGCGCTTCGCCCCCACCCTGGGCGGCATGCTGCTGGCCGGCGCCCTGCTCAACGTCATCGTCGTCAATGTCAGCCTGAGATCCGCCACGCTCGCGGCGGCCGCGCCGCACATCGTCTACCTGCTGATCGTGCCGTTCATCGGCCGGGCGGCCAATCCCGACGCGCCCCTGGCCAACGCCCTGTGGTTCGGGGTGCTGCTGCTGATCTTCTCGGTCGCGGTGGCCGCCCGCACGCTGGAGGCCGCCCTCAAGGCCGAGGAGGCCGCCAAGGCCGAGGCCGAGCGCCGCCGCCATGAGGCCGAAGAAGCCGTCGCCGCCAAGAGCGCCTTCGTGGCCATGATCAGCCACGAGCTGCGCACCCCGATCAGCGCCATACTGGCCGGCGCCGCGCGCCTGCACAGCGAGGTGCCGGAAGCCTCCTCCAAGGTCCACGCCCAGCTGATTTCCGACGCCGGCGCGATGATGCGCACCCTGCTCAACGACCTGCTGGACTTCTCGCGCCTGGAGGCCGGCCGCATGGCGGTGGAGCGCGCGCCCTACAACCTGCGCCAGGCCCTGGCCGACACCCTGCGGCTGTGGCGTCCCGAGGCCCAGAAGAAGGGGCTGAAGCTGCGGGTCGAGGGGGCCGTGGGCCTGCCGCGCTGGGTGTCGGGCGACGCCCTGCGCCTGCGTCAGGTGCTCAACAACCTGCTGTCCAACGCCATCAAGTTCACCGAGCAGGGCGGCGTCACCGTGGCCCTGGCCGCCCATCGCCAGGGCGAGGGCTGGACCCTGGAGATCGCCGTCACCGACACCGGCCGGGGCATCGAGCCCGAGGTCATGCCCCGTATGTTCACCCCGTTCGACCAGCTGAACGCCGAGGTCATGCGGCTGCACGGCGGCTCGGGCCTGGGGCTGGTGATCAGCCGCGAGCTGGCCCGGCTGATGGGCGGCGACCTGTCGGCCGCCAGCGAAGGGCTGGGTCATGGGGCGAGCATGCGCTTCACCCTGCGGGTCGACGAGGCCCAGGCCCCGGCCGCCGCCGACGATGTCGCCTCGATCGCCGGGGCGCGGGTGCTGGTGGTCGACGATCACGTGGTCAACCGCCGCGCGGTCGAGCTGGTGCTGCAGACCTTCGGCGTCACGCCCGTCCTGGCCGAGTCCGGCGAGCAAGCGCTGGAGATCCTGGCCTCCACCGTGTTCGACGCGGTGCTGATGGATGTCTACATGCCGGGCCTGGGCGGCCGCGAGACCACCCGCGTGCTGCGCGCCGAGCCGGGCCTAAATCGCGGCGTGCCGGTGATCGCGGTCACCGCCTCGTCCACCCCCAAGGACTGGGAGGCCTGCCGCGCCGCCGGCATGAACGCCCACGTCGCCAAGCCCATCGACCCGGCCCAGCTGCACGCCGCCCTGGTCGAGGTGCTGCCGGTCATCCCCGCGCGGACGGCGGCGGCGTAAGGCTGCCCTCTCCCACCCGGAAACACCTCTCCCCATGGGAGAGGTTTGCACGCAGCCGCTCCACCAGCGCGGCCTCGTCCTTCATCTGGCATTCCCAGATCGTCTCGACCCGCCAGCCGGCCTCAAGCAGGGCCGCCTCGTTCCTGGCGTCGCGGGCCTTGTTGCGGGCCACCTTGGCCAGCCAGTAGTCGCGATTGGCCTTGGGTACGCGCGAGCCCCGCGCGCAGTCGTGGCCGTGCCAGAAGCAGCCATGCACGAAGAAGACGAGCTTCCGCCCCGGCATGACGACGTCGGGCGAGCCGGGCAGGTCCTTGCGGTGCAGGCGGTAGCGGGCGCCCAGAGCGGTGAGCAGCCGGCGCAGGGCGAGTTCGGGCGTGGTGCCCTTGCTCTTCACCCGGGCCATGACGGCCGAGCGCTTGGCCGGATCGAAGACGTCGGTCACCCGTCGCTCCCCGATCCGGCCGGCAGCCTTACAGCCCCTCGAACAGGGCCGTCGACAGGTAGCGTTCGGCGAAGCTGGGGATGATCGCCACGATCAGCTTGCCGGCGTATTCGTCGCGCAGGGCCAGGTCGAAGGCGGCGGTCAGGGCCGCGCCCGAGCTGATGCCGACGGTCAGGCCCTCGGTCGAGGCGGCCTTGCGGGCCATGGCGAAGGCGTCGTCGTTGCTGACCTGGACGATGTCGTCGATGACGCCGCGATCGAGGATGCCCGGCACGAAGCCGGCGCCGATGCCCTGGATCTTGTGCGGGCCGGGCTGGCCGCCCGACAGCACGGCCGAGGCTTCCGGCTCGACGGCCACCATCTTCAGGCCCGGCTTGCGGGCCTTCAGCACCTGGCCGACGCCGCTGATCGTGCCGCCGGTGCCGACGCCCGAGACCACGGCGTCCACGGCGCCGGCCGTGTCGTTCCAGATCTCTTCGGCGGTCGAGACCCGGTGGATCAGCGGGTTGGCGGTGTTTTCGAACTGCTGGGGCATCACCGCGCCGGGGGTGGCCTCGACGATCTCCTGGGCGCGGGCGACGGCGCCGCGCATGCCCTTCTCGGCCGGGGTCAGCTCCAGCTTGGCGCCGAGCAGCAGCAGCATCTTGCGGCGCTCGATCGACATGCTCTCGGGCATCACCAGGGTCAGCTTGTAGCCCTTGGCCGCGGCCACGAAGGCGAGAGCGATGCCGGTGTTGCCGCTGGTCGGCTCGACGATCGAACCGCCCGGCTTCAGCACGCCCTTGGCTTCCAGGTACTCGACCATGGCCACGCCGATGCGGTCCTTGACCGAGGCCAGCGGGTTGAAGAACTCGAGCTTGGCCACGACCTCGCCCTTGGGCTTCAGCTCGGCCATCAGGCGCGGCAGGCGGATGATCGGGGTGTCGCCGACGGTGTCGAGGATGGAGTCGTAGATCTTGCCCCGGCCGGCGCGCTTGAAGCGCGCGGCGTCGTACAGGCTGGAAGCGTCGTCCATGATGGTCTCTCGGAGCGTTGAATTGCGGCCCTAGGGTCGATCTCCACCTTAGGCCGTAGGCTTTTGCGTGTCAGCGACCTATTCGGCCGCCAGGGCCGCAGATTTCCTGGTCGCGAGCGGAGTCAGCAGGTGTTCGGCCAGCCAGCGCACGGCCGGGGCCGCCACGCCGTCGCCGATCACGTGCAGGCCGGCGGTGGCGCTTTTCGGCAGGGCGTAGCTGTCGGGCAGGCCCATCAGCCTGGCCCCCTCGCGCGGCGTGACCAGGCGCGAGCGCACCACGCCCTTGTCGATCACCAGCAGGGTCTGCCGCGAGGAGCCGCCGCGCGGGGTGCGCAGGCAGCCTGCCAGGCCGTCGAACCGCACTTCCGCCCGCTGTTCGCCGCCGCGCATCCGCCGGAACACGCCGCCGACGGCCCGTTCTCCCGAGGCGACGCGCGCGTCGACCGAGGCGCGGTGGGCCGGGGCCATCAGGTCCAGCAGGGCGGCGGTGGCTTCCTCGCCGCGCCATTCGACGGCGTCGTCGGGCTCCAGCACGGTGGAAAGGTCGGTGTTGCGGGCCGGCGGGGCGGGCAGGGCCCACCACAGCCAGCGGTCCTTCAGGGCCTGGGGCAAGCGGGCGGCGGCCTCGCGCACGGCGCGGCTGTGGAACGGCCCCTGGCCGGTCAGGCCCTCGGTCGGCGCCCGGGTAGCCACGACGAACACGCGGGGCCGCGACTGCGGGGTGAAGCTGGCCGCGTCGATCTCCAGCGCCCCGAAGTGGTAGCCCTGGTCGGCCAGGGCCTGGCACAGGGCGGTGAAGTCCTCGCCGCGGTGCGAGGTCAACAGGCCGACCACGTTCTCGATGACGATGGTGGTCGGGGCGCGACCCTCGTCTTCCAGCGCCTCGATCAGCCGCCAGAAGCCGAAGAACGCCGACGAGCGCCCGCCGTGCAGGCCCGCCCGCGCCCCGGCCAGGCTGAAGTCCTGGCAGGGGCTCGAGGCCCAGGCCAGGTCGGCCTGCCCGGGCAGGTCGGCCGCCTCCAGCTTGAAGACGTCGCCGGTGTGGAAGTGCTCTTCGGCGTCGGCGAAGTTGGCGCGGTAGGTCTGGGCCTTCACCGGGTCGAAATCGTTGGCGAAGGCGCAGGTCCAGCCTTCGCCGAGGCCGATGCGGGCCATGCCGCCGCCAGCGAAGAATTCGTAGAAGACGGGGGCGGCGTTGTGATTCATCGTACCCCGTAGACTAGCTTGAGCCGCCGCTTCGAGGATAGCGCCCGCATGATGCGTTTCACCGTCATCGCCGTCGTGGGAGCCGCCTGTGTGCTGTTGGCTGGGTGCGGCGACGGACCGATGGGCCAGTCCGAGGGCGCCAGCGCCGCGCCGGCCGACGCCCCGACGAGCGTGGGTCCCGACTATGGCGGCGACTTCGACCTCGTCGGCACCGAGCCGTTCTGGAGCGGCCGCATCCGCGAGGGCGGGCTCCTGCTCGATCGCATGGAAGGCGGCGCCGTCACCCTGCCCAATCCCGGCGTGCGCATCGATGGCGAGCAGGGCGTCTGGGACGCCGAGCAGCCGGCGGCCGAACCTGGCGCCGCCAGCCACCGCCTGGTCTTCCGCCTGACGCCCCAGCCCTGCTCCGACGGCATGTCCGACCGCGCCTTCAGCCACGCCGCCGAAGTCTGGATCGACGGCGCGACCCTGAAGGGCTGCGCGGGCAGGGTGGAGGAACTGGAGAAGCAGGGGCGGCCTTAGGCTTCGGCGCTCCTTCCACTCCACGCCGTAAGATCCCCGCGAAGGCGGGGATCCAAGCCGACGTTCAGGATGTGGCGCGGCTGTGGGCTATCTGCAGGCTTCGCTTGGATCCCCGCCTTCGCGGGGATGCGCGGCGAAAAATCGGCTCAAGCTAGCAAACGCCGATCAGCCCGCCCGGCAGCCTCAGCTGCCCTTGATATCAATCGTCTCGATCTGCGACTGGCTGGCCTGCGCCTTGTGCTGGCGGCCCGGGGTGGGCAGCAGCAGGCCGACGGCGATGGCCGCGACGATGGCGAGAGCGATGAGGGCCTTGGCGGCCATGGTGTTTCGGGTCCGTTGCGGGTCTGAAAATCCAGCGCCCGTGACCGTCATATGGTTCCGCCGGCGCCGCTTGCAAGGGCGGTGGAGAACGCCGGTATCCTTCTCCCCTTGCGGGAGAAGGTGGCGGCCGAAGGCCGTCGGATGAGGGGTCTCTCAGACTTGAGACGCCGCACCCGGCCTGACCGTCGCACGCGGTTTCGAGGTCCGAGAGACCCCTCACCCGACCCGCTTCGCGGGCCACCCTCTCCCGCAGGGGGAGAGGGACCTAGAGCCGCCCGCGCGCGCCGCCTTTCAGCGCATCGATCTTGCGCTCAGGCCTCGGCGGGGCGGCCTCCGGCTCCAGCGCCGACAGCCACCCGCCCGCCGGCCGCGCCGCGCGCTCGGGCGGCAGGGACACGACGATCTTCCTCACCGTCGCGGCCATCTGGCCCAGCAGCCGCACCTTCTCGGATGCCTTGCGCATGGCCTCGCGGTCGAAACCGTCCTCCATCGCCGCCCACAGGTCATCCATCGCCGCCATCAGCCGCTGCTGGATCTTCGCGCACCAGGCGCGGGAGGTCTGTTCGCTCATGACCAACAGCATGAGGCCGGTCCTGAGGCCGGGGACAGGAAACGTGCGTTTTCTTGTAGGGCGTTGAATTCGTTGGGGGCGAGGCGCCGACCAACGGGGATAAACCTCTCCCATAGGGAGAGGGAGGGGCCCGCCGCGAAGCGGTGGGAGGGTGAGGGGGTACACCCTCGACCGCATTGCCCTGGATCGTGCCGGCACGCCGGCCGACCTCGTAACCCCTCATCCTCCCACGCCTGCGGCGCGGGCCCCTCCTTCTCCCTATGGGAGAAGGTAAGACCGCACGCCCTGTGGATAACTTCACCCCCTACTTCGTCGCCTCGTGCACTTCCTTCTTGGCCGCCGTCCCCGCTTCCTTGCTCTCGCGGGTGATGTCCTTGCCGGCTTCCTGGGCCTTGTCGCCGGCCTTGGCGCCGGCTTCCTTGGCGGCGTCCACCGCGTCGCCGGCGGCGACCTTGAGGTCGGCGGCGGTTTCCTTGGTGCTTTCCTTCAGGGCCGTGCCGGCTTCCTTGACGTCCGGGTCGTTCTTGATCTCGTTGGCGGCGTCCTTGATGTCCTGGCCGGCGGCGGCGGCGCCTTCCTTGATCTGCTGGGCGTGCTGGTCCGAGCAGGCGGCGGCCGACAGGGCCAGGGCGGAGACGGCGATCAGGGCGAGGGTGCGCATGGGTCTTTCTCCAACGCTCGTGGTTGCAAAGAGTCCGGCAAACAACGATGGGCGAACGGTCGAGGTTCCGACTCTCAAGTCCCTGGGCAAGTCCCCGGGGGCGCCCCCCGGCGCCGCACGCTTTCCCCGAAGCCCTTGCGGGGCTAAACCCCCGCCATGCGCATCGCCTTCCTCGGAACCCCCGATTTCGCCGTCGCCTGCCTGGCCGAACTGGTCGCCAGCGGCCACGAGATCGTCTGTGTCTACTCCCAGCCGCCCGCCCCGCGCGGCCGCGGCCAGGAGCTGAAGCCCTCGCCGGTCCACGCCTTCGCCGAGGGCCTGGGCCTGCCGGTGCGCACGCCCGTCTCGATGAAGACCCCCGAGGAGATCGAGGCCTTCCAGGCGCTCGACCTCGACGCCGCCGTCGTCGTCGCCTTCGGCCAGATCCTGGTCAAGGCCGTGCTCGACGCCCCGAAGCTGGGCTGCTTCAACCTGCACGCCAGCCTGCTGCCCCGCTGGCGCGGCGCCGCCCCCATCCAGCGGGCGATCATGGCCGGCGATCCCGTCACCGGCGTCCAGGTGATGCGGATGAGCGAGGGCCTCGACGAGGGCCCCGTGCTGCTGTCGGAGAGCGTGCGTATCGACGCGCTCGACACCGTGGCCAGCCTGCACGACCGCCTGGCCGCCGTCGGCGCCCGCATCCTGCCCGTCGCCCTGGGCGCCATCGAGCGCGGCCAGGCCATCGAGACGCCGCAGAGCGAGGATGGCGTCACCTACGCCAGGAAGATCAAGCCGGCCGAGGCCCGCATCGACTGGACCCGCCCCGCCGCCGAGGTCGATCGCCACATCCGCGGCCTCTCGCCCTTCCCCGGCGCCTGGTTCGAGGCCCCGTCCGGCAAGGGACCGGTGCGCGTGAAGGCCCTGCTGTCCAAGGTCGAGGACGTGGATGGCGCGCCCGGCGCCGTGCTCGACGACGACCTGCTGATCGCCTGCGGTGGGGGCGCTGTCCGCCTGCTCAAGGCCCAGCGCGAGGGCAAGGGCGCCCAGGACGCCGACGTCTTCCTGCGCGGCTTCCCGCTGGCCGCCGGGACGGTCCTGGCCTGATGCCCCGCTACCGCCTCCTCGTCGAGTACGACGGCCGTCCCTATGCGGGCTTCCAGGCCCAGGCGACCCTGCCCAGCGTGCAGGGGGCGATCGAGGCGGCGGTGAAGGCCTTCAGCGGCCAGGAACTGCGCATCGCCGCCGCCGGCCGCACCGACACCGGCGTCCACGCCACCGGCCAGGTCGTCCATGTCGACCTCGAGCGCGACTGGCCGGCCCAGACGGTGATGAACGCCCTCAACGCCCACCTGATGCGCGAGGCCGTCTCGATCCTCGACGCCGAGGTGGCCCCGGAAGACTGGCACGCCCGCTTTTCCGCCAATGAGCGCCGCTACCTCTACCGCATCCTCAACCGCCGCGCCCCGCCGGCCCTCGACAAGGGCAAGGTCTGGCACATGAAGAAGCCGCTGGACGCCGACGCCATGCACGCGGCCGCGCAAGCCCTGGTCGGCCTGCACGACTTCACCACCTTCCGCGACATGCACTGCCAGGCCAAGTCGCCGCTGAAGACGCTGGACGTCGCCCGCGTGCGCCAGGTCGGCGAGGAGATCCACCTCGACTTCGAGGCCCGCTCATTCCTCCACCGCCAGGTGCGGTCGATGACGGGGACGCTGGTCGAGGTCGGCGCCGGCCGCTGGGAGCCCGGCGACGTCAAGGCCGCCCTGGAGGCTAGGGACCGCACGCAATGCGGCCCCGTGGCCCCGGCCGACGGGCTCTATCTGGTGGGCGTCGGCTACGGCGACTGAGGGCTTGGAAGAAACCCGCGGCCTCCGCCGGCTCGACAGTCGACGGAGGCTGCGGGAGAGGCCGGTGTGAGGGCGGCCTCGAGGGCGGAAACCCCGGGGAAGTCAGGGAAGGGGCTTCCGGTGGGGAGGTCAGTCCGGCTTGCGGTCCGACATGCGCTCGGCGATCCAGACCGTACCGAGCGCCAGGATGAACACGCCGAAGCCGGCGAGGACGAAACCGAGATAGGCGATCTGACCGAGCGACATGGCGGGCTCCGTTGAAGGTCGCTCTGACGTTGCATGCCCCGCGCGAGCGTCGCCTTGATCTGGGTCAAACGCCGGAAGACCCCCTCAGTCGCTCCGCGACAGCTCCCCCAAAGGGGGAGCATCTTGAAGAGCGCCGCGCCGACCAGATCCTCCCCCTCTGGGGGAGGTGGCCCGGAGGGCCGGAGGGGGCCTGCGCCGCCCTACAGCACCGAGCAGTTCGTCAGCTGCGCGAAGGCCTCCAGCGCCGACGCCCCAACCACCGACGTGCCGAACCGGTCCAGCTCCGGCGACCACACGGCCACCGTCGCCTTGCCCGGCACGACCGCCACGATCCCGCCGCCGACGCCGCTCTTGGCCGGCAGGCCGACGCGGTAGGCGAAGCTGCCGACGCTGTCGTAGATGCCGCAGGTCAGCAGCAGGGAATTGAGCCGCCGGGTCAGGCGCTCGGGAAAGATCGTCTCCTCGACCACCGGCGAGAAGCCGCCCGCCGCCAGCGGCAGGAAGGCCCGCGCCAGCTGCCGGCAGCTCATGGTCAGGGCGCACTGGCGGCAATAGGCGGCGACCACGGCCTCGGGGTCGTGGGTGATCGTCTCCTTGCCGCGCATCAGGTTGGCGATGGCCCGGTTCTGCCAGGCGTTGGCCAGCTCCGAGGCCGCCACCGCCTCGTCGATCTCGACCGGACCGTCAGCCAGGAAACCGGCGAAGCCGCGCACCAGGGCGGCGGGGTCCTTGACCTTGTCGAGCAGGATGTCGGTCACCGCCAGGGCGCCGGCGTTGATGAACGGATTGCGCGGGAAGCCGCCCTCGGACTCCAGCTGCGACAGGTGGTTGAACGGCGTGCCCGACGGCTCCTTGCCGACCCGCGTCCACACCTCGTCGCCGATGCGGTTCAAGGCGAGCCCCAGGCTCAGCACCTTGGTGATGCTCTGGACGGAAAAGCCCTCGTCGGAGTCGCCGATCACGTGCTCGCCGCCGTCCACCGTGCGCACGGCCATGCCGAACTTCGTCCCCGGCACGGTGGCCAGCTGCGGGATGTAGTCGGGCACCCGCCCCTTGCCGAAGTGCGGCTTCACCAGCACGGCGACCTCGGCGAGGACTTCGTCGATGGAGAGCTCGTTCATGGCTCGGTTCCGTCAGCGGGTCCGCCCTCGTTCTTCGACAGGCTCAGGATGAGGGCTATTGCTCGGGCGGCGCAGTAGAAATCCTCACCCTGAGCTTGTCGAAGGGCGAGGGTTTCGTCCTACCCCGAAAACGCCTCGAAATACCGCCGGATCAGCGCCGTGTAGGCCACCGCCAGCTGGCGGACTTCCTCGACCGGCACCCGCTCGTCCACCTGGTGCATGGTCGAGCCCACAAGGCCGAACTCCACCACCGGGCAGATGGCGCGGATGAAGCGGGCGTCGCTGGTGCCGCCGGTGGTCGACAGTTCCGGCACGCGGCCGGTGGCGTCGCCCACGGCGCCGACGATCACGTCGGTGAAGGCGCCCGGCTCGGTGAGGAAGGCCTCGCCGCTGATCTTGCACAGGGCCTCGACCCGGCCGGAGAAGCCCTCGGCCGCCTCGCGGCACTCGTGCTCGATCCAGGCGGCCAGGTCCTTGCCCTTGTGCGCCGGGTTGAAGCGGATGTTGATCCGGGCCTTCGCCGAGGCCGGAATGACGTTCGTCGCCGGGTTGCCGACGTCGACCGTGGTGATCTCCAGGTTCGACGGCTGGAAGCCGGTATAGCCCTCGTCCAGCATCCGGCTCTGCAGGCGGGAAAGGATGTCGACCAGCACCGGGATCGGATTGGCCGCCCGGTGCGGATAGGCCACGTGGCCCTGGCGGCCGTCCACCGCGATCCAGGCGTTGATGCTGCCGCGCCGGCCGATCTTGACCATGTCGCCCAGCAGGCTGGCGCTGGTCGGCTCGCCGACGATGCAGTGGTCGATGATCTCGCCCTCGGCGGCCAAGGCCTCGACCACCTTCACGGTGCCGTCCTCGGCCACGCCCTCTTCGTCGCCGGTGATCAGGAAGCTGATCGAGCCGGGAACCTCGTCCGTATTGCCCACGGCCGCGACGAAGGCGGCGATCGCCGACTTCATGTCGACCGCGCCGCGGCCGTAGAGCACGCCGTCCTTGATCTCGGCCTCGAACGGGCCCGCCGTCCAGGCCGCGTCGTCGCCCACCGGCACCACGTCGGTGTGGCCGGCGAAGCAGAGGTTGGGCCGCGCGGTCCCGCGCTTGGCGTAGAGGTTCTCGATCTCGCCGAACTTCATGCGCCGGCAATCGAAGCCCAGCCCTTCCAGCTGGCGCTGCAGCACGTCCATCGCGCCCTCGTCGGCGGGGGTGACGGAGGGGCGGCGGATCAGGGCTTGGGCCAGCTCGACGGCGTCGATGCTGACGGAAACGGGCGCGGGACTGGTCATGGTGCAGGCTTTAAGCTTCCCTTCGGCGGGACGCAAACCGCGCACGAACTTGCCAAGGCCGACCATGCCCAAGATCGACATCGACAAGGCTCCCACCCGCCACGGCACGGCCTATCCGCCGCCGTTCGACGCGCCCTGCAAGGCTCGCCAGCGCTGGAAGCTGGGCGACGCCGTCGGCCTCACCCAGTTCGGCGTCAATCTCATGAGGCTCGAGCCGGGCGTCTGGTCCAGCCAGCGCCACTGGCACACGGCCGAGGACGAGTTCGTCTGGGTGGTCGAGGGCGAGGTCGTGCTGGTCGAGGAGAACGGCGAAACCATCCTGCGGGCCGGCGACTGCGCGGGCTTCAAGGCCGGCGTGGCCGACGGCCACCAGATCCAGAACCGCTCCGACCGCGTCGCCGTGCTGCTGGAAATGGGCTCGCGCCGCCCCGACGAGGACGGCTGCGACTATCCCGACCTCGACCTGATCATCCGCCCCGGCGAGGAGACCTACCGCCACCGCGACGGAACGCCGTACGAGGTGGAGCGCGGGAGGAAGCGGTGAGGGCGTTAATGACCCCTCTCTCTATGAGAGAGGGGTCATGTACGAGGCTCCCTACCGCCGCTCCGCCCCGTACCGGTTCTCGCCCTTGGTGCCGCGCAGGAAGCCCAGCTCCACCCAGGCCCAGATCGACAGGGCGAAGGCGCCAAGGCCGAGCAGGGGGGCGGCCAGTTCGGAGCCGTTGGGGCCGCCGCCTTCGTAGAGGCCGGCGGCCAGGGCGGTCAGGGCGTAGGGGCCGACGGCGAAGATCAGGATCCACCAGGCCGCCTTGCCCCGGTCGTGCAGGCGGCGCACGGCCACGCAGACCCCGGCGGCCAGGATGGGCAGGAACAGCAGGCAGGGAACCGCCCCCAGCCAGCCGCCGATCCGGGTGGCGATCACCACCAGGCTCATGACCACGGCGGCCAGGGCGATCTGGGCGACCTGCACCCGCCAGTATTCCAGCCGGGCGGCCCGGCCCTTGAGCGAGAAGAACGGCTTCAGCTTTGCGACGAGGCTCGACATGGCCGCTACTAGAGCTTGATCCGCCCCTTTTCGAAAGGGTTCAGGAAAGGGCGGCGAGCGCCTCGTCCATCGACGGCCGCGCGCCGCCGTCCGGCTGCACGCAGGCGGCCTCCAGGGCGCGCAGGGCGGCCGGGACCTCGCCCTCGACCCCGTCCAGCACCTCGCCCAGCAGCAGGCCGAAGGCGCGCACGTCCAGCGCCGACCAGCGCCGTTCCTCGCCCGGCGGCAGGAAGGCGGCCGCGCCGAAGTCGCTGAGCACGGCCGCGCCGGTTTCCCCGTCCCACAGCACGTTGTGGGCGTAGAGGTCGCCGTGGCTCAGGCCTCGCTCGTGCAGCCGCGCGGTCCCGGCGGCGACGTCGCGGACCAGGCGCCGGGCGACGTCGAGCGGCAGGCGGAAATCGGCGGCGTAGACGTCGCGGCTGCAGGTCTGGCGGCTGGGCGGGCCGGCCAGCACGCGCCAGCCGTCCGGCAGCAGCGGCATCAGCAGGCCCTCGGCGCCGTCCGGATGCTCGACCACGCGGCCCAGGGCGCCGGTCAGGTTCGGGTGCTCGCCCACGGCCAGGCAAGCGGCCATCTCGCGCTCGGGCAAACCATCGCTGGTCATCGTCCCGCGAAACAGCTTCAGGGCCGCGGGCCTGGTGGTCCCCTGGCCGTTCCAGGCGACCTCGAACACGTCGCCCGAGGCGCCGCGTCCCAGGGCCTTGCCCACCGCCAGCTCGCGCCAGGCGACCGGGCCCGAGGTCGTGTCGTCGCCGGTGTCGAAGGGGTTTCCGGCCCAGGCCAGCCAGGCCAGCGCCGGCAGCTCGGCCAGCCAGCCGGGCATGGCCTCGAAGCGGTTGGCCGAGAGGCGCAGCAGCTCCAGGTTCGGCGCCCGCGCCAGGCCTTGAGGCAGGGCGTCCAGCCGGTTGCCGGCCAGCATCAGCTTCTGCAGGGCCGGGCGCTCGCCCAGGGCCGCGGGCAGGGACGTCAGCCGGTTGTTGGTCAGGGTCAGCCAGCGCAGCCGGGGCGGCAGGGCCTCGGCGGGCAGTTCTTCCAGGCCGCAGTCGCGAAAGCCGACCTGGCTCAGCGCCTCGCAGTCGCCCAGGCTCTCGGGTAGGCGGCGGAACGGCGAATAGGAGCAGAACAGGAAACGCAGCCGCTTCAGCCGCCCCAGGTCGGGCGGCAGGGTCGACAGCCGCGAACCGGACAGGTCCAGGGCCTCCAGCGTGTCGGCCAGGCCGAAGATCTCCGGCGGGAACTCGGTGAGTTCCGCGCCGGAGAGGTCCAGCTCGCGCGCCCCGGCCAGTTCGCCGGCGCGCAGGGCGGCGAGGGTCTTGTTCGCCGCCCCCGTCACGCGGATCAGTCGCGCAGCAGGTCGTTGATCGAGGTCTTCGAGCGGGTCTGGGCGTCGACCGTCTTGACGATCACGGCGCAGTACAGGCTCGGGCCGCCGTTCTTGTCGGGCAGGCTGCCCGGCACCACGACGCTGTAGGGCGGCACCTTGCCGATGTGGATTTCGCCGGTCTTGCGGTCGACGATCTTGGTCGAGGCCGACAGGTAGACGCCCATCGACAGGACCGAGCCCTCGCCGACGACCACGCCTTCGACCACTTCCGAACGGGCGCCGATGAAGCAGTTGTCCTCGATGATGGTCGGGTTGGCCTGCAGCGGCTCCAGCACGCCGCCGATGCCGACGCCGCCCGACAGGTGGACGTGCTTGCCGATCTGGGCGCACGAGCCGACCGTCACCCAGGTGTCGACCATGGTGCCCTCATCGACGAAGGCGCCGATGTTCACGAACGACGGCATCAGGATGACGTTCTTGGAGATGTGCGAGCCGCGACGCACGATGGCGCCCGGCACGGCGCGGAAGCCGCCGGCCTCGAACTGCGGGGCGTCCCAACCGTCGAACTTGTTGGCCACCTTGTCCCACCACGGACCGACGCCGCCGCCCAGCGAGCCGGCGCGCATCACGGTGTTGGGGTTGAGGCGGAACGACAGCAGCACGGCCTTCTTCAGCCACTGGTGCGTGGTCCACTCGCCGTCGATCTTCTCCGAGACGCGGGCCTTGCCGCTGTCGAGCAGCAGCAGGGCCTCTTCCACGGCGGTGCGGACCGGGCCGGCGGTGGCGGTCGAGACGCCGTCGCGGGCCTCCCAGGCGGCTTCGATCTCGGTCTGCAGATCGGCGAAGGTCAGGGCGGTCATGTCAGGCTTCCTTCAGGCGCGCCGAGCTCAGGAACCCGGCGAGGTCGTTGGTGCGATGGTGGACGTGTTCGGAGGTCGAGGCGGCCGCGTGGGCGCCGACCAGCACAGTGGTCATGCCGATGCGCGCGGCCGGGACGAGGTTCTTCTCGCTGTCCTCGAAGAAGGCGGTCGTCGGCGGATCGATGGCGTGCAGCTTGGTGATCTTGTCGAAGGTCGCCAGCGACGGCTTGGGGATGTAGTCGGCCGTCTCGATGGCGAAGATCTCGCTGAATAGGTCGCGCAGGCCCAGATGCCCCAGCACCCGCTCGGCGTGGCCCAGCGAGCCGTTGGTGAACACCAGCCGCCGGCCGGGCAGGGCGTCGATCGCCGCGTGCAGGGCCGGGTCGGGGACCAGGTTGTCCAGCGACACGTCGTGCACCTCCTCCAGGAACTGGGAGGGGTCCATGCCGTGATAGGTCATCAGCCCGGCCAGGGTGGTGCCGTGCTCCATATAGTACTTCTTCTGCAGCGCCCGGGCTTCCTCGCGCGGAAGCCCGGTATAGCGCTCGACGAAGTCGGTCATGCGGCCCTCGATCAGCCCCATGAACTCGGTCTCGGCCGGGTAGAGGGTGTTGTCGAGGTCGAACAGCCAGGTGTCGACGTGGGTGAGGTCGGCAGCCATGACTAGATCCTCCCCCTCTGGGGGAGGTGGCGGCGAAGCCGACGGAGGGGGAAGAGCCCTGGGCGCGGAGGCGGCTGAAAACGCGGGGGGGGGGGGG
>NZ_JBWKNI010000028.1:0-51496 GCF_059415485.1 Caulobacter sp. GW821-FHT10C03 | reverse complement strand
CCCCCCCCCCCCCCCCCCCCCCCCGCCCCCCCCCCCCCCCCCCCCCCCCCCCCCCCCCCGAGCCCTGGGCGCGGAGGCGGCTGAAAACGCCCCCCCTCCGGCCCTTCGGGCCACCTCCCCCAGAGGGGGAGGATCTTCGCGGCCGCCATCATTTCGAGATCAGCGTGCCCGCGCCGTGCTCGCTGAACAGTTCGACCAGCATGGCGTGCGGGCGGCGGCCGTCGAGGATGACCACGGCTTCGACGCCGCTCTCCACGGCGTGGATGGCGTTCTCGAGCTTGGGGATCATGCCGCCGGTGGCGACGCCGTCGGCGATCAGCTGGCGGGCCTGGTCCAGGGTCATCTCGCGGATCAGCTCGCCATTGGCGTCGAGCACGCCCTTGATGTCGGTCAGCATCAGCATCCGCTTGGCCTTCAGGGCGCCCGCCAGCGCTCCGGCCACCGTGTCGGCGTTGATGTTGAAGGTCTCGCCCTGCTCGGACACGCCGATCGGGGCGATCACCGGGATGTAGTCGGTTTCCGAGCTCAGCAGGGCCTGGATCAGGTGGGGGTCGACCTTGGTCGGCTCGCCCACGAAGCCCAGGTCGACGGCCTGCTCGATGTTGCTGTCGGGATCCTTGCGGGTCCGGGTCACCTTCTCGGCGGTGATCAGCCGGGCGTCCTTGCCCGACAGGCCCACGCCGCGCACGTCGGCTTCGGCGCCGGCGAGCGTGATCCAGTTGGCGATTTCCTTGTTGATGGCGCCCGACAGCACCATCTCGGCCACTTCCATCGTCGCCTCGTCGGTGACGCGCAGGCCGTCGACGAAGGTCGACTTCACGCCGGCCTTGTCGAGCATGCGGCTGATCTGCGGGCCGCCGCCGTGAACCACGACCGGGTGCACGCCCAAGAGCTTCAGCAGCACGGCGTCGGCGGCGAACAGCTTGGCCACCTCTTCCTGGCCCATGGCGTGGCCGCCGTATTTGATCACCACCGTCTCGCGGTCGTAGATCTGGATGTAGGGCAGGGCTTCGGCCAGAGTCTTGGCGGTGGCCCAGCCAGCTTCCTCGGCGACTTCGGTCAAGGCGGTGGTCCTGGTGCGCGAAATTAGGCGGGCCTCGATAGCGGACCCCGCCCCCCCTGTCACCCTTTGACGTCTTCGTGGTCCCCTTGGCGGCCATAGCGCCATTTCAAGGCGAGCACGGCGGCCGACATCGCAAGGCAGGCCAGGTTGGCCGCCGCCACCGGCCAGGCCTTGATCATCAGCCCATAGGCCAGCCAGCACGAGAAGCCCGCGACCGTGACCACATAGGTCCGCAGCGACACCGAAGAGGCGTCCTTCTCGCGCACGATCTTGACGATCTGCGGGGCGAAGCTGGTGATCGACAGCAGAGCCGCGGCGGTCCCGACGATCACGGCGACAGATGGGACGGCGAGCGGCGAGGCGGCCATCAGGCCGAGCGCGGCATTTCGGTCAGGCCCCAGCGCGCGGCGAAGGCCGGGGCCAGTTCCAGCCCCACCGGCGGCAGGCCCGGCGCGCGGTCCTCTTCCAGGCAGACGGCCAGATAGGCCAGGGCGGTCTTCACCCCGTGCTCGGAATAGGGCTTGCCGATCACCCCGCAGGCGCCGGCGAAGTCGTCCGGCAGGCGCTTGACGTTGGCGGTCATGAACAGGGCCACGCAGCCGCAGTCGTCATGGATCCTGCGCACCACCTCGACGCCCGTCGGGCCGTCCTGCAGGTGCACGTCCACGAGGGCGAGGTCGGGATGCAGCGACCTGGCCAGGTCCACGGCCTCGTCCGAGCTCATGGCCAGGCCCACGGAGTGGTAGCCCACTTCCTGGGCGAGGAACTCCAGCTCGGTGGCCAGCAGGACCTCGTCCTCGACGATCAGCACATCCAACGCACGCCCGGCCATGGGTAAGCTACTTCCTCAGTGGTGCGCGCCGTTGACGGGCAGGTGTACGACGACGCGCGTTCCGGGTCCGGCGTCCGTGGTCTCGGACCGCGCCTTCAACTGCTGGCACAGCAGCTGGACGATGGTCAGTCCGAAACCCGAAGTCCGGGCCCCTTCAGACACACCAACGCCGTCATCGGCGATTTCGATCCGGAAGTCGCCGTTTTGGCGAGTGATCGATACCGAAATCTCGCCGGCGCGACCGTCGGGGAAGGCGTGACGCAGGGCGTTGGAGAACAGTTCGCTGATCACCAGGGCCAGGGGCGCGGCCTTCGAGGCGGCCACGTCCACCCGCTCCAGGTCCAGCCGCACGCGGATCTCCTCGCGGTTGGCCGAGCCGGTCATGTCCGACACCAGGTCGCGCACGAAGGCCGAGACGTCGAAGCGCTCGACGTCCTCGCTCTGGAACAGCCGGCGGTGGACGGTGGCAATGGCGTTCACCCGCTCCAGCATGCCGCGCAGGCTGTGCTTGAGGGCCGGATCCTTCTCGCGGCGGTTCTGCAGCAGCAGCAGGGACGAGATGAGCTGCAGGTTGTTCTTCACCCGGTGGTCGACCTCGTGCAGCAGGGCGGTCTTCTGCTCCAGGGCCAGGGTCAGTTCGCGGGTGCGGGCCTCGACGGCCAGTTCCAGGTCGCTGCGGGTCTCGCGCAGGTGCTGCTCGGTCTGCTTCTTGTCGCTGACGTCCAGCTGCGAGCCGAAGAAGTAGATGATCTGGCCCTGCTTGTTGCGCACGGGGCTCAGATACAGCGCGTTCCAGAAGCTGCTGCCGTCCTTGCGGTAGTTGAGGATGTCCATGGCGATGTCGTCGCCGTCGGCGATGGCCCCGCGCAGCTCGGCGATCGAGGCCGGATTGGTGTCGGGGCCCTGCAGGAAGCGGCAGTTGCGGCCGATCACCTCGGAACGGCCATAGCCGGTCAGCCGCAGGAAGGCGTCGTTGGCGAAGATGATCGGATTGTCGGCCTGGGTGGCGTCGGTGACGATCATCGCCATGCGGGTGGCCCGGATCGCCGCGGCGAAGGGGTCGTCGATGCCGTGCTCGGCCGCGAGCTGATCGCCCGCCCGCTGCGACTTCAGATAATCCGTCATCCTGAGCCCGACCCCGGCTTTTGTTATTGGTACGCCCCGTGAGGCCTGAACGCCCGGTCGATAGTCGGGTTCCCGACCGAGCTTGGGCGTTGAAACGCAAAACGCGGCGGCCCATGGGGGACCGCCGCGCCTTGAAAGGTCAAGCTTTCTGACCCGATTGGGTTCAGCGCCTTACTTCGGCTGGTAGATCTTGTCGAACACGCCGCCGTCGGCGAAGTGCGTGGCCTGGGCCTTGCGCCAGCCGCCGAAGGTGTTGTCGATCGTCACCAGCGGGATCTTCTTGTACTTGGCGGCGTACTTGGCCGCGACCTTGGCGTCGCGCGGCCGGTAGTGGTTCTGGGCGATGATGTCCTGGGCCAGCGGGCTGTACAGGAAGCGCAGATAGCCCTCTGCCGCCAGGCGGGTCTTGTGGCGGTCGACGTTCTTGTCGACCACGGCCACCGGCGGTTCGGCCAGGATCGAGATCGACGGCACGACGATCTCGAATTGGCCCGGAATTTCCTCCAGCGCCAGGAAGGCCTCGTTTTCCCAGGCCAGCAGCACGTCGCCGATGCCGCGCTGGGTGAAGGTGGTGGTGGCGCCGCGGGCGCCGGTGTCGAGCACCGGCACGTGCTTGAAGAGGTCGGTGATGTAGGCTTGGGCCTTGGCGGGGTTGCCGCCCTTCTGCTTCAGCGCCCAGGCCCAGGCGGCCAGGTAGTTCCAGCGCGCCCCGCCCGAGGTCTTCGGGTTCGGCGTGATGACGTCGACGCCCGGCTTCACCAGGTCGCCCCAGTCCTTGATCTTCTTGGGATTGCCCTTGCGGACCAGGAACACGATGGTCGAGGTGTAGGGCGTGGAGTTCTGCGGCAGGCGCGACTGCCAGTTGGCCGGCAGCAGCTTGGCCTTGTCCGAGATCTCGTCGATGTCGTAGGCGAGCGCGAGCGTGACGACGTCGGCTTCCAGGCCGTCGATCACCGAGCGGGCCTGCTTGCCCGAGCCGCCGTGGCTCTGGTTGATGGTCAGGGTCTGGCCGACCTTCTTCTTCCAGTAGGCGGCGTAGGCGACGTTGATCGCCTTGTAGAGCTCGCGGGTCGGGTCGTAGCTGACGTTCAGCAGGGTCAGCGGCTTGGCCTGGGCGAAAGCCTGGCCGGCCGTGAGGGTCGAGCCCCCGAGGGCGGCGGCGGCGCCGGCCGCGCCCAGCAGGCCGCGGCGGGTGGGAGACTTCAAGGCGGTGGTCATGGCGATGTCGCTCTGTCTCGGGTGTTATCTCGGGTGGTCCATGCGGATAACGCACGAACGTGACAGAAGCGCTATATCCTATTGCCTAGGTAGGCTTCACGCCCAAGAAGACTCTCAAGGCCGGTAGATTTGGTCGAAGACGCCGCCGTCGGCGAAGTGCCGGGCCTGGGCTTTCGCCCAGCCGCCGAACTCGCGGTCGATGGTCACCAGCGGGATGTCGGGGAACTTGGCGGCGTACTTGGCCGCCGCCTTCGGGTCGCGCGGCCGGTAGTGGTGCTTGCCGATCAGGTCCTGGGCCAGGGGGCTGTAGAGGAAGTTCAGATAGCCCTCGGCCACCAGCCGGGTCCCGCGCCGCTGCACCACCTTGTCGACCACGGCCACCGACGGCTCGGCCAGGATCGAGCGCGAGGGATAGACGATCTCGAACCTGTCGGCCCCGAACTCGTCGCGGGCCAGGTGGGCCTCGTTCTCCCAGGTCAGCAGCACGTCACCGACGCCCCGCTGGGCGAAGGTGGTCATCGAGCCACGGGCGCCGCTGTCGAGCACCGGCACCTGGCGATAGAGCTGCTGCACGAAGGCGCGGGCCTTGGCGTCGCTGCCGCCCTTCTGCTTCAGCGCCCAGGCCCAGGCCGCCAGATAGGCCCAGCGCGGCGCGCCGCCGGTCTTGGGGTTGGGGGTGATGATCTCGACGCCGGGTTTGACGATGTCGCCCCAGTCCTTGATCCCCTTCGGATTGCCCTTGCGGACCAGGAAGATGATCGTCGAGGTGTAGGGGGCCGAGTTCTTGGGCAGGCGCGACTGCCAGTTCCTGGCGATCAGGCCGCGGGCGGCGATCTGGTCGATGTCGTCCGCCAGGGCCAGGGTGACGACGTCGGCCTGCAGCCCGTCGATCACCGAGCGGGCCTGCTTGCCCGAGCCGCCGTGGCTCTGCTTGATGTCTAGCGTCTGGCCGACCCGGCGCTTCCAGTAGGCGGCGAAGGCCGGGTTGATCTCCTGATAAAGCTCGCGGGTCGGGTCGTAGCTGACGTTCAGCAGCGTCACGACCTTGGGGCCTTGCGCCAGGGCGCCCAGCGGCGCGGCCGCCGCTACGGCGCCGACGCCGATCGACAGGTCTCGGCGGGAAAGCGGGCGGGGCAGGGTCATCGGGCGTCCTCTGGGATAACGCCGAAACCTTGGCCGATCTCGCTCCCGTTGTACGCGCGAATGTTTCTGAAGGCGGGATCAGAAAGGGGCGGCGCTTCCGCGTTTCCCCTCCCGTCGGCGGATGGGGGAGGGGCAGGGGTGGGGGTGGTGCGGCGTCAGACGCCGCGCCGTCGCCATCTCAGCAGTCACCCCCATCCCCGACCCTTCCCCCATCAAGGGGGAAGGGAGAGGGAGAGGGGAAAGATCTAGAACGCGAACTGGCTGCGCAGGTTGACGGCCTGGTAGCCCTGGCTCAGCGCCACGGTCCCGCCGGCCGGATCCAGGCGATCCACGTCGACGTCCAGATAGTCGAGCGAGAACTTGGTCACCGAGTTGGGGAACCAGTTGACGCCGGCGGTCCAGATCGTCTGCTCGCCGCCGCGCACCCGGTCGGCCGCCAGGGTCGCGGTCTCGTGGTGGTTCAGGTCGAGCACCGAATAGCGCGCCGCCAGTTCCCAGGCGCCCCACTTGCCGGCCTTCGGATCGAAGGGGTTGGCGATCGACGGGGCGTCGAAGGCGAAGGTCGAGCCGTTGTAGCGGCGGCTCTCGCCGGTCAGCACCCAGCCGCCCTCGATGTACCAGCCGCCGAACTTCGGATCGCTGACGCCGGCCGCCGGGTTGCGGCGGTCGAGCGCGATGTCGAAGTACTCGCTCTGGATCAGCAGGTTCTTGTGCTGCACGGCCAGTTCCACGCCCACGTGGCGCAGGTTGTCGGCGTCGATGGCGCCGGTGGTGACCAGAGTGGTCCCGTCGACGCGCAGTTCCGGACGCTCGGTCAGGGTCAGCGGATAGGCGCCGCCAACGGCCGTCTGGGCCGGGGTGACGATGTAGCCGGCGCCCAGGCCGGTGTGCACGATCCAGTCCTTGGTCTTGACCGGCAGGAAGGCGGCGCGGGCCACGAAGCCCTGCTGTTCGTCGAAGGTCTGGGCGTCGCCGGTCTTGCCGCCGGTGGCGGCGGCCGACAGCAGCCAGCGCTCGCCGCCGGTCTGCACCTGCAGGGCGTAGCGGCGGTCGGCGGCGGCCAGGCCGCGGGTCAGTTCCGAGATCGCCGGACGCTCGGCGAACAGCGAGCCGTTGGTCGAGCCGGCGTCTTCCAGGCCCACGTTCGGGGCGAAGGCGCCGACGCGCACCTTGAAGGGCGCATAGTTGTACTGGAGGAACAGCTCCTGCAGCACGCCCGAGCCGTCGGTGCCGGCGCCGCCGAAGTCGAGCAGCACGCTGTAGTCGAAGTTCTTGAAGACCTTGCCGTCCATGCCCAGGCGCGCGCGGCGGAAGTTGCTGCCGCTGTTGAGGTCGCGGCCGTTGCCGATCACCGCCGGCAGGCCCTTGTCCTGGAAGTAGTGGGCGGTGTCGAACTGCATCACCCCGTGCAGGGTGGCGCTGAAGGCGCCGTCGGTCGAGGCGATGGTCGGACGGCCGCCGGCGATGCTGACGGTCGCGGCCGGAGCGGCGGGGGCGGCGGCGGGGGCCGCCTTCGGGGCCGCGGCGGTCGCGGTCTTGATCTCGGCGATCTGCTTCTGAAGAGCCGCCAGCTGGGCTTCGAGGGCCTCGATGCGGGCCTGCTGGTCGGGTGCAGCCCCATTTGACGGAACTTGGGCGTGAGCGCCGCCGGCGACGACGAGCGTCGCGGCGCCGGCCAGGGCGGCGGCGCCCCGGGCGAAGCGATGGATGGTCAAGGTCTTCCCCTCACGGCGATCAGGGCCGCCGTCTGTTATCGATGGGAACAGCCTTAATATTAGTCCTTAAACGGACCTTTAGCGTGGCGAGCCGGCAAGGCCGCGGCAGCTGCGGCGGATTGTCGCCAAGTTGGCCGCAAAGCCCTTATGAAAAAGGCCCCGCACGTTGTGCGAGGCCCTCTTCTCCACCTAGGCGGACGGTGTCTAGAACATCGTCCGGCCGGTGAGCTTCACGTTGTAGCGCTTCTGGCGCTTGGTGCTTTCGGCCGTGCCTTCCAGCGCCACGTAGGACATCGCCGTGCCGGCCCGCAGGGCGAAGCCCAGGGTCAGGGCGCCGTCCTTGTCGTCGAACGGCTCCAGCACGTAGGTCTGGCCGTTCAGGGTGGCGACGGTGTCGGCCAGCTTGCCGGCCAGGGTCTTGCGGTAGCCGACGCGGACTTCCGGGCGCACCCAGACGTCGCGGCCGAACTCGGCGCCCAGCACGACGCCCACGTCGCCGCTGAGGTTGCTCCACTTGCGACGGCCGATCTCGTTGTCCATCACCTTGCCGCCGCCGGTCTCGTCGTGGCTCGACTCGTTGAGGTAGGTGTAGTCGACGCGCGCTTCCGGACGCGAGAAGAAGCGGCCGAACTTCACTTCGTAGGCCGTGCCGGCGAAGGCGTTGGCGGTCAGGGCGCCCCAGTCGCTGCTGGCCTTGCGCTTTTCCTCGTAGACGCCGTCGCCGTTGGCGTCGACCAGGAACACCCGGTCGCTGTCGAACCAGCCATAGCCGACGCCGCCGCCGAGGTTGAACCGCCACGGACCCACCGACCGGCGCCAGTAGACGCCCGTCTGGACCAGCGACGAGGTGGTCTGCTCGCCCACCTGGGCGACGGTGTCGTGCTCTTCCAGGGCGGTGTAGGCCAGGGTCACGCCCAGGGCGCCGCCCGCGTCGCCCATTGCCTCGTAGCCGGCCACGAAGCCGAAGGCCTGGGTGTCGGTGCCCAGGGTCGGGCCGTCTTCGCGACGGACCAGGGCGTTGATTTCCTGGACCCAGATGCTGTCGGGCCCGTAGCGGTCGCCCGGATCGGGCCGGATCGAGGTGGCCTGCGAGATCTGCTGGGTGACGGTCTGCAGGGTGGCGAACATGCCCTCGCCCTGGTCCGGCAGCAGTTGGTTGTACCGGTTCAGGAACGAGCCGCGGTCGCTGATGCCCAGGAAGGCGCCGGCCACGTCGGAGTCGCCGCTGAGGGCGTTGAAGATCGCGTCGTAGGCGGCCGCGCCCGAGCGGGCCATGCCGATCTCGGCGGCCGTGCGGCGGCGCACGTCGATATAGACGTTGTTGGCGTCGGCGCGGCTGCTGGCGACATACATGTAGGGCGCGTCGTCGAGCAGGCTCTGGCCCAGGGCGCCGCTGGTCAGCGAACCGGCCGTGATCACCGTGTACGAGGTCGGGGCGCTCAGCAGGCTGGTCAGGCGCAGTCCAAGCTGCGCGCCGCTGGCGACGTTGGCCGCGCCCGACACCACCAGGCGGGTGTTGGTCGAGGTCGACGGATCGGCGGTGAACACCAGCTTGCTCTCGGCGCCGAGGGTCAGGCTGGTGATGTTGATCGTTTCGGCCTTGGTCAGGCCCAGCGAGCCCTTGCCGATGGTGACGTCCAGTCGGCCGTCGCTGTCGCTGATCGAGCCGATCACGGCCGCGCCGCCGTCGATGCGGAACACGTCGGCGCCGTCGCCGAACGAGATGTCGCCCACCACGGTGCCGTTCAGCACGTTGAAGGTGTCGGCGCCCGAGCCGAAGCGGATGGCGCCGATGATGGCCGGCTCGTCGGCGTCGTCGACGCCGTCGCCGTCCGTGTCGGTGTCGGCCACGCCGTCGGCCCCGTCGTCGCCGTCGTTGACGCCGTTCTGGGTCAGGGTCACGCCGGTGGTGTTGCGGCTGACGTCGATGGCCACGGCCTTGCCGGTGATGACCTCGTTGCTGGCGTCGGTGTCGGCGTCGTCGGTGTCGAGATCGTCGTCCGTGGGCGAGATCGAGGCGATGATCGAGCCGGTGTTCTCGATCGTGGTCAGGCCGCCCGAATAGTCGATGACGCCGTAGGCCGTGCCCTTTTCGCCGACGATGGTCGCGTTGATCACGCCGGCGTTGCGCAGGGTGTTGGTCCCGCCGCCGGCCTCGATGGCCACGCCGCGGGCGTCGAACACGCCTTCGGAGACGCTGTAGGCGACGATCGTGCCCTTGTTCCAGATGGTCGGGGCGTTGCCGCCCGCGGTGACCCGGATGCCGGTGCTGTTGGCCTCGTAGGCCTGGACGGTGATCGAGGCGTCCGAACGGAAGCCGCCGGCGATGTTGGTCGCCTGGCCGGTGGCGCCGCCCAGCTGCACGCCGGTGGCGGTGACGTTGTCGAAGAGGCCGTTGGCCAGGATCGAGCCCTTGGCGATCACGCCATAGGCGTTGTCGCCCGTGCCGACCGCGCCGATGCTGATCGCGCCGGTGTCGGAGCCGATCAGCAGGGCCGGGGCGCCGCCGTAGACGATCAGCGCGCTGGTGCCTTCCGAGGCGTCCTCGACGCCGTCGCCGTCTTCGTCGGTCTTGGTGGTGTCGTTGTCGGCCGGGCGGACGTCGAGCAGCACGCCGCCGGTGACGTTGCCGGCCACGCGGACGGCCGAGCCGCCCTGCAGCAGGTCGTCGGCGTCGAGCTTGTCGCGCACGGTCTTGTCGGCGGGGCGGGTGGTGTAGCGGTAGCCGGTGGCGGTGACGCCGCCCTGCACCACGAAGGCGCCGGTGATGTCGCCGTCGATGGCCACGCCGACCGAGTTCTGGCCGACGGTGCTGACGCCGCCGTTGATGGTGACCTTGCCGGTCACCGGGGCCGCGACGTGCACGCCGTAGCTGTTGTTGCCGGTGACGGCGATCGAGCCGCCGTTGGTCAGGTTGCCGACCAGGGCGCTCTCCAGCGAGATGCCGGCCGAGTTGTTGCCCTCGATGGTGATCGAACCGCCGGTGGCCAGGATGTCGCCGGTGAAGGCGCCGGGGCCGGTCAGGCGGATGCCGTAGCGGTTCTGGCCCAGCGCGAAGGCGCCGTCGATGTCGCCGTCCGAGTCGGTGTCGGTGGCGGTGTAGTCCTCGTCGAGCGTGATCGTGGCGGTCTGGGTGACCGTGCCGGTCGTGCCGCCCCTGATCAGTATGCCCGTGGAATCATTGACGCCCTGGGTCGTCAGCGAGCCCGTGTTGGTGACCTTATTGTTGCTGTTCAGCGTCACCAGCGCGCCGGAGGCCGTCAGCTTGATCGTGCCGCCCGTGTCGATCTTGACATCGTCGGCCGCGCCGCCGGTCCCCGCGGAACCGGTGGCGATCGGGGTCGTCCGTTCGGAATTGATGACGGTCTCGGCCTGCGCGGCCAAGGCCATGGCCATCAGAGGAGCGGCCGCGACCGTCGCGACCAGGACCTTGCGCTGCATACGAACCGACCACCCTAAGGAGAATACCCTCTGCCCCCGAGATTGCGTCAGGTTGCGGCGAAATTGCGGTGAACACCGCGACCGACACGCATCTAGGGGTTCCCCGTCTATCCCATGAGATCGGGCGGCGCCATATCTGCTTCGACGAATCATCGCTTCGTCACAAAACTGGCCTACGAGCCTTGGTCCCCCCGTCGGGCCGTTCGAGGCCCGCCCCGCCAGATGGAGCCCGGACCCCCGCCATGCCCACCGTCTCCCCCCCTTCGCCGGTCGCGCCGGACCGCTGGGGCGGCCCCTTGGCGGGCGCGTGGGCCGGGGCCTGGACGGCGATCGCCGGCGGGCCGGTCGCTCTTGTGGCCATGACCGCCCTGGGCGCGGCCCAGCCGGGCGTGGCCCTGCCGGCCGCGGTGCTGCTGGGCGGCGGCGGGATCTTCCTGCTGCGCCGCCTGCGCCGCCTGATCGAGGACGCCTCGCTGGTCGCGGTCCCGGCCGCCGCGATCGCCGACCGGGCCCCGCCCTTCGCGGTGATCCTGGAGAATCTGCCCGAGCCGCTGATGGTCATCGCCGCCGAAGAGGCCGACGACCTGACCGGCCGTCGCTTCGTCTTCGCCAACGCCGCCGCCCGCGAGCGCTTCCGCATCCGGGAGAGCGCCCTGCTGGTCACCGCCGTGCGCAGCCCCCAGGTGCTGGAGGCGGTGGACGAAAGCCTGTTCGGCGGCGTCGAGCGCACGGTGGAATGGACCGGCGTCGGCTCGCAGGGCCGCGACTGGACCGCCCACGCCCGGCCGCTGGGCCGCGACGATCGCGGCTCACAGCTGGCCCTGCTGGTGCTGCGCGACGAGACCGACGTGCGCCGCAGCGAGCGCACCCGCGCCGACTTCCTGGCCAACGCCAGCCACGAGCTGCGCACGCCGCTGGCCTCGCTGTCGGGCTTCATCGAGACCCTGCGCGGTCACGCCAAGGAGGATCCGGGCGCCCGCGACAAGTTCCTCGGCATCATGCAGGCCCAGGCCGAGCGGATGTCGCGGCTGATCGACGACCTGATGAGCCTGTCGCGCATCGAGCTGAACGAGCACATCGCCCCGGCCGGCCGCGTCGACCTGGCCATGGCCGCCCAGGACGTCATCGACGCCCTGGCCCCGCAGGCGCGCGACAAGCAGGTCAGCTTCGACGCCATCCTGCCGCCGCGCGGCTCGGCTGTGGTCGAGGGCGACCGCGACCAGATCGTCCAGGTGGTCCAGAACCTCGTCGACAACGCCATCAAGTACACGCCCAAGGACGGCGTCGTGCGGGTCGAGATCTTCCCCGGCCTGACCCCGGCCACGGCCGTCGCCCCGCGCGACCCGTCCGCCGCGCGGCTGTCGCTGCTGACCCCCGACCATTCGGAGTCGGAGTCGCTGTTCGCGGGCCTGCGGGTCGGCGACAAGGGGCCGGGCATCGCCCGCGAGCACCTGCCGCGCCTGACCGAGCGCTTCTACCGCGTCGAGGGCCAGAAGAGCGGCGACCGCTCGGGCACGGGCCTGGGCCTGGCCATCGTCAAGCACATCGTCAATCGCCACCGCGGCGGTCTGCACGTGGAGTCGACCCAGGGCGAGGGGGCGACCTTCGGGGTCTACCTGCCGATGGCCAAAACCTTGCCCGACAAGGACTTGGCCACAGTTGACGGGGTCGGGCCGGGCGGTGTCGTAAAACTGTCGTAGAAACGTCGCATAAGGTCGGCGCCCGGCCGGCATAGATCGGTCACGGGCGGGGCGGCGCAACGGGCGCCGTGCTCGCATCCTACGCGCAAGACCGCTTCACGCATGCTGACCTGGCTCTCGCTCCTCTTCCTGGCGCTGTTCGCGCTGGCGGCGTTCCTGCTCGGTCGGGGCCGAGCGCTCAAGGCGGCCGGCGGCGCTTCGGTGCGCCTCCACTCGCTGCCCAACTATTACGGCGCCTACGCCGCCCTCTGGGCCGGCGCTCCGGCCGCCCTCCTGCTGCTGCTCGGCGCCGTTTTCGGCGGCCGGCTCGAGGAGGCGGTCCTGCAGGCCGAACGTCCGGCGGCCGTCTCGGCCCTGACGCCCGACCGCCAGGACGTCTTCTTCAGCGACGCCCGGGCCATCTCGGCCAAGGAAGCGCCGTCGGAGGTCGTCTACGAGGGCGAGCTGAAGACCGCGCTCGACGCCAAGGTCGCCGAGTCCCGCAAGATCAACGCCATCGTGCGCTACAGCACGATCGGCCTGGCTTCGCTGGTGGCCCTGATCGGCGTGCTTCTGGCGCTGCCGCGTGTGGGCCTGGAATTCCGCGCCCGCAACCGGGTGGAAGGCTGGATCAACGGCCTGCTGATCGCCTGTTCGGTCGCGGCCGTCCTGACCACCCTGGGCATCGTGCTGTCGCTGGTCTGGGAAAGCTGGCGCTTCTTCCAGAGCGTCAACCCGCTGTCGTTCCTGTTCGGCACCGAGTGGAGCCCGCAGATCGCCATGCGCGCCGACCAGGTGGCCTCGTCGGGCGCCTTCGGGGCCGTGCCGCTCTTCGCCGGCACCTTCCTGATCATGCTGATCGCCATGCTGGTGGCCGCGCCCGTCGGCCTCTACTCGGCGATCTACCTTTCGGAATACGCCAGCCGCGGCCTGCGCTCGACGATCAAGCCGCTGCTGGAGATCCTGGCCGGGGTGCCGACCGTGGTCTACGGCTTCTTCGCCGCCCTGACCGTGGGTCCGCTGTTCCGCGCCGGCTTCAACGCCATCGGCGCGGTCCTGATCGGCGGTCCGCTGGACGGCGTCGGCCAGTACCTGATGGAAGTCCAGAACCAGATGGCCCTGGTGGCCGGGGTGGTGATGGGGATCATGCTGATCCCGTTCGTCTCCTCGCTGTCGGACGACATCATCAACGCCGTGCCGCAATCCCTGCGTGATGGCAGCTACGCCATGGGCGCCACCAAGTCCGAGACGGTCAAGCGGGTCATCCTGCCGGCCGCCCTGCCGGGCATCATGGCCGCCATGCTGCTGGCCGTGTCCCGCGCCGTCGGCGAGACCATGATCGTGACCATGGCCGCGGGCCTGCAGGCCAAGCTGACCGTCAACCCGCTCGACACCGTCACCACCGTGACCGTGCAGATCGTCACCCTGCTCACCGGCGACCAGGAGTTCGACAGCCCCAAGACCCTCTCGGCCTTCGGCCTGGGCCTGACGCTGTTCGTCGTGACCCTGGCGCTCAACATCATCGCCCTGCGCATCGTCCAGAAGTATCGGGAACAATATGACTGACGCCGCCATCACCGCCGGCGCCGCTCCGCACGGGCAGGGCCCCCGCGCGACGCTCTCGGCCGCCGAAGCCCGCCTGAAGAAGCGCTACCGCTCGGAAATGTGGTTCAAGGCCCAGGGCATCGCCGCCATCGTCGTGGCCATGATCTTCCTGGTCGTGCTGGTGGGCCGCATCGTCGCCCAGGGCTACACCACCTTCGAGACCCACTCGATCAGCGTGCCGGTCTATCTGAACCCGGACCGCATCGACCGCACCGCGCTCGAGGGCGTCAACTACGACTACATCGTCGCCGAAGCGGTGATGAAGAAGCTGAACATCCAGGACGACGACCTGGGCACCACGTCGGGCAAGGTCATGGACCTGGTCTCGCGCGATCTCGGCTTCCAGCTGCTCGACAAGATCAAGGCCGACCCGTCGGTGATCGGCAAGACCATCGAGGTCACCGGTCCGGTCAAGGCCGACGCCGACCTCTACTACAAGGGCGAGATCAAGCGCGCGACCGCCGAGGAAGACCGCAAGCTCGACAACCAGCAGCTCGGCTGGCTGGACCAGCTGGAGAAGAGCGGCGCCGTCAAGGGCGGCTTCAACTTCGGCTTCTTCACCAAGTCCGACTCGACCGAGCCCGAACAGGCCGGCGTGCTGGGCGCGGTGGTCGGTTCGGCCCTGATGCTGATCATCACCGCCATGATCGCGGTGCCGGTCGGGGTGATGGCCGCCGTCTACCTGGAAGAGTTCGCCCCGAAGAACCGCTGGACCGACGTCATCGAGGTCAACATCAACAACCTCGCGGCCGTGCCCTCGATCGTCTACGGCCTGCTGGGCCTCGCGTTGTTCATCAACTGGCTGCACGTGCCGCGGAGCTCGCCGCTGGTCGGCGGCCTGGTGCTGGCCCTGATGGCCCTGCCGACCGTGATCATCGCCACCCGCTCGGCCCTGAAGGCCGTGCCGCCCTCGATCCGCGAAGCCGCCCTCGGCGTCGGCGCCTCCCGCGCCCAGACCGTGTTCCACCACGTGCTGCCGCTGGCCATGCCCGGCGTGATGACCGGCGCCATCCTGTCGCTGGCCCACGCGCTCGGCGAGACGGCCCCGCTGCTGATGATCGGCATGGTCTCGTTCGTGCCCGGCGTGCCGGAAGGCTTCACCGGCGCCTCGACCGTGCTGCCGGTGCAGGTGTTCATCTGGGAGAACGCGTCTGAGCGGGCTTTCCACGAGCGCACCGCCGCCGCCATCCTCGTCCTTCTGATCTTCATGATCGTCATGAACGCCGCGGCCGTCATCCTGCGCCGCCGCTTCGAACGCCGGTGGTAGGATCCATATGACCGTCACCAACCCCAACGCTCTCGCCCTCGTCCAGGGACACGCCATGCCCACCCAGAACCGCGACGGCGGCGTCGCCGCGCCCGTCATCCACACCGCCGTGCCGCAAGGCCACGGCGTGGTCGAGACCCGCGACTTCAAGATCCGCGCCCGCGACGTCAACGTCTTCTACGGCGACAAGCAGGCCCTGTTCGACGTGGCGCTGGACATCCCGGCCAAGTCGGTCACCGCCTTCATCGGCCCGTCGGGCTGCGGCAAGTCGACCTTCCTGCGCTGCATCAACCGGATGAACGACACCATCCCGTCGGCCCGGGTGCAGGGCGCGATCGAGATCGACGGCGCCGACGTCAACGCCAAGAGCGTCGACCCGGTGGTGCTGCGCTCGCGCGTCGGCATGGTGTTCCAGAAGCCGAACCCCTTCCCGAAGACCATCTTCGAGAACGTCGCCTACGGTCCCAAGATCCACGGCATCGCCACCCGCAAGGACGAGCTCGAGGCCATCGTCGAGAGCAGCCTCAAGAAGGCCGGTCTGTGGAACGAGGTCGCCGACCGTCTGCATCAGCCGGGCACGGGTTTGTCGGGCGGCCAGCAGCAGCGTCTCGTCATCGCCCGCGCGATCGCCGTGAGCCCTGAAGTGATCCTGATGGACGAGCCCTGCTCGGCGCTGGACCCGATCGCCACGGCCAAGATCGAGGAGCTGATCGACGAGCTGCGCAGCCAGTTCTGCATCGTCATCGTGACCCACTCGATGGCCCAGGCCGCCCGCGTCTCGCAGAAGACGGCCTTCTTCCACCTCGGCAAGCTGGTCGAGAGCGGTCCGACCGAGGAGATGTTCACCAATCCTCGCGACAGCCGCACCCAGGACTACATCACCGGCCGCTTCGGTTAAGCGCAGGCGGAAGGAAACAGGACATGACCGAGCATACCGTCAAATCCTACGGCGAAGAGCTGAACCACCTGACGGCCGAGGTCACCCGCATGGGCGGCCTGGCCGAAGCCCAGGTGGCCGACGCCATCGAGTGCATCGCCCGTCGCGACGCGGGCCTCGCCCAGAGCGTGGTCGGCCGTGACGAGCGCCTCGACACCCTGCAGGTCGAGATCGAGCGCAAGGCGTTCCGTCTGATCGCGCTGCGCCAGCCGATGGCCGTGGACCTGCGCCACGCCGTCGCCGCCCTGAAGATCTCGATGAACCTCGAGCGCTGCGGGGACCTGGCCAAGAACATCGGCAAGCGCGCCCTGATCCTCAACGACGCCGAGCCGATGAGCGCCCTGACCCGCTCGATCGAGCGCATGGGCCGCCTGGTGCAAGGCCGCCTGAAGGACGTGCTCGACGCCTACACGGCCTCGGACGTGCAGCGCGCCATCAGCGTCTGGAGCAGCGACGAGGAAGTCGATGAGCACTACAACTCGATCTTCCGCGAACTGCTGACTTACATGATGGGCGACCCGCGCACGATCAACGCCTGCACCCACCTGCTGTTCGTGGCCAAGAACCTCGAGCGCATCGGCGACCACGCGACGAACATCGCCGAGAACATCCATTTCGAGCTGACGGGCGAGGAGATCATCTCCCAGCGTCCCAAGCTCGACGTGATCGCTCAGTAAGCCTCTGGAGGGCCGGTCGACGTGACTCCGTACGTTCTGGTGGTCGAGGACGAGGACGCCCTGGCCACCCTCCTGCACTACAATCTCGACAAGGAAGGCTACCAGGTCTCGGTGGCCGCCGATGGCGAGGAAGCCCTGACCCTGGCCAGCGAGCGCGCGCCGGACCTCGTCATCCTCGACTGGATGCTGCCCAAGGTCTCGGGCATCGAGGTCTGCCGCCGCCTGCGCGGCCGCACCGACACCCGCAACGTGCCGATCATCATGCTGACGGCCCGGGGTGAGGAGAGCGACCGGATTCGGGGGCTCGACACCGGCGCCGACGACTATGTGGTCAAGCCGTTCTCGATGGTCGAGCTGACCGCCCGCGTCCGCGCCGTCATGCGCCGCATCCGTCCGGCCCTGGCCGACGATCGCATCACGGTCGGCGACATCATCATCGACCGGGTGGCCCACCGCGTGAAGCGGCAGGGCAAGGAAGTGCATCTCGGCCCCACCGAGTTCCGCCTGCTCGACTACCTGATGCAGCACCCGGGCCGGGTGTTCAGCCGCGAACAGCTGCTGGACGCCGTCTGGGGCTCGGACGTCTATGTCGAGGCCCGCACCGTCGACGTCCACATCGGCCGCCTGCGCAAGGCCCTGAACGGCGCCGCCGAAGCCGACCCGATCCGCACCGTCCGCTCGGCCGGCTACTCGCTGGACGTCGAGGCGGCCTGACGAAAAGAGGGGACGGCGCGTCGCGCGCCGTCCCCCTTCCCATCGTGCGCCTGATGCTGGATCAGGACCCGCTGGTGTCGGCGATCATGACCGCGCTCCGCACCGTCAGGCCGTCGTTGCTGAGCCGGCGCGCGTAGAACTTCTGACCGTCGAACACGATGTCGCCCAGCTTGGCGTTGTCGGCGCCGTCGTCCTTCCAGAAGGCGTAGTGGGGCGAACCAGCCGCCACCGAGGCCTGGATCACGCCGAACATCGTCGCGGTCAGGGCGGCCGTCCCGACATTGAGCTTTCCGGTGTTGCGTTCCGACTGGGCGCTGGCCGCCGCCTTGCCCGTGTAGTTGTACGGGTCGTGGATCACCACCCGGCCCGCGGTGATCAGGGCGTCGGGGATGTCGAACACCGGCGTTCCCAGGCACGGCAGGCCCAGGTCGATCTTGCAGCGGCCGGTGAAGCCCGCGTCGATCCTGATCGCCACGCCCGCGTCGTCGAACACCGGATTGACGATCGTGACGTTGTCGGCGATCGCGCCCACCCGGATCTTGACCGCCGCCGCACGGAAGACCACGCCGTCGATCAGCGT
This sequence comes from Caulobacter sp. GW821-FHT10C03, assembly GCF_059415485.1. Classification (NCBI taxonomy): domain Bacteria; kingdom Pseudomonadati; phylum Pseudomonadota; class Alphaproteobacteria; order Caulobacterales; family Caulobacteraceae; genus Caulobacter; species Caulobacter sp. GW821-FHT10C03. The sequence continues at coordinate 33,500 of NZ_JBWKNI010000028.1, read as the reverse complement.
GTCGCCGTTCTGGATGTCGACGCAGATGTCCGTCGCGACGATGCGGCCGCCCCGAATGTCGGCCACGACCTCGCGGGCGGCGCCCTGGGCGCCGGCCGGGCCGACGCTGTTGATCCGCACGCCCACCTGCTGAGCCTCGGTGTGCAGGTTGACCAGGTGGATGGCGTAGGCGCCGTTCAGGATGTCGACCGCGACATTGCCGACGGCGTCGGGATGGTCGATCTGGCAATCGGTGGCGAAGACGTCGTTGGCGCCGTCGAACACCATGCCGCGCGCGGCCCCGAACGCGAAGAAGCGCTCGATGCAGGTGAACTCGTTGGTCCCCTCCAGATAGAGGCCGACGCCGGGTCGCTTGAGATTGGCCTTGGTGGCGTCGTTCACATGGGCGGTGACGAACGGCCAGAAGTGGACGTCGACGATGCGCGAGACGTCCCTGGAGCCCTTGAGGCGGACGCCGTTCTTGCCGTCCAGCCGCAGGTTGCTGAGATTGATCCGGCCGCCGTCGATGCCCGTGCCGCCGAGGCTCGTTCCGCCTGCGGGGGCGGTCATGTCGGCCAGGACGCAGGTGTCGAAGCCCGCGACGAAGGCGTTGCGCACGGCCCCGCCGGTGCGGTTGGCGGTGACGCCGACGCCGCTGTAGTCGGCCAGCAGGGCGGCGATCGCCGTGTCGTTCAGCGGCGGCTCGCTGGTGTCGGGCAGGTCCTGCACGATCGACAGGTTCTCGATCGCCGCGCCCCGGCCGAGGGTGACGGTGGCGCTGGGCACGAGACGGATCAGCGAGGGGCGGTCGAAGATCGACTGGCCGACGCGAGGCTGCTCGGGGCTGACGTCGTCGCCGCTCAGCACCGCGCCCTGGGGCAGGGCGACCGAGGTGGCGACGCGATAGCGGCCGGCGGCCTTGACCTTGCCGCCGGTGAGGGCGCCGGCCGTGTAGCTGGCGAGGGCCGATTGCAGGGCGGGGCCGTCGTCGCCGGCGCCGGTCCCAGCCGCGCCGTAGTCCTCGGCCGAGCGGATCTCGGCGATCTTGGCGTCGACGGAGCGCGTCGCCGCGCCGGCGCCCGGTTGGGTGTAGGTGACCATGGGAAAATATCCTGAACTTTGAAAAGGCTTGAAAAATGCCGCCGGCCAGGCCGTCGGTTCAGGTATTGTTCCGCATCGCTGCGTCTATATCGGTCGCCGAGCCGACCGGCCTAGCGCCCTCGCAGCCGCTCCAGGATTCCGCAGTCGGCCACCGTGTCGCTGTGGCAGTGGTCGAGCATGTCGCGCAGTTCCTCGCGCATGGCCTGGAGGTCGGCGATCTTGCGTTCGACCTCGGCCAGCTGGTCGCGGGCCAGGGCGTCGACCTCGCCGCAGGGGCGGTCGGTCGCGTCGGCCAGGTCGAGCAGGGCGCGGATGCGGTCCAGGCCGAAGCCCAGATCCCGCGAGCGCTTGACGAAGGCCAGCCGCCGCTCGTGGGTGGCGTCGTAGGCGCGGTAGTTGCCTTCGGTGCGCGGCGGCTCGGGCAGCAGGCCCATGCGCTCGTAATAGCGGATGGTCTCGACCGGCACGCCGGTGCGGCGGGAAAGATCGCCGATGGAAGACATGAGAACCTCCGAGCGGAGCGCTTGACCCTGTAGCGGCTACAGGGTGCAGACATAGGGCCTCTTTGAAGGAGGCTCCAGATGGCTGACTGCTGCGGCGATGATCTGTGCAAGGCCGACGCACCCGCGCCGTCGGGGCGCTGGCGGCTGGCGCTGTGGATCGCCCTGGTGATCAACGGCGGCATGTTCCTGGCCGAGGGCGCGGCGGGCCTGCTGTCGGGCTCGGCGTCGCTGCAGGCCGACTCCCTGGATTTCCTGGGCGACGCGGCCAACTACGCCATCAGCCTGGGCGTGGCGGGCCTGGCCCTGACCTGGCGGGCGCGGGCGGCGCTGCTGAAGGGCGCGACCATGCTGCTGTTCGGCGGCTGGGTGTCGGCCATGACGGTCTGGGGCGTGATCGCCGGCCGCACGCCCGAGGCGCCGGTGATGGGGACCCTGGGGCTGATCGCCCTGGTCGCCAATGTCGGGGTGGCGGCGCTGCTGTTCGGCTTCCGCACCGGCGACGCCAACATGCGCTCGGTGTGGATCTGCTCGCGCAACGACGCCATCGGCAACGTGGCGGTGATGCTGGCGGCCGCCGGCGTGCTGGGCACGGGCTCGCGCTGGCCCGACCTGGTGGTGGCCGCGGTGATGGCGGGCCTGGCTCTGCAGGGCGGCTGGCAGATCGTCCGCCAGGCGCGGGCCGAACTGCGCCAGGCCAAAACCCCGCCGTCTCCGGCTCGCTTCAGCGTGGCGGCGCGCAGCCGCTAGGCGCCGAGCGAGGCCGTAACCTCCTCAACCGTCACGATGGCGTGGGCGTAGGTCGGGGCGTTGATGGCGTGGGCCGCGTGCAGGGCCTCGTCCGAGAACGCCGCCGTGGCGTCGGTGACCAGGGTGACGTGATAGCCAAGCTCGGCGGCGAAGCGGCCGGTGCCCTCGATGCAGGTGTTGGCCACCAGCCCGATCAGGATCACGTGGGTGATCTCGCGCTGCTTGAGGCGGTAGTCGAGGTCGGTGTTGGCGAAGCCGCTCGACCCCCAGTGCTCGGTCACGATCACGTCGCCGGGCAGGGGCGCGAAGTCGGGATGCCATTCCCCGCCCCAGGCGTCCTTTTCGAACACCAGGGCCCGGGCGCTGCCCTGCAGATAGGGCGAGGGATGCTTCCAGCCGTCCAGGTCGCCCAGGGCGAAGCGGTGGTGGGGCACGACGAACAGCGGCAGGCCCGCGGTGCGCGCCGCGGCGACCACGGCCTTCAGCCGCCCGTGCAGGCCTTCGGCGCCTTCCGTCGCCGCCACCCTGGGCCACAGCTTGCCGCCGTCGGCCAGGAAGTCGTTGTAGGGATCGACGAACAGCAGGGCGGTGCGGCCCTGGGGATAGGCGAGGCTCATGGCGGGGCTCCCGGCGGCGAGGCCGTCAGCAGACGCGCGATCGGCGCGCGGGGCTTGGATGATCCGGTCGTGGCGGGGGCCGAGCACCGCCTCCAATAACGTCCGTCATTCTCGCCCTTGTGGCGAGAACCCCTCTGTCAGCCGCAAGGGCGGATGGGGCGGCGTGCTCAGCACGCCGCTTGCGCCTCACGTGGAAGCGGAACCAGGGGTTCCCGCCACAAGGGCGGGAATGACGGGATGGAAGGAGAGTGGCGTAACCCCTGAGCCGCAGCCCCCTAGTCCGCTTCCCCGGCCAGGTCGCAGGCCTGGGCGATGCTGTCGAACAGGGCCGAGACGGTGATCGGCTTGGCCAGGTGCAGGTCGGCGCCGGCGGCCAGGCACGCCTCCACCTGGTGGGGCATGGCGTTGGCGGTCAGGGAGATGATCGGGATGCGCGGCCGGCCGGCGGCGCGCTCGCGCATGCGGATCTCGCTGATGGCGGTCAGGCCGTCCATCACCGGCATCTGGGTGTCCATCAGAACCAGGTCGAAGGCCTGGCGCTCGTAGGCCGCCAGGGCAGCCTCGCCGTCGGCGGTGATGACCAGGTCGGCGGCGCCGTCGAGCATCAGCTCCACGACCCGCTGGTTGGTGGGGTGATCCTCGGCCAGCAGCACGCGCAGGCGCTCGGGGGCGGGCGCCTTGGCTGGACGGCGGGCGGGCGCGGGCTCTTCGGGGGCGGCGGTGTCCAGGCGGGCGGTGAAGGTGAAGCAGGCGCCCTCGCCGGGCGTCGAGCGGCAGGCGATGTCGCCATCCATCAGCCGGGCGAAGCGGCGGGCGATCGACAGGCCCAGGCCCGAGCCGCCGAACCGCCGGGTGATCGAGCCGTCGCCCTGCACGAAGCGCTCGAACAGGCTGGCCTGCACCTGCGGGGTGAAGCCCTCGCCGGTGTCCTCGACCGTGACGACCAGGCGGATGGCCTCGCCCTCGGCCTGGGTGCGGGCGTGGACGGCAACATGGCCCTCGCTGGTGAACTTCACCGCATTGCTGATCAGATTGCTGACGATCTGGCCGAACTTCAGCGCGTCGCCGCTGACCCGGTCGTGGAAGCCGTCGTCGAAGGACAGCGAGAAGTTCAGGCCCTTCTGGTGGGCCAGGCCCTCGAAGGTGGCGGCGGTGGCGATCAGCGCGCCGCGCAGGTTGAAGGGGGCGGGCTCCAGCCCGACCTCGCCGGCCTCGACCTTGGCCAGGTCCAGAATGTCGCTGAGCAGGGCGTTCAGCGTGCGGCCCGAGCCCAGGATCACGTCCATCATCTCGCGCTGGCGCGGGGTCAGCTCGGTCTGGGCCAACACCTGGGCCATGCCCAGCACGCCGTTCAGCGGGGTGCGGATCTCGTGGCTCATATTGGCCAGGAATTCGCTCTTGGCGATGCTGGCGGCGCGGGCGCTCTCCAGCGCGGCCTCCAGGGCCACGGCCGAGGCCTTCCGCTCGGTGATGTCCTCGCTGATGATCAGCAGCAGCTTCTCGTCGCCCTCGCCGGGGATGGCGATCTTCTTGGTCTGCAGCCAGCGGTCGCCGTTGTGCGGGGTCTTCAGGGGCTCTTCGTCGATGACCCAGACCTCGTCGCTCTCCAGCACCTTGCGGTCCATCTCGGCGAAGAAGGCGGCCTGGTCGGCGGGGAAGAAGTCGGCGTCGCGGCGGCCGATCAGGGCCTCGCGCGGCACGCCCAGCAGGTCTTCGCCGGCGCGGTTGACCAGCACGAAGCGGCCGTCGCGGCCGTTCTTGACCACCAGCATGGCCGGCACGCTCTCGACCACGGCGTCGAGGAAGGCCCAGGAGTGCAGGGCCTCGGGCGTCGACGACGTGGCGGGCGCGCCGGCGTCGGCCGGCGCGGCGTCGCGCGCGTGCGGGTTGTTGTCTCTGGCCATGACCTCGCGGTTCGCCCCCTCAGGCGCGTCCAGCCCCGACGCGCGTATTCGCACGCAAAGAAGCCTACGAGCGTCGCCGCGGGCAACGGCGCCAAGCGTCGCAGGCGCGTGCGCGGGACGATAGGACGCAGCCCGACCTTGACCCGGGGCCGCGCCCGCGCGACATCCCCGGCTCATGGAAAAGCTGACCATCCTCCTCGTCGGGTCCGGCGGGCGCGAGCACGCCCTGGCCTGGAAGATCGCGGCCTCGCCGCTGTGCGGCCAACTGGTCGCCGCGCCGGGCAATCCGGGCATCGCGGCCGTGGCCGAGCTGAAACCGGTCAAGGCGACCGACGCCGACGGCCTGGTGGCCCTGGCCAAGGAGATCGGCGCGGACCTGGTGGTGGTCGGCCCGGAATCGGCGCTGGAGGTCGGCCTGGCCGACAAGCTGGCGGAGGTGGGGATCCCCTGCTTCGGCGGATCGCAGCGCGCCGCCCAGCTGGAGACCTCCAAGGCCTTCACCAAGGACTTCTGCAAGCGCCACGACCTGCCGACCGCCGCCTACGGCGTGTTCGAGGACGCAGGCAGCGCGAGCGCCTTCCTCGACACCCTGGAAGCGCCGTTCGTGATCAAGGCCGACGGCCTGGCCGCCGGCAAGGGCGTGGTCATCGCCGAGACGCGCGAGGCGGCCGACGCCGCCGTGGTCGACATGCTGGGCGGCCGCTTCGGCTCGGCCGGCGCCCGGGTGGTCATCGAGGAGTTCATGCACGGCGAGGAAGCCTCGCTGTTCGCCCTTTCCGACGGCAAGACCGCCGTGCTGTTCGGCGCGGCCCAGGACCACAAGCGCGCCTATGACGGCGACGAGGGCCCCAACACCGGCGGCATGGGCACCTATTCGCCGCCGCCCGTGCTGACCGACGCCTTGATCGAGCAGGCCTGGCGCGAGCTGATCGTGCCGACCGTCGAGGGCATGGCCGCCGAGGGCAATCCGTATGTGGGCGTGCTCTATGCCGGCCTGATGCTGACCCCGACGGGGCCCAAGCTCGTCGAATACAACGCCCGCTTCGGCGATCCGGAATGCCAGGTGCTGATGCTGCGCCTGGAGAGCGACATCGTCCCGATCCTGCTGGCGGCCGCCAAGGGCGAACTGGCCAGCGCCGAGCCGCCCAAGTGGCGCGACGAGGCGGCGATCTGCGTGGTGCTGGCGGCCGAGGGCTATCCCGACGCCCCCAAGACCGGCGGCCTGATCCAGGGCGCCGAGGCCGACTACGGCCACGAGGCCGAGATCTTCCACGCCGGCACGACCCGCGACGCCGACGGAAACCTGGTGGCTTCGGGCGGCCGCGTGCTCAACGTCTGCGCCCTGGGCGCGACCCTGCACGAGGCCCGCGACGTGGCCTATGCGGCGCTGGGCACGGTGTCGCTCGAGGGCGGGTTCTATCGCAACGACATCGGCTGGCGGGCGCTCTGACCTGATCCCTCTCCCCTTGCGGGAGAGGGTGGCCTCCCGGAGGGAGGTCGGGTGAGGGGTCTCTCAGACCTCTCCGGACAGGGCTTTCGACCCCTCATCCGTCGGCCTTCGGCCGCCACCTTCTCCCGCAAGGGGAGAAGGAAGGCTTGCACGCGCCTCGCGGCCCTCTAAACTCCCATTCAAACAAATGTTGGGAGTGAAGCGCCGTGGCCGAGCCGTCCGCTCAGGAGCTGAATTCGGGCACCAAGCCGGTCGATCCGCGCCATGCGATCGACGAGGCCGCCCTGGCCGCGTGGCTGGAGGCCAACGTCGAGGGCTATGCCGGTCCTCTCGAAGTGCGCCAGTTCAAGGGCGGCCAGAGCAATCCCACCTACCAGCTGGTCACGCCGGCCAAGCGCTACGTTCTGCGCCGCAAGCCGCCCGGCAAGCTGCTGCCCAGCGCCCACGCCGTCGATCGTGAGTTCAAGGTGATCTCGGGCCTGCACAAGGCCAGCTTCCCGGTCGCCCGGCCCTACGCCCTGTGCATGGACGAGGGCGTGATCGGCACGATCTTCTACGTGATGGACAACGTCGAGGGCCGCATCCTCTGGGACGGGACCCTGCCGGACTACCAGCCGGCCGAGCGTCGGGCGATCTATGAGGCCCAGATCGACACCCTGGCGGCGCTGCACAACGTCGACTACGCCGCCGTGGGCCTGGCCGACTACGGCAAGCCGGGCAACTACTTCACGCGCCAGATCGACCGCTGGACCAAGCAGTATCGCGCCAGCGAGACGACGAAGATCGACGAGATGGACCATCTGATCGACTGGCTGGCCGCCACGGCCCCGGCCGACGACCAGACCTCGATCGTCCATGGCGACTATCGCCTCGACAACATGATCCTGCACCCCACCGAGCCGAAGGTGATCGCGGTGCTGGACTGGGAGCTGTCGACCCTGGGCAATCCGCTGGCCGACTTCACCTATTTCCTGATGAACTGGGTGATGCCGTCCGACCAGCGCGGGGGCTTGGCCGAGATCACCGACCTGACCGCCTACGGCATTCCGACCATCGACGAGGCCGTGGCCCGCTACTGCGCCGCCACGGGGCGGCAGGGCCTGCCGCAGCTGGACTGGTACTTCAGCTACAACCTCTTCCGCCTGGCCGGCATCTGCCAGGGCATCGTCGGCCGGGTGCGCGACGGCACGGCGGCCAGCGCCCATGCGCAGCTGATGGAGGCCCGGGTGCCGGTGCTGGCCAAGGGCGCGTGGAGCTTCGCCAAGAGGGCGGGGGCCTGATCTCTCATCCGTAAAATCCCCGCGAAAGCGGGGACCCAGGCTTTTTCTGAAAGGCAGGACGCTCGACGATAAAACACCTGGGTCCCCGCTTTCGCGGGGATTTTACGGTGTGAAGTCGGCCATTCGCTGAAAGAAAATGGCGTGACAGCCCCGCGCCGCCGCGCTCATCCTGCCGCCAAACGCCCCTGGGGAGGGGCGATCGTTCCAGAGGGGCCTATTCCATGCGTATCCGTACCCTGGCCGCCGCCGCGCTCGGCGTCGCGGCCGCCGCCCTGTCGTTCGCCGCCGCTCAAGCCGCTGGCCCCCTGACCTTCGTCCAGGCCGGCAAGCTCCTGGCCGACCCGGCCACCGGCAAGGTCGAGACCGCCAAGACCGTGGTCGTGCAGGACGGCAAGGTGGTGCGCATCGCCGACGGCTATGTGTCCGAGCCCGGCGGGGTGGTGGTCGACCTCAAGGACCGCTTCGTGCTGCCCGGCCTGATCGACAGCCACGTGCACTTGACCGGCCAGCAGGGCCCCAATTCGCGCCTCGACGAAGTGACCCAGTCTTCCGCCGACCAGGCCATGATCGGGGCCGGCTACGCCCGCAAGACCCTGATGGCGGGCTTCACCACCGTCGCCGACCTGGGCGCCGACAACGACGCCATCTTCGCCCTGCGCGCCGGCATCAAGCGCGGCGACGTGGTCGGCCCGCGGATCATCGCCGCCGGCTCGGCCGTGTCGATCCACGGCGGCCACGGCGACATCAACGGCTTCCGCGAGGACGTCATGCACGTGCTGCGGCCGGAGTCGGTGTGCTCGGGTCCCGACGACTGCCGCCGCGCGGTGCGCGAGCAGGTCTGGCGCGGCGCCGACGTGATCAAGATCACCGCCACCGGGGGCGTGCTCTCCAACACCGCCGCGGGCCTGTCGCAGCAGTTCAGCGACAGCGAGCTGGCCGCCATCGTCGAGAGCGCCCACCGCATGGGCCGCCGCGTCACCGCCCACGCCCACGGGGTGGACGGCATCAACGCTTTCCTGAAAGCCGGCGGCGACTCCATCGAGCACGGCACCTATCTCGACGGCGAGAGCATCGCCCTCTTCAAGAAGAACGGCGCCTATCTGGTCCCGACCCTGATGGCCGGCGACTTCGTGGCCCGCATCGCCGCCAGCCCGGGCAACTTCTTCACGCCGGCCCAGACCGCCAAGGCCCTGGAAGCCGGCCCCAAGATGCTCGACATGGCCCGCCGCGCCCACGACGGCGGCGTCAAGATCGCCTTCGGCACCGACAGCGGCGTCAGCGCCCACGGCGACAACGCCTATGAGTTCGTGCTGCTGACCCGCGCGGGGCTGTCGCCGATCGAGGCCATCCGCACGGCGACGGTCAACGCGGCCGATCACCTGGGCATCACGGCCGAGGCCGGCTCGCTGGCGCCCGGCAAGGCGGCCGACCTGATCGCGGTCGAGGGCGATCCGCTGGCCGACGTGTCTGTGCTCCAGAAGGTGGATCACGTGATCAAGGGCGGGGTGGTGGTGAAGTAGGCCCGGGATCCCTCTCCCCTTGCGGGAGAGGGTGGCCTCCCGGAGGGAGGTCGGGTGAGGGGTTGAAAGCCCTGTCCGCCGCGATGGTGGTTAGGCTGGGTGAGGCGTCTCAGGTCTGAGAGACCCCTCATCCGTCGGCTTCGCCGCCACCTTCTCCCGCAAGGGGAGAAGGATCATCCCAGGCCCGCCAGCACCCGCGCCAGCGCTTCCTCGTCCTCGAACCGCGCCCGCACCGGCCAAGCGGCGACACGGTCGCGCCAGGCGGGGGGCAGGCGGATCCAGTCCTTCTCCGTCGTGACCAGGCTGGCGCCGAGGTCGCGGGCCCGTTCGGCGAGGCCGCGCAGGGTGTCCTCGCTGTAGGTCCCGTGGTCGGGGAAGGGGGCGAAGTCGACGAGGTCGCAGCCGGCGGCCTGCAGGGCGCGCTCGACCTTCCACGGCTTGCCGACGCCGGCGAAGCCCACCTGCGGACCGCCCGGCGGCGGGGCGGCCGGCTCCAGGCGGGCGATCAGCACGGGCTTGGAGGCCAGCAGGGCCAGCAGTTCCGGATCGGCCTGCGGCAGGTCGGCCGGCAGCAGCACGATCACCGCGTCGGCTCTCGCCAGACCCACGGCCAGGGGCTCGCGCATCGGCCCGGCGGGGAACACCCGGCCGTCGCCGAACGGCCATTCGTCGTCGCGGGTCTCGCCGTCGACCACCACCAGCGACAGGGTCTTGGCCAGGTCCGGGTTCTGGTGGCCGTCGTCCATGACGATCACCTGGGCGCCGGCCGCGGCGGCGGCCTTGGCTCCGGCGACGCGGTCGCGCGAGATCCAGATCGGGAAGTCCTGGGCCAGCATCAGCGGCTCGTCGCCGACCTCGCCGGCCTTGTGGCGGGCGGGATCCACCCGCAGCGGCCCCTTCAGCGAGCCGCCATAGCCGCGCGACAGGCCATGGGCCGCCACCCCGCCGTTCGTGAGCACCAGCAGCAGTTCGCGCACGATCGGCGTCTTGCCGACCCCGCCGGCGGTGAGGTTGCCGACGCAGATCACCGGCGCGCCGGGATCCTCGGGGCTGGCCTTGGCGATGCGGCGGGCCGTGGCGCTGGCCCACAGCCAGGAGAGGGGCGTCAGCAGGGCGCGGGTCAGGGGGGCGGGGCCGCCTTCGCGGCGGTACCACCAGCGGGGGGTGGAAAGCTTCATGCAGCCGCCTCCGGTCCAGGGTTGAGGGGGACCAGTTCCAGGATGCGCGACAGGCCCGCCCGGGCGGCGGCGTCGCGGGCCTCGACGAAGGCCTTGGCGCGGGCGGCCTGGGCCTTCAGCCGTTCGGGCGTCTCGAGCAGGACCGACAGCCGCTCGCCCAGCACCGAGGCGTCGGCATAGGCCACGCCCTCGACGGCGGCGAGGTCGCCGAAGGCGGTCAGCCAGTTCTCGACATGCGGGCCCGAGACCACCGGGCAGTCCAGCCGCGCCGGCTCCAGCGGGTTGTGGCCCCCGATCCCGGGCACGAGGCTGCCGCAGACCAAGGCGAGGTCGGCCAGGCGGTACCACAGGCCCATCTCGCCCAGGGTGTCGGCGACGATCACCTCGGCGATCGTGTCGGGCGAGCGGCTGCGGCGGACGGCCTCGAGGCCGCGCTCGCGGGCCATCTCCAGGATCGCCTCGCCGCGCACCGGGTGGCGGGGGACGATCACCAGGCGCGGGGCCAGGTGAAAGCCGGCCACGGCGTCGAGCACGATCTCGTCCTCGCCCGGATGGGTGCTGGCGGCCAGCAGCAGCGGCCGGTCGGTCAGCTGGAAGCGCAGGCGGGCGTATTCGGCCTCGTCGACCGGCAGGGAGGCCGAGCCGAACTTCAGGTCGGCCTCGCCGGCCACGGTTCCGCCCAGGCTGGCGAAGCGGTCGGCGGCGCGGCCGTCCTGGGCCAGGATCAGGTCGAAGCCCGAGAACAGCCAGGCCGCCGCCAGGGGGCGGGTTTGCCAGCTGCCATAGCTCTTGTCCGACAGCTTGGCCGAGACGAGCGCCAGCCTGGTTCCGCGCGCCTTGGCGGCCAGCAGCAGGTTGGGCCACAGCTCGCTCTCGACGAAGACGGCCAGGTCGGGCCGCCAGTGGTCGAGGAAGCGCGCGGCGCCGCCCGGGGTGTCGACCGGCAGGTACTGGTGGATCGCGCCATCGGGCAGCCGCCGGGCCAGCAGTTCAGCCGAGGTGACGGTGCCCGAGGTGACGAGGATCGCCGCGTGCGGCCGTTCGGCCCGCAGACGCTCGACCAGGGGCAGGATCGACAGGCTCTCGCCGACGCTGGCCCCGTGCAGCCAGACCAGCACGCCCTCGGGGCGCGGGATGGCGGGCTTGCCCAGGCGTTCGTTCAGACGGGCGGGGTCTTCCTTGCCCTTGGCCGCCCGGCGGCGCAGCAGGACCGGCGCGACCGGCGTCAGGGCCGTGGTCGCGGCGCGGTACAGCGCCAGGGAGAAGGGCAGGCTCACACGCTGCCTTCGGCGGCCAGGGCGCAGGGGTGGGCGTGGCCGCCGCGCTCGATCTGGATCGTGGCGTGGCCGATGGCGAAGCGCTTGGAAAGCTCGCCGCAGACGTCGTGCAGGAACTGGTCGTGGTCGGTCTCGTCGGGGCGGACGATGTGAGCGGTCATCGCCGTCTCGGTGGTGCTCATGGCCCAGATGTGCAGGTCGTGCACCTCGGCCACGCCGGGACGGGCGGCCAGCCAGTCGGCCACGGCCTTGGGGTCGATGCCGCGCGGGGCGGCGTCCAGCGCCAGGTCCAGGGAGTCGCGCAGCAGGCCCCAGGTGCCCAGTACGATGACCACGACGATGGCCAGGCTGACGACGGGATCGAGCCACAGCCAGCCGGTGGCCCACATGGCGAGCGCGGCGACCACCACCCCAGCCGAGACGGCGGCGTCGGCGGCCATGTGCAGGAAGGCCCCGCGCACGTTGAGGTCGTCCTTGCTGCCGCGCATGAACATCAGGGCCGTGGCGGTGTTGATGGCGATGCCGATGGCGGCGACGACCATCACCGGGCCGGTCTCGACGGGCTGCGGATCGGCGAAGCGGCGCACGGCCTCCCAGGCGATGGCGCCGACGGCCACCAGCAGCAAAGCGGCGTTGGTCAGCGAGGCCAGGATCGTGCCCTTGCGCAGGCCGTAGGTGCGGCGGCCCGTCGGCGCGCGCTTGGCCAGCACCGTCGCGCCCCAGGCCAGCAGCAGGCCCAGCACGTCCGAAAGATTGTGGCCGGCGTCGGCCAGCAGGGCCAGCGAGCCGGTGACGAAGCCGGCGAGAGCCTCGGCCGCCACGAAGGCCAGGTTCAGCGCCGTGCCGATCGCGAAGGCGCGCCCGAAGTCGGCCGGGGCGTGGCTGTGGCCGTGGTGACCGTGGCTGTGGCCATGCCCGTGCCCGTGATGGTGGCCATGGCCGTGGCCGTGACCGTGCGCATGGTCATGACCGTGATCGTGGTCATGGTCGTGCCCATGGGCGTGATGGTCGTGGTCGTGGCCCGGATGGTCGTGCGGCATGGGGTCTACATCCCACCAAGGCGGTGCGGGATCAATCCACTCGTCCCCTCTCCCCTTGCGGGAGAGGGTGGCCTCCCGGAGGGAGGTCGGGTGAGGGGTCTCTCAGAAATCGACGGACAGGCCTTTCGACCCCTCATCCGTCGGCTTCGCCGCCACCTTCTCCCGCAAGGGGAGAAGGATCAAAGCCCCACGATCTCTTCGGCCCGCCGGGTCACCGCCGACAGCCGCGCTTCCCATTCGGCCACCAGCGCCTCGGGATCATCCCCGCGTCCCGCTCCGGTCGGGCCGTCCCAGACCATGGCGGCCTTGGCGAAGGGCAGGGGGATCATCGTCTGGTCCCAGGAGCCCAGGCGCAGGCAGGGCTTGGCGGCCAGGCCGACGAACAGCACCGGGGCGCCGGTGAAGCGGGCCAGGGTGGGGGTGCCCTTTTCCATGTGCTCGGCCGGGCCGCGCGGGCCGTCGGGGGTGATGGCCATGCCGCCGCCGTCCTTGACCCACTTGATCATGTCGCGGAAGGCCTGCTCGCCGTGCTTGTTCTTGCCCAGGTCGCTCTTCTTGGCCGAGGAGCCGCGGATGGCCGGAAAGCCCAGCTTGTCCATGGTCCGGGCGATGAACTCGCCGTCGTTGGACAGCGAGATCAGGGCGCGCATGTCCTGGCGGGCCGGGCTCTGCGGCCAGCTGAGCGGCGAGAGCGGGATGCGCGAGTGCCACAGGCACAGGATCGCGCCCGTGCCCTTGGTGCGGCCTTCGGCCCACACGCCTTCGGCCCTGTCCTGGCCCTCGACGGTCAGGCGCAGGGTGGCGAAGACCAGCTTGGTGTAGCCGGCGAAGATCGAGGACAGGATCTTGATGACCAGGGGGGAACGCAGGGGCCTCAAGAGGCGGTCTCCTCGGAGCCGAGAGCGGGGGGCGCGTGATCCAGGTCCTGGGCCTTGGCCAGACGGGCGTACAGCCCCTTGGCGCGGACCAGGCCGGCGTGGGTTCCGGTCTCGACGACGTGGCCCTTGTCGATCACGTAGATGCGGTCGGCGTGCTTCACTGTCGACAGGCGGTGGGCGATCAGGATGGTGGCGCGGCCGGCCATCAGCCGCTCCAGCGCCGCCTGCACCAGGGCCTCGCTCTCGGTGTCGAGCGCGCTGGTGGCCTCGTCGAGCAGCAGGATGGGGGCGTTCTTCAGGAAGGCCCGGGCGATGGCGATGCGCTGGCGCTGGCCGCCCGACAGGCGCGCGCCGGCCTCGCCGACCCGCGTCTCGTAGCCCTCGGGCAGGGCGCTGACGAAGTCGTGGGCGGCGGCCTGGGCGGCGGCGGCCTCGATCTGCGCGTCCGTCGCGTCCGGCTTGGCGTAGGCGATGTTGGCGCGGATGGTGTCGTCGAACAGGAACGGCTCCTGGGTGACCAGGGCGATGCGGTCGCGCAAGCTGGCCAGGGTCACCGAGCGCACGTCGTGGCCGTCGATGCTCACCGAGCCGCCGGCGACGTCGTAGAAGCGCGGGATCAGGTTGAGGATCGAGCTCTTGCCGCCGCCGGACGGGCCGACCAGGGCCACGGTCTCGCCCCGGCGCACGTGCAGCGACACGTCGGACAGGGCCGGGGCGTTTTCGCCATAGGCGAAGTCGACATGGTCCAGGACCACCACGCCGTCGCCGGGCGGAATGGGGGCGGCGCCGGCCGGCTCGACGATGGCCGGCGCGACGTCGAGGGCGGCGAACAGCCGGCGGGCGGCGGTGAAGCCTTCGCTGAACACCGTCTGCAGGTTGGCCACCTGGCGCAGCGACTGGGCGGCCATCAGCAGGGCGGTGAGGAAGGCGAAGAAGGCGCCGGCGGTCAGGGTGCCGCCCAGAACGCCGGCGCCGGCGGTCGCCCGCCACCCGGCATAGACGAAGACGGCGGCGACGATCAGGGTGGTGAAGGCCTCGGTGGCCGGCGCGGCCATGGCCTTGGCGTTGCTGCCCTTGATCAGGTGGTGCTGGCGGCGCTCGACCACCGTGGCGACCCGGCCCTCTTCATAGGCTTCGCGGTTCTCCATCTTGACGATCTTGATGCCGTCCAGGCTCTCCATGATCGCGGTCGAGAGGTTGGAGGTCTCTCCCATCGCGCCCTTGGCGGCCTTGGTGGTCTTCTTCGAGAAGCGCCGCATGATCAGGCTGGCCAGGGGCGCCAGCACGATGATGCCGCCCGCCAGGATCGGGTCGAGGGTGAACATCACGTAGAGCGCGGCGATCACGGTCAGGAACTCGCGGACATAGTTGACCACGCCCGTGGTCGCCGCTTCGCGGATCAGGCCGGCGTCGTAGAGCACCGAGGAGACGTAGGATCCCGAGTGGGCGCCGCGCAGGCGGGCGAGGTCGGCCCGGACCAGCTTGCCGAACAGCCGCACCTGCATGTCGCCGACCACGCCGTTGCCGATGCGGCTGATCAGCACCGATTGCAGCACCTGGAACAGGCCGCGTCCGATCGCCAGGGCGGCGATGATCGCGGGAATCCGCAAGATGGCCCCCGGCTGGGGATGGGTGATCAGCTCGTCGATCGCCGGCTGGATGATCTGGGCCAGCTGGCCGCTCAAGGTCGCCACGATCACGGCGGCGGCCAGAGAAACCAGCAGTCCCTTCCAGCGCGGCCGCAGGAAGTCGCGCCAGACCCGCGCGGCCAGGGCGCGGTTGGAGGTCTCGGTCTCGGCGGCGTCGGTCATGGGCGAGGGGTCGGATTTCGAAGGAGGGCTGTCAAGGACGCCGGCGCCGCAGTGCAGCGGCAAAACGACGTGGGATTTTGCAATAATCCCCGGCGACACGTATCTAGGCGCGTTTTCAGAGGATCGCCACTTGGCCGGTTTCGACCTTTCCACGCGCTGGGGGCGCTTCAAGACCTACCTCCACTACATGTGGAACGATCACGCCTACCTGCGTGTCGGCTTCACCAACGCCCACTGGGTCAGCCCCGAGCTCGTGCGCACCAACCAGCCCTGGCCGTTCCAGCTGGCCTGGTGGAAGAAGCAGGGCATCAAGACGGTGGTGAACCTGCGCGGCGGCTTCGACGGCAGCTTCTACGCGCTGGAGAAGGACGCCTGCGAGCGCCTGGGCATCAAGATGGTCGACTTCACCATCACCTCGCGCGAGGTGCCGATCCGCGCCCGCGTGCACGGGGCCAAGGAGCTGTTCGAGACCATCGAGTACCCGGCCCTGATCCACTGCAAGTCGGGGGCCGACCGGGCGGGCATCATGAGCGTGCTCTACGCCCACTATCGCCTGGGCCTGCCGATCGAGGAGGCCAAGAAGCAGCTGTCGGGGCGCTACCTCCACATCAAGGAGGGCAACACCGGCGTGCTCGACTACACCTTCGACCAGTACCTGGAGCGCGGCGCGCCCAAGGGCCTGACCTTCACCCAGTGGGTGGACAGCGACGACTACGATCCGGTGGCGATGAAGAAGACCTTCCGCGCCGGCATGCTCGGCAAGATGCTGACTGACAAGCTGCTGCGGCGGGAGTGAGATCGTCCCTCTCCCCTTGCGGGAGAGGGTGGCCCCGCGGAGCGGGGTCGGGTGAGGGGTCTCTCAAACGCAAGACGCCGCGACAGCCGATCAGCTGTCGCGGCGTTTTTTCGTGGGTGCGACCCCTCATCCGTCATCCTTCGGATGACACCTTCTCCCGCAAGGGGAGAAGGATCAGGCTTTACGCCGCGCTCGGGTCCAGCAGCTTGTGGGCGTGGATGATGAAATAGCGCGCGTGGGCGTTGTCGACGGTCGCCTGCGCCTTGGCCTTCCAGGCGGCGTGGGCGTCGTTGTAGGTCGGGTAGGCGCCGACGAATTCCACCTTCGAGAGGTCACGGAACTCGGTTCCGGCGACATCCTTCAGTTCGCCGCCGATCACGATATGAAGAAGCTGCTTGTCGGACATGGGGGAGCACGTTCCTGCGGAAATTATGATTATGGCAGGTCGATATGCCCGACGCGTGACAGGATCAACGGGTGAAGCGCCCTATTCGCGCAAACCAGGCTCGGAACCGTCGGATTCGGCTGGTTGTAGGCGAATTTTCTGCCGAGGTGATCGGTAAGCAACGCTCCGGCCTCGGCGCAGATCAGGTCGGCGGCGGCCAGGTCCCACTCGCTCTTGGGGCTGAGCGCGATCGCCGCGTCGAAGGCGCCGGCCGCCACCAGGCACACCCGATAGGCGATCGAATTGCGGGCCTCGATCCGCATCGGCGGCCAGGGCGTGCGCCAGGCCGGGTGGGCGAACATCTTGGCGTCGCCTAGCATGGCCGAACCGTCGAGCACGTCGGTGGGGCTGGGGGCGATGGCCGCGCCGTTCAGGGTCGCGCCGCCGCCCAGGGTCGCCGCATAGGTCTCGTCCAGAGCCGGGGCGTGGACGACGCCGGCGATCGGCCGGCCGTTCTCGACCACGGCCACCGAGACGGCGAACCACGGCCGGCCCTTCATGAAGGCCACGGTGCCGTCGATCGGATCGACCACGAACTGGCGCGCGGTGTCGAGCCGGGTCGGATCGTCGACCGTCTCCTCCGACAGCCAGCCATAATCGGGCCGCGCGGCGCGAAGGCGTTCCTTGAGCAGGGCGTCGACGGCCAGGTCGGCGTCGGTGACCGGCGAGCCGCCTTCCTTCGACCAGATCTTCACGCCGCCTTCCCGGGCCTTCAGGGCCAGGGCGCCGGCCTCGCGGGCCGCGTCGAGGATCAGGTCGAGGTCGCTCATCATTTGCCCGCGATCGCCAGGCCGTCGACCAGGATGGACGGACTGTTGCTGGCCCCGCGGATCTCCAGGTCGGACCCCACGACCAGCCGGCCGTAGATGTCGATCAGGTTGCCGGCGACGGTGATCTCGGTGACCGGATAGGCGATCTGGCCGTTCTCGAACCAGAAGCCCGAGCAGCCCACCGACCAGTCGCCGGTGTTGCCGTTCAGGGACGGGCCGAACATCGAGGTGATGAAGAGGCCGTCCTTGGCCTGGCCCATCAGCCCGGCCAGGTCAAGTTCGCCCGGCTCCAAGGTGAGATTGTGGGTCGAGACCCCGGGCGGGCCGGCCGAGCCGCGCGAGGCGTGGCCGGTGGTTTCCAGGTTCAGCTGGCGGGCGCTGGCGCTGTTGAGCAGCCAGGTGGTCAGCACGCCGTCGTCGATCAGGGCGCGGCGCACGGTGGTCACGCCCTCGTCGTCGAACGGGGCCGAGCCCAGGCCGCGCACGCGGTGCGGGTCTTCGGTCAACTGGACGCCGGCGGCGAAGATCCGCTGGCCCAGCTTGTCCTTCAGGAACGAGGTGCCGCGGGCGATCGAAGGGCCGGAGATGGCGCCGATCAGCGGGCCGATCAGCGACATGGCCAGGCGGTTCTCGAAGATCACCGGGGCGGTGGTCGAGCCGATCTTGCGGGCGTTGAGGCGCGAGACGGCCTGATGGCCGGCCTTGTCGCCGATGGCCTGGGGCGTTGGCAGGTCCTGCGCGTGGCGCACCGAGCGGCCTTCGCCGCCGCGCTCCATGCCCGCGCCCTCGCCGGCGATGGCCGAGGCGGAAATGCCGAAGCCCGTGGCCGCGTGCAGGCCCGAAAAGCCGTCGCTGGTGACCAGGCGCCAGGCGGTGGAGCTCCAGCTCGACGAGCCGCCGTCGGAATTGGTCACGCCCTCGACCGCGCGGGCGGCCTCTTCGGCCTCGCGGGCCTGGGTCTCCAGGGTCTCGGCGGTGGGCTCGTAGGTATCGACCAGGTCGAGCTCGGGGAACGGACCCTTGGCCAGGCGATCCTGCGGCGCGAAGCCGGCATAGGGATCCTCGGGGGCCAGGCGCGCCATGGCCACGGCGCGCTCGATCAGCTTGGCGCGGGCCTCGGGGCTGACGTCGGAGCCCGAGACGGTGGCGCTGCGGCGGCCCACGAAGACGCGCAGGCCCAGGTCCTTGGCCTCCTCGCGCTCGACTTCCTCCAGCTCGCCCAGGCGTACGCCCACCGACAGGGATTGGCGCTCGGCGAACACGGCCTCGGCGGCGTCCGCCCCGGCCTTGCGCGCGGCGGCGACGACGTCATGCAACAGGTTTTCGTCCATGGGGCCTTATGACGAGGCGGGGCGGGCGGGGCAAGCGTCGCCGACCCCCGGAAACTCAGGGAATGGCGTAGAACAGCAGGATCACGCCGCCGAAGACGTAGGCCAGCCAGGTGCAGATCATGCCGACGGCGCGCGGGATCGAGACGCCGCCGCTGCGCGACAGGCCCACCGCGTGGATCAGGCGGCCGGCGAACAGCACGAAGCCGACGCCGTGCACGGCGATGATCGGCGCGCCGACGACGGCCAGCACCGCCAGCACGCCAAGGCCCGTGGGAATGTATTCGCTGGCGTTGCCGAAGGCGCGGATGGCCTGGGCCAGCTCCGGAACGCCGCCGTCGCCCAGGGCCACCTTGTGCTTCTGGCGCAGGCGCACGACCAGCAGCGACAGCACCAGCAGCAGGAAGACGTGCAGGCCGGCCCAGAGGGCGGCGGCGTGGCCGGCGGCGGAAACGTCCATGGCGCGGACCCTTCGGAACAGAAAGCGGGGCCGCATATGGGCCTCGCTTCCGCGCCGAAGGCAACCGGTAACGTGGCGTAAGGTTGAGCTTGCGGGCGGCTTCGAGGCGCTGCTCTCGCCGGCGGCGTCGCGGTAATGATGCGGCGGTCACTTACGCTGCGGTTGAGCTTCGCGTAGACGAAAGATCATGACCAAAGCGCAGAATCCGCTGAAGTGGCGAGGCGTGGACGCCCTGATCGAGCGTGGCCTCGATCACTTCAAGTTGCCGGGAAAGCTCGGCCGCTCGCCGGTGTTTTTCCAATCCTGGCAGGAAATCACGCCCTTTTTCATCTTCACGCCCCACCTGAAGTGGGGCGCCGTGAGCGTCTCGGGCTTGATGGGCCTGAGTTTCACCGGCGTGGATGACTTTGTGAACAGCAGGGGCAAGGTCCTGACGTCGCCGCCCTTCATGATCCATACGGCCAATTTCCCCGGCGAAATGGCGCGCTATATCTTTCCGGAAGGGGTCGAAGAGGGCGCTTTCGACGTATGGGCGGCCCAGATCGACGCCTGCCTGCGCAGCTATCCGACCTCGGCCGAAGACATGGCGGCTCAGGTTCGAAGCGGACGGATCGGCGGCTTCGGGGCGGCCCAGCAGTTCGTGGCCAGCCCTCCCGCCGAGCCCCTGAGATCGTGGCTCGCGGAACGGGGGATCGAGATCCCCTCGAACGGGCCCTTGCCGATACGGGCCGTGACGGTCCCCTCGCTCGCCCTGCAATGAAAAGCGGCGGCGGGCATCAGCGCAGGCTGTAGCCGCCGTCCGTGAACAGGGTGGTCCCGGTGGTGAAACCGTTGGTCAGCAGGAACAGCACGGCCTGGGCGATCTCGGCCTCGCGGCCGGGGCGGCCGACCAGCGAACCCTTGGCCTGGTCGGCGAAGGCGGCTTCGCGGACCTCGGCGGGACGGCGGGCCCAGAGGTCGCCGTCGATCGTGCCGGGGGCGACGACGTTGACCCGTACGGGCGCCAGATCGACGGCCAGGCCGCGCCCGAAGGCCTCGGTCGCGCCGTTGGCGGCGGCGTAGAGCGCCGCGCCCTTGGGCGGCCGGGCGCTGGCGGCGCCCGACATCAGCACCACCGAGCCGTCGGGCGACAGCCTGGGCGCGGCGGCGCGGACGCAACGCACCTGGCCCCAGAACTTGCCGTCGAACGGCGAGGCGATGGTCGCCTCGTCGGGATGGTCGAAGGGGGCGATCGTGTAGGTCGCGGCCGGGGTGAACAGGTGGTCGATGCGGTCGAGGGGCTCGAAGAACCGCGCGACGGAGGCGGTGTCGAAGAGGTCGATGGTCGCGGCCTGGGCGTTGGGGCCGAGCTGGGCGCGGGCCGCCTCCAGCCGGTCGGCCGAGCGTCCGCCGATCACCACCCGGCCGCCGCCTTCGACAAAGGCCTTCGCCGTGGCCAGCCCGATCCCCGAGCCGCCGCCGATCACCACCAGGGTCTTTTCATCGTATCGCATGGCCGCGAGGCTAGGCGGCGGGCAAGCACGACGGAAACGACTTGAATTCCGATCATTCCGGACTTCAGTGCGGGAATGATGTCGATCCCCTCCCTCGACCGCTATGGCGGCGTGCGGGCCTTCGTGGCCGTGGCCGAGCATGGCGGCTTCGCCGCCGCCGCGCCGGCGCTGGGCCTGTCGCCCTCGGCCGTGGGCAAGGCGGTGCAGCGGCTGGAGGCGCGGCTGGGCGTGCGCCTGCTGGCCCGCACCACCCGCAGCGTCTCCCTGACCGAGGACGGCCGGGTGTTCCATGCGCGCTGCGTCGCGGCGCTGGCGGGACTGGCCGAGGCGGAGGCCGAACTGCTGCAAGGTCGGGGCGAGCCGTCGGGCCTGCTGCGCGTGGCCCTGCCGCCGCTGCTGGGCCGGGCCTTCGTCATGCCGGTTCTGCTGGAGCTTGTCGCGCGCTGGCCGGGCCTGCGGCTGGAGGTCGTGTTCGGCGCGCGGGCGGTGGACCTGACGGCCGAGGGCGTGGATCTGGCCGTGCGCATCGGCGACCTCGACGACCGGGCGGGTCTGGTCGCCCGGTCGCTGGGCGTGCAGCGACGGGTGGTCTGCGCGACGCCGGCCTATCTCGATGCGCGGGGCCGGCCCGAGCGCGTCGAGGACCTGCTGGATCACGACTGCCTGGTCGAGGCCCGCGACGGCCGCCCGACGCCCTGGCCCTATGTCGACGCGGACGGTGTCGCCCGCAGCCTGGCGGTCGATGGCCGCCTGCGGATCGGCGACGCCCTGGTTCTGGCCGAGGCGGCGCGAGCCGGAACCGGGATCGCCATGGTCCCCCGCTGGGTGGTGGCCGAAGACCTGGCCGCCGGCCGGCTGGAGACGGTGCTCGACGGGGTGTTCGACAGCCCCCTGCCGGTGAACCTGGTCTGGCCCCGCACGCCGTATCCGAGCGCCCGGCTGCGGGCGGCGGTCGATGCGCTGGTCGCGCGGTATGGGGCGGAGAGGCCGTGGGAGGTGTGAGGCCGAAGATGCTCCCCCCTTGGGGGAGCTGTCGCGGAGCGACTGAGGGGGTTTGCTCGGCATAGGCCCGCGCTACCCCCTCCGGCCCTCTGGGCCACCTCCCCCAGAGGGGGAGGATCTACTCCACGTCCCCTACTTCTCCCGGGCGATCGGGTAGAGCAGGTGGCGGTCGTCGTAGAAGGGCGTGCGCTTGTAGAACCAGGCCAGGCGCGAGTCGGGATCGGCGGCGAACTTGGGGTCGGCGGCGAGCTTGGCCTCGAATTCCGCCTTCAGCGCCGGATCGGCGGCCATCATCTTTTCGGCCAGCGGGGCGATGGCGTAAGGCTCGATATATTCGACTCGGCTCAGCACCTCGGGGACCATGCCCCAGGCGAAGACGCTTTCGCTCGACTGCGGCTCGAGCAGCAGCACGACGAGGTCGCCCAGCGGCTGGTCGGTCGGCACGCGCACCGAGCCCTTGGGGAAGGTCCAGTCGCGGGCCTGCGTCGTCACCTGCTCGACGCTCATCTGGACGTGGCCCTCGTTGGCGCGCGGGGCGACCTTGGGCTCGACCAGGCGCAGCATTTCGACGGGAACGACCTTGGGCGCGTCCAAGGTTTCGACCTTCACCCCATGCAGCTTCAGCCGCTCGATGATGTCGGCGCGATAGCTGGGCACCCAGTAGGCCTTGGGCCGCGAGAGCTGCAGCGTCGGGTGCGAGCCGTAGAACGGCAGCTGCCACAGTTCGGGGTCGGCCTCGCCCAGCCAGCGGATCTCGGTCTTGCCCGAGGCGGGGCTGTCGTAGGTCTCGTAGCGGATGCCCTTGAAGGCGCGGGTCGTGGTCGGCTTGTCGTCGGCGACGAAATTGGCCGGGATGGTCGCCGGGCGCAGGGCGCTGTCGGCGGCGACGGCGGTTCGCAGGGTGTCGCCCTTCTGCGCAAGCAGCTTCAGCGCCGTCTCGATGAAGACATAGGTGCCCAGCACCCGCTGGGCGTGGGGCTTGAGGCTGTGGTTCTCGATCAGGATGGTCGGCACGTGGGCGGCCGAGCCCCAGCCGTTGGAGAACCGCTCGCCCAGCCCGCCGTCCGACAGCCCGGCCTTGGGGTTGCGCTCGTCGACGCCGAACACCAGCTCGCCCGGGATGTGGCCCTCGGCCTCCAGGCTCTGGTTGATGGCCGGCTTGAAGGCCTCGTCCAGCCACTTGGCCGTGGCCGGCGAGCGCGACCAGACGCCGTCCTCGCCGTTGTAGCCGTAGGTGACGTCGTACTGGTAATCCATGCCGTCGGTGACGTGGACGTCGACGTAGAGGTCGGCGTGGTACCTGGCCTGGAGCCGCTTCAGCGCCTGCATCTCGGGCTGGTCGAGCTTCATGAAGTCGCGGTTGAGGTTCTGGTTGGTGGCGGTGTTGCGCCAGCCCTGGATGCGCGGCCCGCGCTGGTTGGGCCGTGAATAGGGGCCCGAGCGCTCGTGGCCGTCGACCGACAGGATCGGGATCAGCACCAGATTGACCTTGTCGAGCAGGCCGTCTTTCCCGTGGAACGCCATGTCGCGCAGCAGCATCATGCCCGCGTCCTTGCCGTCGATCTCGCCCGGGTGGATGCCGCACTGCACGAGCAGCAGCGGCTTCTTCGGATCCAGCTTGTCGCCGTCCTTGCTGGCGATGACGGCGAAGATCGGCCGGCCCTCGGGCGAGACCCCGAAGTCCTCGACGCGCACCAGCTTGGTCGCCTTGTCGAGCTTGTCGAACCAGGCGCGGGTGTCGGTGTAGGTCGGCGAGAAGTCGTGGCCCGGATCGGCCTCGAACGGCGTCACCCACGGATCGGCCGCATCACGGATCAGCGCCTGGCTCGCGCCCTGCCACTGCGGCGCGGGCGGCAGGAAGGCTTCGTCCCAGGGCTTCTTGGGTTGCGACATGGCGGGGGCTCCGGAGGAAAGCAGGATGGCGGCGGTGGCCATGGATAGGAAGCCGTTGCGGAAACCTGCGGTCGATGCAGACGTGAGGCTGTTCATGTAGGCGATCTATTCTTCGAACATCTCGCGTAGGGCGGCGAGCGTGGCGGCCAGGGTCTCGGGATCGATGTCGGGCAGGCGGCGGATGAACCGTGTGCGAGAGACCGTTCGGATCTGCTCGATCAGCACGAAGCCTTCCCGGCCCTGGTAGGTGACAGCGGGGCGGTAGGGTGCAGGCCGTGCTCCGCTGGTCAGCGGCACGACGGTGACCACGCGGTGGTGGGTGAAATCCGGCGGAGAGACCACGATGCAGGGCCGGGTCTTCTGGAGTTCGCTGCCCTCGGTGGGATCAAGACGGACCAGCCAGACCTGACCGCGCATCACCATGTCCAGTCCTCGTCGGTCTCGGCGGTGAGCGGCGCTTCGAGCCACTCGATGTCTTCTTCGCTAAGGCCTTCCGCGCCAATCTGCCTGGAGGCTTCTTCCCAGCCATCGCGCACGTGACGCTTGGCCGCCTTGATAACGATTTCGTCGCCCGAAAGGGTGAGTTCGAGTGCGTCGCCGACCCCGACGCCCAGGCTTTCGAGCGCGGTCTTGGGCAGCAGAACGCCAGCGGAATTGCCGATCTTGCGGACGGACGAGCGCATGACTGTCTCCGTTATTACTAAGTAATAACTTGAAAGTCGCTCGTCCGCCAGCGCGTCCTTACTTCGTCTTCCAGATCGGCTTGCCTTCGCCCGGCAGGCCCAGCCGCGACCACTTCTCGCTGACCGCATCGACCACGGCCTGGTCCATGCGGATCTCCTCGCCCCATTCGCGGTTCGTCTCCGGCTCCCACTTGTCGGTGGCGTCGAGGCCGATCTTGGAGCCCAGGCCGCTGACGGGGCTGGCGAAGTCGAGATAGTCGATCGGGGTGTGCTCGATCACCGTGATGTCCCGGGCGGGGTCCATCTTGGTGCTGATCGCCCACATCACGTCCTTCCAGTCGCGGGCGTTGATGTCATGGTCCACGACGATCACCCACTTGGTGTACATGAACTGGCGCAGATAGCTCCAGACGCCCAGCATCACCCGCTTGGCGTGGCCCGGATAGGCCTTCTTCATCGACACCACGGCGATGCGGTAGGAGCAGCCCTCGGGCGGCAGCCAGAAGTCGACGATCTCGGGGAACTGCTGGCGGATCAGCGGGATGAACACCTCGTTCAGCGCCTCGCCCAGCACCGAGGGCTCGTCCGGCGGCCGGCCGGTGAAGGTGGTCAGGTAGATCGGGTCCTTGCGCATGGTGATCGCGGTCACCTGGAAGACCGGGAAGGTCTCGACGCTGTTGTAGTAGCCGGTGTGGTCGCCGTAGGGGCCTTCCTCGGCGTGCTCGTCGAGCAGGACGTGGCCCTCGATGACGATCTCGGCCTGGGCCGGCACCATCAGCGGCACGGTCTTGGCCGGCACGAGGTCGAGCTTGGCGCCGCGCAGCAGGCCGGCGAACTGGTATTCGGACAGGGTGTCGGGCACCGGCGTCACGGCGGCCAGGATCGTGCCGGGGTCGGCGCCCAGCACCACGGCGCAGGGCAGGGGCTCCTTCTTGCCGGCCTTCTTGTGGCGGGCGTAGTGCTGGGCCCCGCCGCGGTGGGCCAGCCAGCGCATGATCGCCCGGTCCTTGCCCAGCACCTGCATGCGGTAGATGCCGAGGTTGAAGTCGTCTTCGCGGTCGTCGCTGGGGCCCTTGGTGACCACCAGGCCCCAGGTGATCAGCGGCGCCGGCTCGCCCGGCCAGCAGGTCTGCACCGGCAGCTTCGAAAGGTCGATCTGGTCGCCCTTCAGCACCACTTCCTGCACGGGCGCCTTCTTCACCGTGCCCGGGCGCATCGACAGCACCGTCTTGGCCAGCGGCAGCATGTCGATGGCGTCCTTCAGGCCCTTGGGGGGCTGGGGCTGGCGCAGGAAGGCCAGCAGCTCGCCCACCTCGCGCAGTTCGCCGGCGGTGGTGCGCGGCTCGCCGCCCAGGGTGACGCCCATGGCCACGCGCTTGACCGTGCCGAACAGGTTGGCCAGGGCCGGCATCGAAGACCGCGACCCGTCGGGCAGCAGCACGTGCTCGAACAGCACTGCCGGGCCGCCGGTGGCCAGCAGGCGGGTCTGGATCTCGGTCATCTCCAGGACCGAGGAGACCGGCTCCTTGACCCGCACCAGCTCGCCCTGGGCCTCCAGCACGTCGATGAATTCGCGAAGCGAGCGATAGGCCATGGGCGGGGAGACTCCTGGAACGGGGCGGAACCTAGAAGCGGGGGCGCGCCAGGGCAAGGCGTCGAGGGAGCGTCGAGGGAGCGTCGAGAGAGTGTGGAGAAAGGATGGAGGCCAAGCTTCGTCCTAGGCGCCGCACGCGGGGCGTGATCTCTGCTGCTCGAAGGTTGCAGGAGCCCGTCGATGACCGATCAAGCCGTCGAAGCCGATCCGCGCGCCGTCCGCCGGGCGGCGATCCTGCGCCTGGTCACGGGCCTGGCCCAGGGGCTGCTGCTGTACTGCCTGTATCAGGCCGACGAGTTCAAGCGCTGGCCCGACGGCCAGCCCATGGTCTATGCGGCCTTCCTGCTGGCCTTCCTGTTCGCGCCGTTCGTGGTGCTGGCCGGGCTTTCGACCATGCGCTGGCCCGCGCTGGCTTCCTGGAAGGGGCTGGTCGTTCTGCTCGCCGCCGGGGTCGGAGCCTATGGCGTGTGGAGCGGCGATCCGTCGGCCTCGGGCGTCAACGGCCTTGGACCCTTAAGCTTCCTGGGCGTGGCGGCCCTGATCTTCATCGGTCACCACCTGGTCGAGCCGGCCGACATCGAGCGGCGGCCCATCGCCCGCTTCGCCAGCTATTTCGACATTACCTGGAAGCACGGGGTTCAGCTGGCGCTAGCGGTCGGCTTCACCGGCGCCTTCTGGCTGCTGCTGTGGCTGGCGGCGGTGCTGTTCAAGCTGATCGGCGTCGGGATCATCGAGACGATCATCCAGACCAAGCTCTTCGCCATTCCCGCCACCACCACGATCTTCGCCGCCGCCGTCCAGCTGACCGACGTGCGGGCCGGCCTGGTGCGCGGGGTGCGGACCGTGGCCCTGACCCTGCTGGCCTGGCTGCTGCCGCTGATGGTGCTGATCGCGGGCGCGTTCCTGCTGACCCTGCCGTTCACCGGTCTGGAGCCGCTGTGGAAGACCCGCAGCGCCACGGCCAGCCTGCTGACCGCGGCGGCCTTCCTGATTCTGCTGACCAACGCCGCCTATCAGGACGGCACCGAGACGACGGCCCTGATCCTGAAGTGGGCGGCGCGGCTGGCCGGCCTGTTGCTGGTTCCGATCACCGTGCTGGCGGCCTATGGCCTGTCCTTGCGCATCGGCCAGTACGGCCTCAGCACCGACCGGATCATCGCCGCCGCCTGCGTGCTGGTCGCGGCCGGTTATGCGATCGGCTACGCGGTCGCCGCCGTGCGGCCGGGCCCCTGGCTGAAGGCCCTGGAGACGACCAATATCGGCATGGCCTTCGTGGTCATCGTCGTACTGCTGGCCCTGGTGACGCCCCTGGCCGATCCGCGCCGACTGTCGGTGAACGACCAGGTCGCGCGGCTGCAGGCCGGCAAGGTCAAGGCCGAGGCGTTCGATTTCGACTTCCTGCGGTTCCGCAGCGGCCGGTTCGGCCTGGATGCGCTCAAGCGGCTGGCGGCCGGTCCGGACGCCGTCGTCGCCAAGGCGGCCAAGGCCAGCCTCGCCCGCCTGGCGGCCGGGCCCGCGCCGGGGAAGGCCGAGCCGATGGCCGGCGTGATCGTCTACCCCAAGGGGCGGACCCTGCCGAACGGCTTCGAACGCCTGGTCGATCTCAGCGACTCGCCGTGCCGCTTCGCCGCCAAGCCGTGCTCGGCCCTGCTGCTGGACATCGACGCGGACGGGTCCGAGGAGGTGCTGCTGTCGAGCGGCTCGATGCTGGACGTCTTCGGCATGCGCGAAGGTCGCTGGAAGAAGATCGGCTATGCGTCCAGCCCCTGCGGCCGGGTGGCCGACATCGCCGGGGTGCTGGCGCGCTCGGGCGGGGCCGCGACCGTCGAACCCTCGCCCCTTCGCGACGTGGTGATCGGGGATGTCCGGATGGAGCTTCGGCCGCAGGGCGACGCCTGCAACGTGACGGCGGCCGAGGCCCTGGCCTCGCGGCCTAAACCGCCCCCTCGCTGACCGCGTTCAGCCGCGCATAGACCCCGCCGGCCGCCTTCAGTTCGGCGTGGCGGCCCTCCTCGACCACACGGCCGTTCTGGAAAACCAGGATCCGGTCGGCGCCGCGCACGGTCGACAGGCGATGGGCGATGACGATGGTCGTGCGGCCCTGCATCAGGGCCTCGGCGGCCTCCTGCACCAGGGCCTCGGTCTCGACGTCGAGCGACGAGGTGGCCTCGTCCAGAACGAGGATCGGGGCGTTGGTCAGGAAGGCGCGGGCGATGGCCACGCGCTGGCGCTCGCCGCCCGACAGCTTGATGCCGCGCTCGCCCACCAGGGTGTCGTAGCCGTGCGGCAGTTTCAGGATGAAGTCGTGGGCGCGGGCCTTCTTCGCCGCCTCCACCACCTGCTCGAAGGTCGCGTCGGGACGGCCGTAGGCGATGTTGTCGAGCAAGGACCGGTGGAACAAGGCCGGGTCCTGCGGCACCACGGCGATGGCGCGGCGCAGGGAGCCCTGGGTGACCTTGGCCACGTCCTGGCCGTCGATCAGGATCCGTCCACCCTGCAGGTCGTGCAGGCGCTGGATCAGCTTGACGAAGGTCGACTTGCCCGAGCCCGTGGGGCCGACCAAGGCCACCTTCTCGCCCGGCGCGATATCCAGCGAGAAGCGGTCGTAGAGCGGCGCGCCGGCGTTGCGGTAGGCGAAGGTCACGCCCTGGAAGGCGACGGCGCCGGGGCCGGTGATGACGTCGGGCGCGCCGGGGGCGTCGGCGATCTGCGGCGGCAGCGTCGACCAGGCCGCGACGTCCTCGCTGTCGTCGATGCCCTTCTGCAGCATGCGGATGTTCTCGCCCATGTTGCGCAGATAGCCGCTCATCAGCAGGAACGAGGTCATGGCCGCGACGATGTCGCCGGCGTTGGCCTGGCCGCGCATCCAGGACCAGACCATGGCCCCGGTCAGGCCGGCCTGCAGCACGACCAGCAGCAGGTTCTGGCCGAGCCAGACGTCGGTGAAGCGGTTCCAGGTGACCATCACCGCGTCGCGCCAGGCGGCGGTGACCTGGGCCAGGCGCTGGGTCTCGCGGTCCTCGGCGCCGAAGGCCTTCACCGTCGGGTTGGAGGTCACCGCGTCGGCCAGGGCCCCGCCGATGGCGGAGTCCAGGGCGTTGGACTTCAGGTTGGCGGGCCGGACGTAGCGCTCGGTGATCCACAGGTTCACCGACAGATACAGCAGCACCACGACCAGCGAGATCGCGCCGGCCAGGGGCTGCTTGACCAGCATCACGCCCGACAGGCCCAAGAGCACGATCATGCTGGGCACCAGCCAGATCGTGAAGGCGTCGGTGACGCTGTCATAGCCCCACATGGCGCGGGTCAGCTTGCGCACCGTGGCGCCGGCGAAGCTGTCGGCGTGCCAGTCGGACGAGAAGGCCTGGACGCGGGCGAAGCCCTCGTTGGTCATCTCCTCCATGTTGCGGGCGGCCAGCGGGATCCAGAACCGGTGGGCGATGTTGCGGATCAGCGAGAAGGCCAGGTAGACGCCGACGAAGACGGCCCAGGCCCCCCAGGCGCGCGACTTCTCGCCGGCCACCACGACATTGACCAGATGCTCGGCGGCGGTCGGCAGGGCCACGTCGAAGCCCACCGCGATCAGGGTCAGCACCACCCCGGCGGTGAAGATCAGCTTCCGGCGCAGCCAGAAGCGCGCCAGGAAGCCCAGCACCTGGGTGTTGGACAGCGCCCGGCGGCGGCCCTGGGTCTCGTCCTCGTCGTCGAAGTCGCTCATGGGCGGCTAGATAGGCTTGTTGTGGCCGGCAGGGAACGTCCCGCCGACAGGCTGCTGCCAGGTTTCGACCCTAGCGCCGGGCCTCGGTGGCCATGCGTACGGCCAGGCCGCCCAGGACGCTGGCCATCAGCCAGCGCTGGACCAGGGCGAAGCTGGGGCGCGTGGCCAGGAAGGTGGCGATCGAGCCGGCGGCCAGGCAGATCAGGCCGTTGATCGTCAGGCTGACGGCGATCTGGGTGCCGCCCAGCAGCAGCGACTGGCTGAGCACTGCTCCGTGCTTGGGGTCGATGAACTGCGGCAGCAGCGACAGATAGAGCATCGCCGCCTTGGGATTGAGCAGGTTGGTCAGGAAACCCATGGCCATCAGCTTGGCCGGCGGGTCCTTGGGCAGCTCGCGCACCTGGAAGGGCGACTGTCCGCCCGGCTTGATCGCCTGCCAGGCCAGCCAGCCCAGATAGAGCGCCCCGCCGAACCGCAGGACGTCGTAGGCGATCGGGGCGGCCATCAGCAGGGCGGTGATGCCCAGCGCCGCGCAGACCAGATAGACGATGAAACCCGCCGCCGTGCCGACCAGCGACACGATCCCGGCCCAGCGCCCCTGGCAGATCGAGCGGCTGACCAGATAGAGCATGTTCGGCCCCGGGGTCAGGGCCATCCCCAGGCAAACCAGGGCGAAGGCGATCCAGGTCTTGGCGTCGGGCATCGGGTTTTCCTGAAAAGCGGACAAGAAAAAGGGGCCGGAAGCTTTCGCCGCCGGCCCCTTGGTCTTTTTGGCTGTCGCCGAAGACGTCCTGCTTAGTGGATGTCTTCGTTGATCAGGCCGACCTTGTACCAGCCAGCGGTCTGCAGCTGGTTCAGCACGCCCATGAAGTCGGCGTACATGACGTCGGCGTCGGCGCGGATCATCACGCGCTGGTCGTCCTTCGGGCCAGCCTGGCCGTTCGAGGTGAACTTGGCGTCCAGGTCGAACTGCAGGTTGTCGAGGCTGGTTTGCTTGTCCGCGATGAACAGAGCGCCCGACTTCTGGATCGAGATGAAGACCGGCTCCTTCGGCTTCACGCCGGGAGGCGGCGGCGAAGCGGGGGGAAGGTCGATCTTGATCGAGGTCACGGCCATCGGCACGGCGACCATGAAGATGATGAGCAGAACGAGCAGAATGTCGACGAAGGGCGTGACGTTGATTTCTGAATTCTGGTTCAGCGAGTAGCGACCGCCGCCGCCGCCAGCAAGTTTAGCCGCCATAGCCTGACTGTCTCCCGGGGACCGCCCCCAGGCGGTCCAGAAATTGTTAGATGCCACGTCTGGCGCAGACGAGCGCGGAAGTAAAGCCCGACGACGCGCCGCAATGGCAACCCCTTTTGTGAGTCTTTTTGGCCTAACGCCGTTCAGGAGAGCGTTTTGGGCGCCGGGCTTCGCGCCCCGCGCGACTAGCGCTGGCCATCAGGCCGCGCTAAGCCCCCGCGCATGATCTTTTCCTTCGACGCCTACGTCACCGCCGCCCTGTTCGATCGCGCTGGACGCGCCGGGTTCGCCCTGGGCGACGGCACCGTCCGATTCGAGGCCGAGGGCGGTTTCGTCACCGTGGAAGCCCATGGCGGACCGCTCGGTGGAGCCGTGCTGGCCGCCTGCGTCCACCCCTCGGGCCGGGGCCTGGTGACCGGCGGCGACGACGGCCGGGTGGTCTGGAGCCGGGTCGAGGGCGACGAGGTCGTGGCCACCCTGCTGGCCGAGGTGAAGGGCAAGTGGATCGAGCACGTGACGGCCAGCGCCGCCTCGGGCCTGATCGCCTTCACGGCCGGCAAGGAAGCGCACGTGCTGGACTCGGCCGACGCCGATTTCCGCCGCACCTACGTCCACGAGAAGACGGTCTCGGGCGTGGCCTTCGACCCGAAGGGCAAGCGCCTGGCCGCGGCCGGCTACGGCGGCGTGTCGCTGTGGTGGAGCCGCATCGCCGACCAGAAGCCGACAGTGATGAAGTGGGCCGGCAGCCACGTGGCCCTGGCCTACAGCCCCGACGGCAAGTTCCTGGTCTCGGCGATGCAGGAGAACCAGCTGCACGGCTGGCGCCTGTCGGACGGCAAGGACATGCGGATGGGCGGCTATCCGGCCAAGATCAAGAGCCTGGACTTCTTCGACAAGGGCAACCTGCTGGCCACCGCCGGCGCCAATGGCGCGGTGATCTGGCCGTTCGCCGGGGCCAGCGGCCCGATGGGCAAGGAGGCCGCCGAGATCGGCTTCTCGCGCGACTCGCTGGTGGTGCAGGTGGCGGGGATCGACGCCCTGCCGGTGATGATCGCCGGCCAGGACAACGGCCGCGTCTGGGCCGCGCACATGCGCTCGGGCCGCATCGAGACCCTGAAGGCCGAGAAGGGCGCTCCGATCAGCAGCCTGTCGGTCAACGCCGACGGTTCGCGCCTGGCCTGGGGCGACGAAAGCGGCGAGGCCGGCGTGCTGGCGGTGCCGGACATCTCGGTGCGGAATTTCTGATCTCGTCCTTCTCCCCTTGCGGGAGAAGGTGTCGGCGATAGCCGACGGATGAGGGGTCTCTCAGACGGCAAACGCCGCGACAGCTGAACGGCTGTCGCGGCGTTTCTGTTTGTGCGACCCCTCACCCGACCTCCTTCGGAGGCCACCCTCTCCCGCAAGGGGAGAGGGATTTAGACCGGCCAGGTCGCCTCGCTGGCGCCCAGCACTTCTCCCGCGAGATACAGCGACCCGCAGATCAGCACGTGCGGGACGGGGTCCAGCGCCAACGCTCGCGTGAGCGCGTCGTCCAGCCCGTCGCAGGCGGCGGCGCGCAGGCCGGCCAGTTCGGCGGCGGCGGCGGTTTCGGCGGCGCTGGCGGCGGCGTGGCCTTCGAAGGTGACGGTGAACACCTTGGCGGCGATCCCCCGGAAGGCTCCGAAGAAGCCGGTGGCGTCCTTGTTGGCCAGCAGGCCCGAGATCAGCGCCACGGGACGGCCGTCGCGGGCGGCCAGATCGGCCACGGCGCGGGCCACGGCGCGGCCGGCGTGGGGATTGTGCCCGCCGTCGAGCCACAGGTCGGCGCCGGCGGCTTGCGCGGCTTCCGCATAGGGACCGGCCGTCAGGCGCTGGAAGCGGGCCGGCCAGACCGTGCCGGCGATCCCCTGGCCCATGGCCGCCTCGTCGATCCGGGGATCGTCCAGGGCCAGAAGGGCCGCGACGGCGAGGCCGGCGTTGGCGAACTGGTGCTCGCCGGGCAACGCGGGGGCGGGCAGGTCGAGCAGGCGGTCTTCCATCTGCACCAGCAGGCGGCCGCGTTCCTCCCAAGCGTCGAAGTCACGGCCCATGAGCGTGAGCTCGACCCCGGCCAGGGCGGCGGCGGTCTCCAGCACGCCGTCGACGGCGTCCTGCTGGCGGGCGCTGACGGCGGGGGCGCCGGGTTTGATGATCCCGGCCTTCTCGACGGCGATCTCTTCGATCGTGTCGCCCAGGAATTCGCGGTGGTCGAGGTCGATCGGGGCGATCACGCTGACGGCCGGCTGCGCGATCACGTTGGTGGCGTCGAGCACGCCGCCCAGCCCCACCTCGACGATGCAGAGGTCGGCCGGCGTCTCGGCGAAGGCGACGAAGGCCGCGGCCGTGGTGATCTCGAAGAAGGTGATGGCCTCGCCGGCGTTGGCGGCCTCGACCCGCTCCAGCACGTCGGCCAGATGGGCCTCGGTGATCAGCGTCCCGGCCAGGCGGATGCGTTCGACGAAACGCACCAGGTGCGGCGAGGTGAAGACGTGGACCTTGAGGCCCGCCGCCTCGGCCATGTGGCGCAGATAGGCGGCCGTCGAGCCCTTGCCGTTGGTGCCGGCCACGTGGATCACCGGCGGCAGGCGGTCCTGCGGGTTGTCCAGCGCCGCGCACAGCCGGCGCATGCGGTCCAGCGACAGGTCGATCTTCAGCGGGTGCAGCGCCCGCAGGCGCTCCAGCGCGGCGTCGTGGGCGCGGAGGTGGTCGGTCATGGGTTCGCGATCAAGATCCTCCCCCTCTGGGGGAGGGGGACCCCGAAGGGGTGGAGGGG
>NZ_JBWKNI010000027.1:0-73807 GCF_059415485.1 Caulobacter sp. GW821-FHT10C03 | reverse complement strand
ACCTTCTGCTCGGCCATGCCGAACTCGGTCCCCCGGTGCTCGACGAACATGTCGAACTCCTCGAACGAGTCCTCGTCGAGCAGCAGGTCGATCCGCTCGCGCGCCGTCAGCTTGCCCTTGGCGTGCTGGGCCGCGACGCGGCGCTCGCCGCCTCCGGCTCGGGCCTGGGTCCGGCGGCGTTCGAGTTCTTCGAGAATGTGCTGCAAGGAAGACTCCGGCCCGGTGCGTGAACGTCGCAAAGATCGGATTTGCGAGCTTGAGGGCTGAAGGCTCAAGAAAATTGAGGTTTCGGGGAGGGCTTGCGAACTTGCATCTTGTGAAATAGCAAAGTTGCGAAATGGGAGAGAAGTTGTTCATCGGGCCGCGCCTGCGGCTGCTGCGCCAGGGCAAGGGCTGGAAGCTGGAGGCCTGCGCGGCGCAGCTGGGCCTATCGGCCAGCTACCTGTCGCAGATCGAGGCCAACCAGCGGCCGGTCACCGCCCGGGTGCTGATCGACGTCATGCGGGTGTTCGAGGTCGACGCCGCCTCGCTGGACGCCGCCGACGACCAGCGGCTGATCGCCGACCTGCGCGAGGCCAGCGCCGATGCGCCGTCCGGTGGGGAAGCCCCCAGCCTGTCGGAGATCAAGGCGGCGGTGGCCAACACCCCCAACCTCGCCAAGGCGTATCTCGATTTGCACCGCGCCTATCGCCGGCTCGACGAGCGGCTGAAGGCGACCGAGGAGGCGGTGTCGCTGGACGAGCGCGGGGCGGCCAGCGCGCTGCTGCCCTACGAGGAGGTCCGCGACTTCTTCCACTACAAGAACAACTACATTCACAGCCTCGACGTCGCCGCCGAGGCCCTGGCGGGCGAGATCGGCGGGGGCGGCGAGCGGGCGTTGGAGGCCTGGCTGGCCGACCGCTTGAACGTGCGCGTGGCCCGCAGCGGCGAGGCCGACCTGCTGCGCCACTGGGACCCCGCCAGCCGGACCGTGACCGTCGGCGCGGCTCACCCCGAGGCCACCCGCAGCTTCCAGCTGGCCTACCAGATCGCGGCGCTCACCCTGTCCGACATCGTCGAGGCCGAGCTGGCCGCGGCGGGTTTTCGCAGCGACAGCGCCGCCAAGGTCTGCCGTACGGGCCTGCTGAATTACGCCGCCGGCGCCCTGGTCTTGCCCTACGAGCGGTTCCGAGAGGCGGCGCGGGCGGCGCGGCACGATGTCGAACGGCTGGCGCTCTCCTTCCAGACCAGCCTGGAGCAGGTGTTCCACCGGCTTTCGACGCTGCAGCGGCCGGGCGCGCGGGGCGTGCCGTTCTATTTCGTGCGGCTGGACCGGGCCGGCAACATCACCAAGCGCCACAGCGCCACGCGCCTGCAGTTCGCCCGCTTCGGCGGGGCCTGCCCGCTGTGGAACGTCCATGACGCCTTCGCCCGGCCCGACGCCTGGCTGGTGCAGCTGGCCCAGATGCCGGACGCGACGCGCTACATCTGCCTGGCGCGGGGGGTGGTGAAGCCGTCGGGGGCCTATCGCCAGGCCGAGCGGCGCTATGCCCTGGGCCTGGGTTGTGAGGCCCGCTACGCCGACCAGCTGGTCTATGCCGACGGGCTGGACCTGGCCGGTCCCTCGGCGCCGATCGGGGTCAGCTGCCGGATCTGCGAGCGCGACGACTGTTCCCAGCGCGCCTTCCCGCCGGTGGACCGGGCCTTCGAGGTGTTCGAGGACGACCGCCGCTGGGTGCCGTTCTCGCTGCGGCCTTGAAGCCAAGCCCATAACGAAGAAGGGGGCGCTTGCGGCGCCCCCTCCGTAACTCCGATCGAAGGCGACCTACGCCTCGATGTCGACGTCCTTGGTTTCCTTCAGGAACAGGATGCCGATCACCGCCGTCACCCCGGCCACCGCGATCGGGTACCAGAGCCCGTAGTAGATGTTGCCCGTGGCCGCGACCATGGCGAAGGCCGTGGTCGGCAGGAAGCCGCCGAACCAGCCGTTGCCGATGTGGTAGGGCAGGCTCATCGAGGTGTAGCGGATATTGGTCGGGAACATCTCGACCAGCATGGCCGCGATCGGGCCGTAGACCATGGTGACGTAGATCACCAGCAGGGTCAGGACGAACACTACCAGCGGCTTGTTGACCTTGGCCGGGTCGGCCTTGGCTGGATAGCCGGCGGTCTTCAGGGCCTCGCCCAGCTTTGCTTCCCAGGCCTTCTTGGCGGCGGCGAACTCGGCCTTCGGCAGGGTCTCGCCGCGGAACGAGGGCAGGGTGGCGCCGCCGATGCGGACCTCGGCGGTCTCGCCGGCCGCGGCCGGCTGGTTGTTGTAGCTGACGCCGGCCTTGGCCAGGTACGACTTGGCCAGGTCGCAGGAGGTGTTGAACACCGTCTTGCCGATGGGGTCGAACTGGAACGAGCAGTCGGCCGGGTCGGCGACCACGGTCACCGGGGCCGAGGCGGTGGCGGCGGCCAGTTGCGGGTTGGCGGCGCTGGTCAGGGTCTTGAACAGCGGGAAGTAGGTCAGGGCGGCCAGGGCGCAGCCCAGCATGATGATCGGCTTGCGGCCGATCTTGTCCGACAGCCAGCCGCAGACCACGAAGAACGGCGTGCCGATCAGCAGGGCGATGGCGACCAGGGTGTTGGCCAGGGCGCCATCGACCTTGAGCATCTTCTCGATGAAGAACAGGGCGTAGAACTGGCCGGTGTACCAGACCACGGCCTGGCCGGCGGTCAGGCCCACCAGCGCGAGAATGACGATCTTCAGGTTGCCCCAGCGGGCGAAGCTGTCCTTCAGCGGCTGCTTGGTGCCCTTGCCCTCGTCGACCATCTTCTGGAACGACGGGCTCTCGGACAGTTGCAGGCGGATCCACAGCGACACGCCGAGCAGGGCGATCGAGATCAGGAACGGAATGCGCCAGCCGAAGGCCTGGAAGGCGTCCTCGCCCACGGTCGAGCGGGTGGCCAGGATCACCACCAGGCTCAGGAACAGGCCGAAGGTCGCGGTGATCTGGATGAAGCTGGTGTAGAAGCCGCGACGCCCGTGCGGGGCATGCTCGGCGACATAGGTCGCAGCCCCGCCGTACTCGCCGCCCAGGGCCAGGCCCTGGATCAGGCGCATCACGACGAGGGCGATGGGCGCGATGACGCCGATCTGCTCGTAGCTGGGCAGCAGGCCGACGACGAAGGTCGACAGGCCCATCAGCAGCATGGTGACGAGGAAGGTGTTCTTGCGGCCCCAGAGGTCGCCCAGGCGCCCGAACACCAGCGCCCCGAACGGCCGCACCGCGAAGCCGGCCGCGAAGGCCAGCAGGGCGAAGATGTAGCCCGTGGTCTCGTTCACGCCCGAGAAGAAGTGGTGGGTGATGTAGGTCGCCAGCGAGCCGTACAGGTAGAAGTCGTACCACTCGAAGACCGTGCCCACCGACGCCGCGCCGATGACCAGGGCGTCCTTGCGCTCCACGACCTTACCGTCCTTAGCGCCAGACGTCGCAGCGGCGTCAGCCATATCCCTCATCTCCTCCTAGGTCGCCGTCTCTATGCGGCGTTGTGGTTGAGTGCAGGTATGGCAGGCCGTGGCGCCGCTACGGAAGGGGAACTTTCGGGGAACGTCGGGTTCCGAACGGTGATTTTTCGGCTTGACGGGTTACCGGTAGCAAGTCTTGCGGGGCTTGCCATCCCGCATGCTGGAATCAGGCCTTGGCGGGGGTCTCCCTGGCGATGGCGCGCTTTTCACGCGAGGTGTTCCGCCGGCCGACGAGGGCGGCCAGGGCCTCGTCGAGCATCGGATAGGCGAAGCGGAAGCCGGCGTCGCGGGCCGCCGCCGGCAGCACCTTCTGGCCGCTCAGCAGCAGCTCGTCGGCGAACGGTCCCAGCGCCGCGCGCAGCGGCCAGGCCGGGGCGGGGAGCAGGGCCGGGCGGTTCAGCACGCGGCCCAGGGCGGCGGCGAAGGCGCGGTTGGTCACCGGCCGCGGCGCCGTGGCGTTGACCGCGCCCTTCCACTGCGGGGTGGCGATGGCGTGGGCGATCATCCGCACGACGTCGTCCAGGTGGATCCAGCTCATCCAGTGGCGGCCGGCCCCGAACGGCCCGCCCAGGCCGAACTCGAACGGCGTCAGCATCCGGGAGAGCATGCCGCCCTCGGTGGAGAGGACGAGGCCGATGCGCAGCCGCACCACCCGCACGCCATGGGCCTCGGCGCGGATCGCGGCCTTCTCCCAGAGGGCGCAGATGAAGCGGGAGAAGCAAGGTTCGCCGCCGTCGGCCTCTGTCAGCGGCTCGTCGCCGCGCAGACCGTACCAGCCGATGGCCGAGCCGCTGACCAGCACCTTGGGCTTCTTTTCCAACCGGGCGATCAGGGCGACCACGGCCTTGGTGGTCCGCACCCGGGAGCGGACGATGCGGCGGCGCTTGGCGATCGTCCACAGGCCGTCGGAGATCGGCTCGCCGGCCAGGTTTACGATGGCGTCCAGCCGCGTGTCGTCGGCGATCTGGTCAAGGTCGGTGACGATGCGGATCGGGGCTGGCAGGGCGGCGGCGTTGGCTCTGGCGCGGGTCAGCACCGTCACCTCGTGGCCGGCCCCGACCAGGGCCGCGACCAGGCGGGCGCCGATCAGGCCGGTGCCGCCGGTGACCAGCACCGACCGGCGCGGGGGCAGGGCGGCGACCAGGGGCGTCGGGTCATCGACCGCGATCCGCGCCGTCCGCCCGGCGGCGGCCAGGTCGCGCAGGCCGCTCACCACCACGCCGACGGCGGCGATGGCGCAGAGGATGCTCCAGGCGCCATGGAAGGCGGGCACGACGCCGGTCGGACGCTGCGCCCAGCCCAGCAGCAGCGGCGTCAGTATGGCCAGCACCACCCCGTAGTTCAGGGTCAGCAGGGTGTGCAGCACGCGCTCGCTGGCCGGCAGCTTGCGGGTGCGGTCCTCCTCGACGAAGTCCCACAGGGTGATGACCAGTTCGCCGGCCATCAGGGCCAGCAGGGCGATCGCCCAGGCGCCTTCGGGGCGGCTCCAGCCCAGGGCGGCGAACATCACCCCATAGGCCAGGTTGCGCACGCCGTGCAGGATGAGCTCGCTCTTCTGCGACGGCTTCCAGGCCAGGCGCTGGGTCAGTTCGTGGTGGTAGAGCGTGTCGAAGCCGCCCATGGCCACCTGCACGAAGACCAGGATCCAGATCAGGTCGGTCATTGGCGGAGCTCCCGAGGTTCGGCGGCGCGTTCGCGGAACACGCCGACCTGGCGCATCACCTCGCCCAGCAGGGGGTGATGCAGGCGAAGGACGAAGTCGAAGCGCCCGTCGGGGCGGTCCACGTGGCTGATGGTCAGCTCGCCGGGCGCCAGCCAGGCCGGCAGCCGCAGGCGCATGGGGCCGATCGCAAGGAAGTAGTGGTCGCTGTGGAAGTGCAGGGCGCGCGCGTCGGCGCTGACGGCCAGGGCGATGCCGAAGCCGCCGCCCAGATACTCCTCCAGCCCCGTGGGGCCGGCGAACCGCTTGCTGCTGTGGATCACTTGGGGAAATCCATGGGCGCGGCCGTACATCCGGGTCCAGAACTGGCCGCCGGCCTGATGGTCTTCCGTCACGGTGACGACCGCCGCCACGCCCAGGTCGTCGCCCAGGGGCAGGGGCGCGCCGATCAGGCGGCACAGCTGGGCCAGGATCCAGCCGGCGGCGTTGCGGCGGCTCTCGACGATCTCGCCGGCGTAGGTGACGGCCAGGCCGGGCGCCATCCGCTTGCTGAACCGCTCGCGCACCACCGGCGGCAGGCCGGCCCAGGCTTCCGTCCCCAGCAGGGCGGCGAAGCGCAGGTCGTGCAGGGTGTCGGGACGTGCCATCGGCGCTGCCTGGCGGACCTGGGCCGGAACCTCTTGAGCTGCGAGACGAAACATCTGCCTTCCCCGTATTCTCAGTTATTTCTGTAAAAACAGAAATCGTCGGTCAAAATTTTTGAGGCGTCCCCCGACGCCCCCGTGCCGGGCGCGACGCCCTATGGGGGCGGCTTGCTCCGGCCCAGGCCCAGCAGGGCCACGACCTTGGTCCCCATCTTGATCAGCGCCATCAGGGTGGAGGGCGGCACGGTCAGCATCTGGCCGTACCAGCCGTCGATGGTGCTGACGAACTCGTGCATCGAGCGCAGGCGGCTCTTGGCTGTCTTGCCCAGGGTCGGGTCGCCGTCGGCGGCGGCCAGCACGTGGGTCAGGGC
Organism: Caulobacter sp. GW821-FHT10C03; assembly: GCF_059415485.1. Taxonomy (NCBI): domain Bacteria; kingdom Pseudomonadati; phylum Pseudomonadota; class Alphaproteobacteria; order Caulobacterales; family Caulobacteraceae; genus Caulobacter; species Caulobacter sp. GW821-FHT10C03. The sequence continues at coordinate 67,639 of NZ_JBWKNI010000027.1, read as the reverse complement.
CTCGACCATCGGATCGATCTCGCGTTCCTTGCGGCCCTCGGCGATGCGGGTGAGCATCAGCCAGAGATCGGCCTCGGCCTCGTAGTGGTCGCGGCGGTCGCCCAGCACGGGGATACGGCGGATCAGCTTCCAGCCGATCAGCTCCTTGATGCTGTTGGACACGTTGGAACGGGCCAGGCCCAGGGTCTCGGCGATGTCCTCGGCCGTCATCGGCTTTTCGGCCAGATAGAGCAGGGCGTGGATCTGGGCGACCGACCGGTTGACGCCCCACTGGCCGCCCATGTCGCCCCAGCGCAGGACGAACTGCTCGACCGCGGCGGGGAGCTTTCTGGTCATGTCAGCTGTTTCTGTCATGACAGAAATATCAGTCCGAAGGGTTTCGGAGTCAAGCGCCTCTTGTTGTCATCCCGGCCGCAGCGAAGCGGAGCGCCGGGACCTCCCACGGTTCAGGCGGCAGGCGTGGGAGGTCCCGGCTCTACGGACCGCTGGCGCGGTCCTCCGGCCGGGATGACAAACCTGTTTGGATGGCCGATCGACGCGTTGCTCTCATTCCGTCATTCCGTGGTCGCGAGCGGGAAGGGGAGCCGCACCGCCTTCATGACGAAACATGACCAGCCGGTTCTGTGGCTTGATTTGTAATATCAATACGAAGATATTCCGCCCGCAAATCCGGCCGCGCACGCCCGCGGCCTACAAGATCGAACGGGAGCTTACGCCATGTCGGGATTGAAGAAGCTGGGGCTGGGCCTCATCGCCGGGCTGCTCGCCTCGACCAGCGCCCTGGCCGTCGAGCCCCTGCCGCCCAAGACCTATCTGGGCGTCGACATCTCCTACGCCAACGAGATGGACGACTGCGGCGCGGTCTACCGCTCGGGCGACCAGAAGGTCGAGCAGTACGCCTACTTCAAGCAGGCCGGGGCCAACATCGCCCGCATCCGCCTGTGGAACGATCCCAAGTGGACCAAGTACTCCAACCCCGAGGACGTGGTCCGCAGCATCAAGCGCGCCAAGGCCGCGGGCCTGCAGGTGCTGCTCGACTTCCACTATTCCGACGACTGGGCCGACGGCGAGAAGCAGCTGGCTCCGAAGGCCTGGGAGAAGCTCTCCACGCCCGACCAGGCCAAGGCGCTCTACGCCTTCACCTATGACACCCTGCGCAAGCTGGACGCCCAGGGCCTGATGCCCGACCTGGTCCAGGTCGGCAACGAGACCAACGGCGAGATCGTCTCGACCCTGGCCAAGGCCAAGGACCCGATCAACTGGGACCGCAACGCCGTGTTGTTCAACGCCGGTATCAAGGCCGTGCGCGACGCGGGCGCGGCGGGCTCGAAGAAGCCGCGGGTGATGCTGCACATCGCCCAGCCCGACACCGTCGAGGACTGGTTCGCCGCCGCCGCCAAGGCCGGGGTCACCGACTTCGACATGATCGGCATCAGCTACTACAGCAAGTGGTCCAAGCGCTCGATGGCGCAGCTGGGCGTGACCATCAACCGCCTGCGCAACACCTATGCGGCCGACGTGGTGGTGGTCGAGACGTCCTATCCCTTCACCACCGACGGCGCCGACAGCTCGCCCAACCTGCTGGGCGAGGATTCGCTGATCCCCGGCTATCCGGCGACGCAGGAAGGCCAGAAGAAGTACCTGACCGACCTCACTCAACTCGTCTTCGCCAATGGCGGCACGGGCGTCTTCTACTGGGAGCCGGCCTGGGTCTCGACCAAGTGCAAGACCCGCTGGGGCACGGGCTCGAACTGGGAGAATTCGACCCTGTTCGACTTCAAGGGCCAACCGACGCAGGGCATGCAGTGGCTGTCGACGTCTTACGCCTTCCCGGTCGAGACCACCTTCAAGGTGGCGGCGGGCGACCAGCCGGCGGCCTTCATCGACGGCGACTTCCTGGGCGGGGCGGGGCCGCGCCCGATGGTTCGCGAGGGCGCCGACTTCGTCTATCGCACTCGCCTGATGCCGGGCGCTTCGGTGACCGTGGCCACCGCCCCGACCGCCGAGGCGGTGGGTTCGGCGTCCGCCGTCACCGCGACCATCGCCGCCAAGCCGAGTGCATTGAGGTTGCCGGCTCAACCGTGACCGCTTGTCATATGTGATTGGTATGATAAATAGCACCGACGCGTCGATCGGCAGAACCGACGCGTCAGCGCCCGCAGAGGCGCGGTCGACTTCGGCGCGGACCGTCGCGCCCCACTGATCCGGCGATCTGAGCGCCGGTCCAATCCACAAAACCAGAAAACAGCCACGCCCGCAGAAGGCGTCGCGTTTCCAATTGGGGGAACTAGATGACCCGTCAATCCATGCTGCTCGCCGCCGCCAGCGGCCTGAGCCTGCTCGCCGTTTCGTCGGCTGCTTGGGCTCAAGACACCGCTGTCTCCGACACGCAGGTCGAAGAAGTCGTCGTCACCGGCGTGCGCAAGAGCCTGCGCGACGCCCTCGACGTGAAGCAGGGCTCCGACAAGGTGGTCGAGGCGATCTCGGCCAAGGACATCGGCGTGCTGCCCGACGTAACGATCGCCGAGTCGATCGCGCGCCTGCCCGGCGTCAACGCCACCCGCGACCGCGGCAACGACAGCCAGGCGGTGGTCCGCGGCCTCGGCGCCCGCCTCGTGCTGGGCACCATCAACAACCGCGAAGTCGCCTCGTCCGAGCCCGACCGCAACGTCCGCTGGGAAGTCTATCCCTCGGAAGTCGTCTCGGGCGTGCAGGTCTACAAGTCGCAGTCGGCCGACCTGATCGCCGGCGGCGTCGCGGCCACCATCAACATCTCGACGATCGACCCGCTGGACTACAAGGGCCCGTCGGTCGTGCTGCGCGCCGGCCCCGTCTATTACGACGGCGGCAAGGACATCCCGAACTACGGCCAGACCGGCTACCGCGCCAGCGGCTCGTTCGTGCAGAAGATCAACGACGACCTGGCCGTCGTGCTGGGCCTGACCAGCCAGAAGCAGAAGAACGGCTACGTTTCGCTGCAGGGCTGGGGCTGGAACGATTCCAACATCCGCACCCCGGTCGGCGCCAGCGACTCCAGCGGCGACCTGAACGGCGACGGCACGGCCGACGCCACGCCCTGGGGCCTGCAGCTCGAGGTCAAGAAGCTCGAGCAGAAGCGCGACGGCCTTTCCACCGGCCTGCAGTGGAAGCCGACCGACAACTTCGAACTGAAGTTCGACGCGCTCTATTCGAAGATCAAGATCAAGGAAGACCAGGATCAGGTCGTCTACGCCCGCAACCGCGGCAACTGGGGCAACGGCAACCAGTGGGACTACGTCAGCGCTCCGGGCGCGTCGTACACCCTGGTCAACAACACCGTCGTGGCCGCGACCCTGCCGGGCGCCAACGTCACCTCGATCCTGGCGCGCTACACCGAAGACAAGACCCTGTTCGTCACCGGCCTGAACGGCAAGTGGACCGCCGACCAGTGGGTCGTGGCGGGTGACCTGTCCTATTCGAAGGCCGAGCGCGAGAACAACTGGCGCGCCCTGCGCATGGTCTCCGAGCCGACCTCGCTGAGCTACGACGTGCGCGCCGGCTCCAAGCCGACCGTGAGCACGACGCAGCAGCCGATCACCCTGACCCAGAACGTCTGGGGCGGCTGGTCCAAGGCCAGCAACGAAGGCGGCCAGAACGACGGCCTGGAGCAGCTGAACGACGAACTGGTCGCCGGCGCGCTCGACTTCACGCGCGACCTGGAAGGCAAGTTCAAGAGCTTCCAGTTCGGCTTCCGCGTGTCGGACCGCACCAAGGACCACAGCCAGGCCCAGTGGTTCGTCTGCGCCAACTCGGCCAACCTGAGCAACATCTACGACCCGAGCGTCCAGGACGAGTGGGGCAACTGCATCCAGAACGCGACCGTGCCGGCCAGCATGCTCAGCTCGTACAGCATCAGCGGCCTGAACGTGCCGAACGTCATCACGGGCGACCTGGATTCCATCGCTCGGAAGATCTACGGCGACAACGCCTTCAACTACGCCAACGCCCGGGACAACCTGGCCCAGCGCTGGAAGGTCAACGAGAAGGTCGGCGAGGCCTACGCCAAGCTGAACTTCGCGGCTGACGCCTTCGCCGGCTCGTGGATGAGCGGCAATGTCGGCGTGCGCGTGGTCACCACCAAGACCAGCAGCGACGGCTACCGCCAGGACGCCGGCGCCGCCACCTTCACCGCCGTGACCGTCGACAACGACTATACGGACGTCCTGCCCAGCGCGAACGTCAAGTTCGACTTCGGCGAGGGCAAGGTTGCCCGCTTCGGCCTGTCGCAGGTGGTGGCCCGTCCGCCGCTCGACGAGCTGCGCGCCAGCAAGACCCTGACCACCTGGTCGCCCTACACCGGCAGCGGCGGCAACCCCGAGCTGAAGCCGTTCAAGGCCGTGCAGTTCGACGCCTCGGCCGAATGGTACTTCCGTCCGGAAGCCCTGGTCGCCCTGGCCTACTACTACAAGGACGTCGACACCTACATCGGCTGGACCCAGACCCCCGAGACCTACAACGGCACCACCTATGCGGTGTCGACCCCGGTCAACGGCGGCGGCGGCTACATCCAGGGCGTCGAGGCGACGTTCCAGACGCCGTTCTTCTTCCTGCCCAAGGGCCTGGACAAGTTCGGCATCTATTCGAACTACGCCTTCGTCGACTCCGACCTGAAGGAAATGACCCCGGCCGTGAAGCCGCTGAGCCTCGTGGGCCTGGCCAAGCACACCGCCACGGTCGACCTGTGGTACTCGGACGGTCCGATCGAAGCGCGCCTGGGCTACAAGTACCACAGCCCGATGACCGTGATTTACGGCTGGAACGGCTCGGAACTGCAGACCCTGACGACCGAGAAGACCCTGGACTTCAGCTCGTCCTACCAGGTCACCGAAATGGTCGGCGTGCGCTTCCAGGTCAACAACCTGACCAACCGCGCCATGCGCACCTATCGTGACGGCGATCCCAACCGTCTGGGCCGCTACGACCTCTATGGTCGTCGCTTCCTGATGGACGTGACCCTGAAGTTCTAAGAGCTTCGTCCATTCCCCCTCGCCTTGGCGAGGGGGCTACTGTTCAGGACGTCATTCCTCCCCGACGATCCTTTGTGAGGGGAGGAAGCCTCGCAGGCTTCCTCCCTTTCTTTTTGTTTTGAGAGGTCCCCCGATGGTCGAGTTCAGCCGTCGCGAAGCCCTGGCCGGCACGGCCGGCGTCGCCGCCTTCGCCGCCGTGTCTTCCGCGCAAGCCGCCGCCAAGCCCGCCGCAGTCGCCAAGCCTGAAGCCAAGCCCGTGGTCGTCGACCTTGCGCCCCGCGAGCGTTCGAGCCTCGACTTCGACTGGAAGTTCCACCTCGGCCACGCCCAGGACCCGGCCCGCGACTTCGGCTTCGGGGCCAACCAGCGCACCTACGCCAAGGCCGGCGCCAACGCCCCCAACTGGTGGGTGGCCGCCGCCGCCCAGAAGGACTTCGACGACAGCGCCTGGACCCCGGTGACCCTGCCCCACGACTGGGCCGTCACCCTGCCGTTCGTCGACAACCCGGCCTACGTCCCAAGCGGCAAGCCCGACGACGAGGACCTGCGCGCCGCCCACGGCTACAAGGCGTTGGGCCGCGAATTCCCCGACACCAGCGTCGGCTGGTACCGCAAGAGCTTCGCCCTGCCGGCCGCCGACGCCGGCAAGCGCCTGTCGATCGAGTTCGACGGCGTCATGCGCGACGCCCTGGTGATCATCAACGGCTACATCCTCGAGCGCGAGGACAGCGGCTACGCCAGCTTCCGCGTCGACATCACCGACATCGCCAATCTCGGCGGCGACAACCTGATCACCGTCCGCGTCGACGCCAGCCTGGGCGAGGGCTGGTTCTACGAGGGCGCGGGTATCTATCGCCACGTCTGGCTGGTCAAGACCGCCCCGGTGCACGTGCCCCAGTGGGGCGTGTTCGTGAAGGCCAAGGTCGACGGCACGCTGGAGATCGAGACCGACCTGGCTAACGACGGCGACGCGGCCGCCGCGTTCGAGCTGGTCCACACCGTGCTCGACGGCGCGGGCAAGCCGGCCCTGGCCGTGGCCCCCGCCGCCGGCCGCCTGCCGGCCTGGCAGCGTCAGTCGCTGTCGCAGACCGTGACCCTGGCCAGCCCCGTCCTGTGGTCGCTGGAGAACCCGCACCTCTACACCCTGGTGACCGAGGTGAAGGTCGGCGGCGCCGTGGTCGACCGCTTCGCCACGCCGTTCGGCGTGCGCTCGGTGCGCTTCGATCCCGACCAGGGCCTGTTCGTCAACGACAAGCACGTCAAGCTGCAGGGGACCTGCAACCACCAGGACCACGCCGGCGTCGGCGCGGCCATCCCCGACGCCCTGCAGGTCTGGCGGGTGGAGCAGCTGAAGTCGATGGGCTGCAACGCCTATCGCGCCTCGCACAACCCGGCCACGCCCGAGCTGATGGACGCCTGCGACCGCCTGGGCATGCTGCTGATCGCCGAGACCCGGCGCATGTCCAGCGACCCCACCTCGCTGGACGAGATGGAGCGGCTGATCCGCCGCGACCGCAACCACCCGTCCATCATCCTGTGGTCGATCGGCAACGAGGAGCCCCAGCAGGGCACGCCGCGCGGCGCCAAGGTCGCCAAGACCATGAAGCGCCTGGTCAACCGTCTCGACCCGACCCGCGGCGTCACCGCGGCCATGGACAACGGCTTCGGCGACGGCATCACCGCCGAGCTCGACGTCATCGGCTTCAACTACCGCCACGAGAAGATGGACGACTTCCACGCCCGCTTCCCGAAGCTGCCTATCATCGGCAGCGAGAGCGGCAGCACGGTCACCACGCGCGGCGAGTATCTGCGCAGCGAGGCCAAGTCCTACGTCCCGGCCTACGACACCGACCACCCCTGGTGGGCGACCACGGCCGAGAAGTGGTGGAGCCACGCGGCCTACCGTCCGTGGATGGCCGGCGGCTTCATCTGGACCGGCTTCGACTATCGCGGCGAGCCGACGCCCTTCAACCGCTGGCCCAGCATCAGCTCGCACTTCGGCGCGCTCGACACCTGCGGCTTCCCGAAGGACAACTATTACTACTACCGCGCCTGGTGGCGGGCCGAGCCGCTGCTGCACCTCTTCCCGCACTGGAACTGGGAAGGCCAGGAAGGCCAGGCCGTTCCGGTCTGGGTCCACAGCAACTGCGACAAGGTCGAGCTGTTCCTCAACGGCAAGAGCCAGGGCATCCGCGTTGTCACCCCCAACCATCACGTTGAATGGTCTGTCCCGTATGTGGCTGGGACGATCGAGGCCCACGGCTACAAGAACGGCAAGGTCATCCTGCGCCAGCGCCGCGAGACCGCTGGTCCCGCCGCCGCCCTGCGCCTGACCACCGACCGCTCGACGCTCGCCGCCGACGGCCAGGACGTCGGCATCCTCAAGGTCGAGGTGGTCGACGCCAAGGGCCGTCCCGTGCCCAAGGCCGAGGACCTGGTGACCTTCGCCGTCACCGGCCCCGGCGAGGTAATCGGCGTCGGCAATGGCAATCCGACCAGCCACGAGAGCGACGTCGCCAGTTCGCGCAAGGTCTTCAACGGCCTGGCCCAGGCCATCGTCCGAACCAAGCGCGGCCAGGCGGGCGAGGTGCGGGTCCTGGCCTCGGCCCCGGGCCTGAAGCCGGCCTCGCTGGCGCTGAAGGCGGGGTAGGGGTCCGCGCAAGATCCTTCCACGAGACGTCGAAATGGGGGTGGACGCTGGCCGCGAGCGGGGCAGTATCCACCCCTTCTTTCGTCAGCCTCGCCAGGATCGTCCATGCGCCGCCCGACCCAACTGCTGCTCGTCTCGCTGCTGGCCCTGACGGCGGCCGGACCGATGGCCGGGGCGGCCGTGCGCGAGGCGCCCCAGGCGCTGTTCACCGGCCGCGATCTCTTCGGCCTCGAGGTCGCTAGCGACCCGCAGATCCGCCCCGACGGCGACGTCATCGCCTATGTGCGGGCCACCAACGACATCATGGTCGACCGCGCCGTGCGCTCGATCTGGCTGGTCGACGCCAAGACCGGCGTGCAGACGCCGCTGGTCGCGGGGCCGGGGTCCGCCATGTCGCCGCGCTGGTCGCCGGACGGCCAGCGCCTTGCCTATGTGCAGGTGACGCCCGACGCCGGCGCCCAGCTCTACGTCCAGTGGGTCGCCACGGGCCGCACCGCCAGGCTGGCCACCCTGGACGAGGCCCCCAGCGACCTGACCTGGTCGCCGGACGGCAAGACCATCGCCTTCACCATGCTCACCAGCGACGACGGCGCCAAGCTGGGCTCGGCCCCCGAGGGCAAGCCCGACAACGCCAAGTGGGCGCCGGCCCTGACCGTCGAGACCCGCGTCAACTTCCGCGAGGACGGCGAGGGTACGCTGAAGCCCGGCTATTCCAAGATCTACACCGTCTCGGCCGAGGGCGGCGCGCCGCGCCAGTTGACCTTCGGCAGGTTCGACGACCGGGGGCCGCTGTCCTTCACCAAGGACGGCCGCTACCTGCTGTTCTCGGCCAACCGGTCCGAAGGCTGGGAACGCGACGGCAATCAGACCGAGATCTGGCGCCTGACCCTGGCCGACGGGGCGCTCAAGGCCCTGACCAGCCGCATCGGTCCCGACGCCAGTCCGGTGGTCTCGCCCGACGGCCGCCAGGTGGCCTATGTCGGCTACGACGACTCCCGCCGACGCGGCTACGAGAACCAGCGCCTCTACGTGATGGACATCGACGGGGGTAACAGCCGGGTGCTGACCGGCTGGCTCGACCGCTCGGTGGACGCCCCCGTGTGGTCGGCCGACGGCCGCAGCCTCTATGTCGACTACGACGATCACGGCTCGGTGCGGGTCGCCCGGGTCGGCCTGTTCTCGGGCGAGATCGAGACCATCGTCGCCGGCCTGAACGGCGCCGGCCTCGACCGCCCCTACAGCGGCGGCGCCTTCAGCGTCGCGCGCGATGGGACCGTGGCCTTCACCCAAGGCTCGACCAGCCGTCCCTCCGACATCGCCGTGGCGAAAAAGGGCGCCGAGGCCCGCCGCCTGACGGCCCTGAACGCCGATCTGCTGGGCGCCAAGACTCTGGGCAAGGTCGAGGCCCTGCCGGTGAAGTCGTCCTATGACGGCAAGCCGATCGACGCCTGGATCGTCACCCCGCCCAATTTCGACCCGGCCAGGAAGTATCCGCTGATCCTCGAGATCCACGGCGGGCCGTTCTCGGCCTATGGGCCGGGCTTCTCGACCGACTACCAGCTCTACGCCGCGGCCGGCTACGTGGTGGTCTACGCCAACCCGCGCGGCTCCACCTCGTATGGGGAAGCGTTCGCCAACGAGATCGACCGCAACTATCCCAGCCACGACTACGATGACCTGATGAGCGCGGTGGACGCCGCCGTGGCCAAGGGCTTCGTCGACAGCGACCGGCTCTACGTCACCGGCGGTTCGGGCGGCGGGGCGCTGACGGCCTGGATCGTCGGCAAGACCAGCCGCTTCGCCGCGGCTGCCACCCAGAAACCGGTGATCAACTGGACCAGCCAGGTGCTGACCACCGACGCCTACAGCTCCATGGCCTCCTACTGGTTCGGCAAGATGCCCTGGGAGGATCCGCAGGGCTACTGGGCCCGCTCGCCGCTGTCGCTGGTGGGCAACGTCAAGACCCCGACCCTGGTCGTGGTCGGCGACCAGGACCTGCGCACCCCGGTCGGCGAGGCCGAGCAGTACTATCAGGCCCTGCAACTGCGCGGCGTGCCCACCGCCCTGGTCAAGGTCCCTGGCGCCAGCCACGGCGGCATCGCCAGCCGCCCCTCCCAATCGGCCGCCAAGGCCTCGGCCATCCTGGCCTGGTTCGAAAAGTTCCAGTCGCCCCCGAAGTAGGACGCCTGATCCCTCTCCCCTTGCGGGAGAGGGTGGCCCCCGCGAAGGCGGGGGTCGGGTGAGGGGTCTCTCAGACCGATCCGCGCCACTCCTCCCCCGTGCAACGGGGGAGGGGGACCACGAAGTGGTGGAGGGGGCGAGACTGGGCTCGGGGCCTGACCTCTCCCCGTAAAATCCCCGCGAAAGCGGAACAACTGATCCCTCTCCCCTTGCGGGAGAGGGTGGCCTCGCGGAGCGAGGTCGGGTGAGGGGTCTCTCAAAACTGAAAGCTGCGTGCGGCGGTCAGGCCGGGCGCGATGTCGGATATCTGAGAGACCCCTCATCCGTCGGCCTTCGGCCGCCACCTTCTCCCGCAAGGGGAGAAGGATCGGGGGATACGCACGCTGCTCACACGGCGAGCTCAAAAAAGAGTCCAGCGAACTCAAAGCCCTACAACTTTATAACCCCAACTTATCCTCCCCCACTCGAGCCGCCCCATAATCAAAGCCATCCCAGCCATGGGGAGGGCTCTTGGTACCGGCCCGAGTTAGCGGCTGTGGATCGCATCGAGCGGGGCCGCTTGTTGCGTCATGGGAAGGGCGGGTTTGCAGGATCGCTCAGAAGGCGTGATTGGGCCGCCAGCCGTTCCGTGACGAGACAAGTGGGTCGACAGGGCCGGGATCGTTTCAAACCGGCCTAACAGGATCAGCCGAGGCGCCGCCGGATCACCGCGGGGCTATTGGTCCTGCCCGTCCGAGGGACAACCGGGTCCAGGGTTGAAAAAGCACCCGCGCCCCCGGTCCTTCGAGCCTACGGTGCGGCGGAGCGGTCTGACGAAGCCGAAACGCTAAACCACATCACGGTCTCCGGGCTCCGCCCGGCCGCTCCGCGCCTCCCCGACCTAACGCGCCTTCGCGCGGGAGATCGCCGACCCATGTCCCTCTCCCCTTGCGGGAGAGGGTGGCCCTGCGGAGCAGGGTCGGGTGAGGGGTCTCTCAGAACTAAAAGCCGCGTGCGGCGGTCAGGCAGGGCGGAGCGTCTCCCATCTGAGAGACCCCTCATCCGACGGCCTTCGGCCGCCACCTTCTCCCGCAAGGGGAGAAGGAAGCCACGTCCGCTTCCGCCGCACCGGCGTGCAATGGATCGAATCCCCCAAACCGGCTAGGCTCGTCCCATGCCCCAACACGCTGATTTCAGGCTGGTTTAGCCCATGGCCGACGGTCACGCCGTTCCCGTCGCCGCCGACGCCGACACCGCCTTCCTGGGCGTGACGCGCTCGCTGTCCGGCCGCGCCTGGCGCGAGCGCGCCGCCGATCCCGCGATCGTCCGCGACCTGTCCCGCCTGCACGGCCTTTCGGAGCCCCTGGCCCGCGCCCTGGTCGCGCGGGGGATCGACCAGGCCAGCGCCCGCGACTACCTGCAGCCGACCCTGAAGTCGCTGTTCCCCGACCCGTCCAGCTTCACCGACATGGACCGGGCCGCCGAGATCCTGATCGACGCCCTGGTCCAGGGCCGGCCGACCATGGTCTTCGCCGACTACGACGTCGACGGCGCCACCAGCGCCGCCCAGCTGGTGCGCTGGTTCCGGCACATGGGCGTCGAGCTGCCGATCTACATTCCCGACCGCCTGAAGGAGGGTTACGGCCCCAGCCCGGCCGCCTTCAAGACCATCCGCGAGTCGGGCGCCGAACTGGTCGTCACCCTCGACTGCGGCGCGGCCGCCTATGACGCCATCGCCAGCGCCGCCACGATCGGCCTCGAGGTCGTGGTCATCGACCACCACCTGATGCGCGAGGATCCGCCGGCCGCCGCCGCCGTGGTCAATCCCAACCGTCCGGGCTGCCAGAGCGGGCAGGGCGTGCTGGCCGCCGCCGGCGTCACCTTCATCCTGCTGGTCGCCCTCAACCGCGAGGCCCGCAAGCGCGGCCTGTTCAGTGAGGACCGGCCCGAGCCCGACCTGCGCCAATGGCTCGACCTGACCGCCCTGGGCGAGGTCTGCGACGTCACCCAGCTGGTCGGCTTCAACCGCTCGCTGACGGCCACCGGCCTGCGGGTGATGTCCAACTGGGCCAATCCGGGCCTCAAGGCCCTGCTGGAGGTGGCCAAGGGGCAGGGGGCGGCCAGCGTCTTCCACGCCGGCTTCATCCTGGGGCCGCGGATCAACGCCGGCGGCCGCATCGGCCGCTCCGACCTCGGCGCGCGCCTGCTGTCGACCGACGACCCGCTCGAAGCCCAGGCCCTGGCCGAAGAGCTCGACGCGCTCAACACTGAGCGCAAGGCCGTCGAGGCGGCCGTGGTCGAGGAGGCCGCGGCGATTCTCGAGCGCGGCAGCAACTTCAATCCCGACGCCCCGGTCATCGTCGTGGCCGGCGAGGACTGGCACCCCGGCGTGGTCGGCATCGTCGCCAGCCGCCTGCGCGAGCGCTATCGCAAACCGACCATCGTCATCGGCATCGACCGGGCGGCGGGGGTAGCCAAGGGCTCGGGCCGCTCGCAGCCGGGAGTGAACCTTGGCCGGGCCGTGCAGGCCGCCTTCGAGGCCGGGATCCTGATGGCCGGGGGCGGGCACGCCATGGCGGCGGGCCTGACCGTGCGTCCCGATTCGATTCCCGAGCTGCGCGCCTTCCTGGAGGAGGCCCTGGCCGGCGAAATGGCCGAAGTCGGCCCCGAGGCGGTCGAGATCGACGCCCTGGTGCAGCCGCGCGCCGCCAATCGCGCCCTCTGGACCGAGTTCCAGCAGATGGCCCCGTTCGGGCCCGGCAATGTCGAGCCGCTGTTCGCCCTGACCGGCGTGCGCCCCGAACGGGTCATGGCCCTGCGCGGCGGCCACGTGCGAGTCGACCTCGTCGGGCCGTCCGGCGACCGCATCAAGGCCGTCTCCTGGCGGTCGGCCGAGACCGATCTTGGCCGTCGGCTGCTGGCCGGGGGCGGGGCGCTGCACGTCGTCGGCCGCCTCAAACCCGACGATTACATGGGCCGGGAAGGGGTCCAGCTGGAGATCGAGGACGCCGCCGATCCCCGGATGTGGACGGAATAAAAAAAACGCATCTGACCGCTTGCGCTCTCCGGGGAGCCTTTGTATATCCCCGGCTCCTCGCGGCGAGATGGTCCCTTCGTCTATCGGTTAGGACGCCAGATTTTCATTCTGGAGAGAGGGGTTCGACTCCCCTAGGGACTACCAGCCGCGAGGGCTGTACTTTTGAACTGCTGCGGATTACCTGCTTCTTCGAAGCATAGTGGTCCCTTCGTCTATCGGTTAGGACGCCAGATTTTCATTCTGGAGAGAGGGGTTCGACTCCCCTAGGGACTACCAACCGCAGCGTTCAAAATTTCTGACAGCATACAAAAGGCGCGACTAAACGTCGCGCCTTTCGCATTGCGCGCTCTCTGCATCATTTGGCCATTGACGGCTCTCCCTCCGCGAGAACAGTGTTATTCTTGTGGCGCTCGCTCCTTTGGGCTGTTTGGGCGAGCCAGAGGGGCGGAATGTCTGGTTACGACTTGGATGCATCGGCGGCGCACGAGGATCTCGTACGCATCAGCGGCCGCGTGAAATGGTTCGACGTCGGAAAGGGCTACGGCTTCATCGTTCCTGACGATCCGGGCCAGACGGGCCTGAAGGACGTCCTGCTTCACGTCACTTCGCTGCGCAACTGCGGCCGCGAGTCGGCGCTGGAAGGCGCCGTGATCGTCTGCGACGTGGTCAAGCGTCCCAAGGGCTGGCAGGTCAGCGAGGTCGTCGATCTCGACGAGACCTCGGCCCCGCCGCCGCTGGAGCGCCCCCGGCGCACCTTCGACGAGGCCGCGCCCCGTCGCGACGGCCTGCGCAGCGGCTTCGGCGGCGGCGCGTCGCGCCAGTCCCTCGAAGCCGTCGGTCCGCCCGAGCGGGCCAAGGTCAAGTGGTTCAACCGCACCAAGGGCTACGGCTTCGTGGTCCGCGACGAGGCCCCGGGCGACATCTTCGTGCACATCGAGACCCTGCGTCGCGGCGGCCTCGAAGACCTCCAGCCGGGCGACGACGTCATGGTCCGCTTCGCCCAGGGCCCCAAGGGCCTGGTCGTCGCCGAGATCACGGCGGCCTGAGGCTGCTTTCCGGGACGGCGAGGGGCCTTCCAGGCTCGTCGCCCGTTCCGCGGCTCCAGCGAGGCGCTCCTGGCCCTTCTGGACGATCCGCGGCGTCGCATCTTGCCGAAAGGCCGAGGACTTGGCCCGAGGCTGGGGAGGCCCCACATCAGGCTGCCCACAAAGTTGGTGCTGCTGCTCTTTTGTCCTGTTGCGTAGAATCGGAAATCGCTTACAAGGCAACCCCTTGCTGGTGTCCGGAGCGTAGCGCAGCCTGGTAGCGCATCTGTTTTGGGAGCAGAGGGTCGCAGGTTCGAATCCTGCCGCTCCGACCACCAGCTGGAGCCGTTTGGAGAGGTCCATGCTCGCCCGCATTTATCGTCCCGCCAAGAACGCCATGCAGTCGGGCAGAGCCAAGACCAAGGACTGGGTGCTCGAGTTCGAACCGACCTCGGCCCGCAAGCCCGACCCGCTGATGGGCTGGACCCAGTCGAGCGACATGAACGGCCAGGTCCGCTTGACCTTCGAGACCCGCGACGAGGCCATCGCCTACGCCCAGCGCCACGAGATCTCGTTCCAGCTTTTCGAACCCAAGGTTCCCAAGCGGATCATCAAGGCCTACGCCGACAACTTCGCGACCAACCGCAAGCAGCCCTGGACCCACTGAGGGTCTCCCGGGCTAAGCTGGCCAGCGCGCGCCCTTAGCTCAGTTGGATAGAGCATTCGCCTTCTAAGCGAACGGTCGCAGGTTCGAATCCTGCAGGGCGCGCCATTCCCGGACAAAACCCGGCACGACAAGAGCCGCCGATTCTACGCCGTTGTTGACGGCGAGCGTCCGCAGCAGCTCCACCTTCGATCCGCAGATCCGGGCTTCGTGCGGCGACACCATTTCCACCTTCTGCGCGACCGCGCGAATCAAGTCCCTGCGATAGGCGCCGTTGTCGGCTCTGAACAGCTCGCGGGTCGCTTGCGAGAACCTGTTCAAAAGCTCCGGGGTCAGCGCCGGCATGATGTTCTCGATCGCCTTGGCGGCCCGGTCGGCGTCGCCGGCGGCCTTGTCGCGCAACGCCCGTAGCTGGGCGATGCGCGGCTTTAGCGAGGGATCTGTGGCGTCGAGTATGCCTTCCTCGATGGACGCATAGAGCCGTTGCAGGCGTTGCTCGACTTCGGTGGCGCGCTTGCGCAGGTCCGCGACATGGCGGTGGCGCTTCTCGATCCATTCCGAGCGCCGGTCGATGATGTTGTCCATCATCGTGGCCAGACGCTCCGGATTGAGCAGGCGGTTTTCCAGGTGATCGATGACCGCGGCGTCCAGTAGGTCCATCCGCACGCTCATGCCCTTGCACCCGGTTGAACCCTGCCGGGCCTTGGTGCAGCAGGTGTAGTATCGGTAGGCGCTGCTCTTGCCGGTGCGCAGGGTCATGGCGTTTCCGCACAGGCCGCAAAAGCAGATGCCGCCCAGAAGGATTGGGCTGTTGACGAAGCGCGGGGCCATGGCGAGCGGATTGCGCTGGGACATCGCCCGCTGGACGGCGTCGAAGGTGTCCCGATCGACCAACGGCGGGACCGCCATAATCACGCGCTCGGACTCGTCCTTGAACTCCTGGGTGGCGTAGTGGCGGCTATTGAAGACATGCTCGCCGATATAGGTCGTGCGGGTCAGAGTGTAGTGCACCGTGCCGTTGCTCCAGCGCCCGCCGCCGCGCGTGGTGAGATGCTGGTCGTTGAGGTAGGTCGCGATCGACTTGACGCCCATCGGGCCGCTGCCGTCGATGCCGTGCAGGGCCAAGCGGTAGATCAGCCGCACAGTCTCGGCCCCGATCGGGTCGATCTCCAGCTTCTTCTTGATCCGCTCGCCGCGCTGCTCGGCCGCGACCACCCGATAGCCTAGCGGGGGCAAGGAGCCATTCCAGAAACCTTGCCGAGCGTTTTCCTTCATGGCCCGCAGCGTGTGCTTGGCGTTCTCCCGCGACTGGTATTCGTCGAAGAGGTTCATCATCTGCCGGACCATTACGCCCATAGGGTCGTCGCCGACCTCCTGGGTGATCGAGACGATGCGCACGCCGTTCTTCGCCAGCTTCCGGGCGTAGAATTCGAACTGGAACTGGTCGCGGAAGAAGCGCGAGAAGGAGTGCACGAGGATGACGTGGAAGGGCGGGGGCTTGGCCATCGCCGCGTCGATCATCTGCTGGAAGGCCGGGCGGCGATCATCGGTGGCGGTGTTGCCCGGCTCGACGAATTCCTCGGCCACGGGCCAGGCCTTGGCTTGGCAATAGGCCCGCAGTTGCCGGCCCTGGTCAGGGATCGAAAGGTCGCTGTCGGCCTGTCGGCCGGTGGAGACGCGAAGATAGAGCGCCGCGCTGGGCGCGGTCGGTGGGGGAGGGGTTCGACGCTTGGCCATCTCTGTCTTTCCGGCGGATCAGGGCAGAGGACCGAGCAAATCGGCCAGGACCTTCTCCAGATAGGCCTCGGTGACCTGCAGCTCGCGGATCCCGATGGGGATCTGCGCCGGCATGTCGTCCGTGACAGAGAGGGAGACAGGCGAGACCGGCCTCCTTGGTAGTCGCGGCGGCAAAATATTTAGGTAGTCGAGGAAGTCGGGCGGTTCGGCCTCGGGGAGCGGCTTTCTGGGCATAGGCCGAGGGTCACTCTCACCTCGATGGGGTGCAAAGCCGATCTCAGGTTGGGCGTGCTGTGGCGCAGAGAAACAGGTGTTCGGCGATGTCGGCCGTCTATGAGCCAGCCGGCTTTTGATCGGGTGCACTAGCGGGCGGGCTTGGCCCACACCCCACGACGGGCCGTCTTGGCCTCGGCTTCGGCCTTGGCATAGAAGCCCTTGCTGTAGCGGCGGTACTCGGTGGCGTAGCCCGAACGGATCAGGGCTGCATTGATGTCGGGGCTGGCGCTCGACCAGCACTTGGCCACCGTGCGGCCGTAACGGTCTCGATCGACCGGTCGGCAGCCGACCCGGCCGCGGGTCAGGCCGATCAGCTCGTCGCGGGCTTCATAGGCGAAGGGTTCGGCCGGCGTGCTCCCGCGTCGCACCTCTGGGGCGTCGACGCCGAAGAGGCGGATGCGCTCGGCCCCGCAGCGCAGGGTGTCGCCGTCGTGAACGGACGGTGCGGTGCAGGCGATGATGGCGGCGGCGAGGGGAGCGAGGGACATGGGCGAGCCTTAGCCTGCTTCGTGGTGGAGCCCTAAGGGGCGGGCGGTGGCCGCGACCGAACCTGACGCAAGGTCATGGTTCTTTGCCATCAGGCGGCGACTCGGGATGAGAAGGACGTCGTGTTGCGCGAGAACTGCTCATGACCCCAGAGGCCTTTTCGCCCCTGGCCTGCCGGCTCGGCGCCGCCGTACAGGTCCGCCATGTGCTCGACACGACCCAGTTTCGAGTCGGCGGACGCGCCTTCGCCACGCTTAACTGGCCCGAGGCCGGGTGGGCGGTGATCAAGCTGACCCTCAGGGATCAGGCCGCCGCCATGGCGCTCAGCCACGCGGTGTCGATCGAGCCGCGGCGGCCGCGCAACTCCGGCGTGACCCTGATCTGGCTCAAGGGGATCGACGAAGACGCCATGGCCTACATCCTGGCGGCCGCCTTCCGCGAGGCCTACGCCAAGGCTTCGCGCGCTCGTCCGGGCAGGGGGCGCGGCGTCCTGCCCGCCGGGGCCAAGGACGCGGGGTGATCCGATGAGCGCCGGGGTCAAGATCGTCGCGGTGCTGGCCGGCAAGGAAGGTATGGGGCAGGCGTTGGAGGCGCTGCTCTTGGGCATGGCGAGCGCGAGCCGGGCCGAGCCCGGCAACCTTCGCTGGGACGTCTGGCGCGATCAGGCCGATCCGACCCGCTTCGTGCTCGACGAGCTCTATGTCGATGACGCGGCAGTGACGGCCCATCGCGCCAGCGCCCATTTCGCCGTCTATCTGGCGAGGATCGGGGACTTGGCCGAGCGCACGGCCCTCGTGCTGGAACCGGCCGACCTCGGCTGAGCGCCGAGCCGCGATGCGAAGACCGCTGCGAGGTCCCGCCGACAAGGCGCGTTGACCGGGCTGGTTCGGCTCCTAAACTGCCGCGTCCGGCCCACGAACGCCGTGACCAAGCCCAGACAAAAAGGGGGGAGGCATATGGCCAAGGAACAGGCGCTGCAGACGCTCCAGGCCTGGCATGACCTGTTGGAAAAGCGCGAGTTCGACCGCCTGCGGCCCTTGGCGGCCGAAACCGTGGTGTTTCGCTCGCCAGCCTTCTTCACGCCCTATCCTGGCGTCGAGGCGCTGGTGCACATCATCGCCACGGTCAACACGATCTTCCAAGAGTTCGTCTACCATCGGGAGTTCTGGACCGAAGGCTATGACGCCGTCGTGCTCGAGTTCAGCGCCCGGATCGGCGACAAGACATTGAAGGGGATCGACATCATCTCCTTCGACGACGCCGGCCAGATCCGAGAGTTCGAGGTGATGATCCGGCCGGCCAATGCCGCGGTCGCCTTGGGCGAGGCGATGGCCGCAAAGGCCGGCCCGGGCCTGAAGGCCCTCTTGGGCAAGCCGGCCTAGCCGGCCAGCCGCACGAGCAGTTCGTTCATCCCGTCGCTGAGGGCGCCGCTCCAGGCCGGGTGCCCTGGCCCCGCCGCCTGGGAGATGTCTTTGGCCTGTTCCATGTGCAGGATGGTGCGTTCCCCGTTTGGCGCGCGACGGCTGAAGGCAAACTGGCCGCTGCCGCGCAGGAAGGCGCCGTCGCGATGGTGCAGGCTGATGAACCGCTGGCCGTCGATGACGACGGCGTCGTCATCGGGCCCGCCGCGGCGATCGGCGGCTTGGCGCAGGGCGCCCCAGATCATCGTCATCTTCGTGGTCCTCCCGACCGGCTCCGATGGTTAACGACCATGCTGGGCAGGGCGATTCCCGCCCAGGCCCCGCCTGGCCGCGATGTGATTTTTCAGTGGATTGATCGACCCGGCCAGCGCGCCGCAGCCGTGAAACCCAAGCGAATGCAAAGGGCCGTGGCTGGCGTTGGTTTCAGGCATCGGCGGGAGGCTCCACCTGGCGCACGGCCCGCCACCAGGGCCAGCGATGCTCGCCGCCGCGCTCGACCTTCTCCATCTCGAACCAGGCTACGTCGCCCTCGAAATCGGGGACGAATTTGGGATCGACAAAGTCGGCCGGGCCCTTGAGGCCGCCGACGGTATGGAGATGGTAGTTCAGTGTGCGACGGGTTTGGGAGGCCCCGTAGCCTTCCTCGACCGCGATGCGCGTGAGGCGGGCGATTGTGCGCAGAAAGACGCGAGGCGCCCTTGGCGCGCGGGGGCGCGCGCGCGGATCGGCGCGGTTGGGCGGCATGGGAAGCTCCTGAATGTTCCCATATTGTTCTCATTTCGCGTGAGTGAGCGCAATGCGCGTTTGCGGCGAGATCGCGACTCTGCGACCTTGAGGCGTTGTGCTCGGTCACCAGGGGCTCCCGCTGGGCGCTTTCGCGCCCGGCTTCACCCGATACGGAGAGCGGCCGGCGGTCACGCTCGGTCCCGAGCCTTTCGGCTCTCCTACGGGCGCGCCGCCTGGCGGGCGACCCCTTAAGCGAAGAGTGGGGTCGCCGCCGGCCGATCGACGCGGACGTTCCGACACGCGCTTTGCGCGGTCTCCTTGCCGGCTTCATTCGTCATGAGCGCTCGCTGACGCGCGCGCGCACGGGTTGTTCTGGCCGCTGCCGCGGCCGCTTGGCTTAGGGCTCCGCCCTCGGCGCGCTTCGGATCGGCTTCCGCCCAGCTTCGGTCCCTAAAGGGCCCTGCAGCCGGGTCCCCGCGAAGCCGCCCCTCCGCTTGCACACCCAGGTCTCGCCGACGGGCGCCGGGGTCAGGCGCGCTTTTGCGCCAGACCCCGAACTCCGAAGGGAGCCTTCAAATGACCGAGGATGACCATACCGCCGCGATCGCGGTGCTGAACGACGCCTGCCGCGCCGAACCTGGCGCGGGATGGGTGCTTACGCCTGGCGTTCAGGCGTTCTCCAAAGTCGATCTGGACAAGGCGGTGGCCGCCGTGTCGGCCTTTTCCGACTTCTCCGAAGCCAACGACCCGTATGGCGAACGCGACTTCGGCGCGTTCGAGGTCGGGGACGAGCGGCTGTTCTGGAAGATCGACTATTACGACCTGGATCTCTGCATGGCCTCGCCCGATCCGGCCGACCCAGCGGTGACCAAGCGGGTGCTGACGCTGATGTTGGCGCACGAATACTGAACAGCCAAGCCCGCCACGCCGTCCGGCGTGGCGGGCTTGCACGCGGTCCAAGAGAAACGGCGAGGGCGTGCGCGCGGCGGCCGATCCTTTGGGGATCGGCCGCTTTCGACGTCGCAGGATCCATCATTTGCGACGGCCGTGATGGCGGGGGCGCGCGTTGTCTGGTCGGCGGGGCGCGCCGCATCCGATAGCTTCGACGAGGGCGCGGGGCCTTACGCCTCGGCCGCGATCTGGCGCAGGGCCTGCTCGAAATACTCCGCCGGCTGGCCGCCCGAGATCAGGTAGCGGTCGTTGATGATCACGGCCGGCACCGAGCTGATCCCGGCGCCCTGCCAGGCGCGCTCGGCCTCACGGACCTCCTGGGCGTAGCGGCCCGAGGTCAGAACCTCATGGGCCGCATGCGGATCCAGGCCCGCCTTCATCGCCGCGCGAACCAGGGTCTCATGGTCCGACGGATCTTGGTTTTCGGTGAAATAGGCCTCGAACAACGCCTGCTTGAGCGCCTTCTGGTCGCCGACCAGGCCCGCCCAGTGCAACAGGCGGTGGGCGTCGAAAGTGTTGTAGATGCGGCTGTTCTCGTCGGTGGCCATAGTGAAGCCGACGGCGGCGGCGCGGTCGTGGATCGCCTGGCGATTGGCCGCCGATTGCTCGCGTGTGGCGCCGTACTTCCGGCCCACGTGCTCGACGATGTTCTCGCCTTCGGGCGGCATG
The DNA here is from genome assembly GCF_059415485.1 of Caulobacter sp. GW821-FHT10C03. Taxonomy (NCBI): domain Bacteria; kingdom Pseudomonadati; phylum Pseudomonadota; class Alphaproteobacteria; order Caulobacterales; family Caulobacteraceae; genus Caulobacter; species Caulobacter sp. GW821-FHT10C03. Next base: position 46,831 of record NZ_JBWKNI010000027.1, on the reverse strand, counting down.
TTCGGATTGAGCTCGAACGGCTGGAAATGAATCTCGGCGTCGACCAAGCCGCCGACCCGCTCCAGGGCCGCTTCCAGGCCGCCCAGGCCCACCACGCACCAGGGGCAGGAGATGTCGGAGACGAAGTCGATTTTCAGGGGCTTGGTCATGGCGTGGTCCGGTTGGGGCGAGAAGCGCTGATATGGGGGCCGGCGCCAGGATTGCACCGTGCTCGGCGAGGCTGACGCTGACGCCAAGGGCGAACCTTGATTTGATCCCGTGAGCGCCGAGCCGCCACGAGGGACCATCCCTGCGGCGGCTCGGCTCAAGGCGCGCTGCGCCCCTTAGCCGTTGACGGCGTCCTTCAGCTGCTTGGCCGGCGTGAAGGCGACCTTCTTGCTGGCGGCGATCTCGACGGCGGCGCCGGTGGCCGGGTTGCGGCCGGTGCGGGCCGGCTTGTCTTGGATCTTGAACTTGCCAAAGCCAGGGATCGAGACCTCCTCGCCCTTGGTGGCGGCTTCGGCGATCGCCTTGAAGACGCCGTCGACCAGAGCCTTGGCCTGGGTCTTGGTGAGCTTGTCGTCGGCGGCGGCCAGGGCTTCGGCGATGTCGGCGGTGTTCATCTTGGAACTCTCCATGGAATCGGAAGGCCGAACCTGAACGTCCCGTCCGGGCCTGTCACGTCGAGCTTAACTCCGATCGCGACAGGAGCGTTGCTCGGCCTTCAATCCTTCGAACCGTCGGCTTCGCTCGCCAGCGCCTCGACAAGGTCGAGCAGGCGCCGACGGAGCTCTTGCGGGAGGTCGGCAAAGCGTTCGAGCAGCGCAGCCTCGTTGTCGGCCTGCAACTGCTCAAGCGTGTTGGACAAGCGCTCCTGCCGGCTCTGCAGCTCATCGGCCGCCTCAAAGAAGAACGCCACCGGCACCCCAAGGATGAGGGCTATGGCGGCGAGCGCCGCCGGTGGGACGCGGTCGACGCCACGCTCGAAAGCGTCGATCTTCTCGAAGCTTACCCTCGCAAGTCCAGCCAAGGCGTCCTGGCTGAGATTGAGGACCTTGCGCCGCACCCGGATCCGGCCGCCGACATGGACATCGACGGCGTTGCCGACCTTGGCTTTGTGACCTGGAGGCAAGTCGAAGGTCCTTCTGAAGGTGCATTGCCTAGACGGCGCCGCCGCGCGGTCGCCTCATGGCGCCAAGCGCGATCGTCAGCACCGCGACACGTGGCCTCTGGCCGGGGTCTCGCGTACGCGCCTCAACGGAGGTCACCCGAGCGAGGGTCCATCTCTGCGACGGCCGCCTCCCGATAGCGACAGCCGACCAGGTCTTCTTCGGGGCGCTGCCGCGCCCGCGGGCTTAGGGCTGCCGCCCTCGGCGCACTTCGGATCGGCTTCCGCCCAGCTTCGGTCACGTCGGTGAAATCGCATATCCGGGCACGACGCCCTGCAGCCGGGTCCCCGCGAAGCCGCCCCTCCGTTTGCACACCCGCGCTCGCCGCTGGGCAGGGGTTCAGGCGCGCCTTGTGCGCCTGCACCCCTGTCCCAAGGAGGCAGATCATGACCACCTCAGAGACCCCCGCGACCACCGTGGACCATGCGTCCAAGGCCGCGAGCCCCGGCCAAGTCATCGTCCAGTACGGCGAGGTCCGGGATATCCCTCTCAACCGCCTCAAAGCCTCGCCCAAGAACGTCCGGCGCGTGGGCCACAGCGCCGAGGTGATCGAGTCCCGCGCGGCCTCGATCACCTACAAGGGCGTGCTTCAGCCGCTCGTCGTCGAGCCCGAGGTCAAGGACGGCAAGGAAACCGGCTACTATCTCGTCAGCGCCGGTGAAGGCCGCCGTCAGGCCCTTCGCCTGCTGGCCAAGCGCAAAGCGCTGGCCAAGGGGGCGCCGGTGCGATGCGTGGTCGATACGACCAACGATCCCGCCGAGGTGTCCTTGGATGAAAATTTCGCCCGCGAAACCCTTCATCCTGCGGACCAGTTCGAAGCCTTCAGGGACCTCGCCGAGCGCAAGGGCTACGGCGCCGAGGAGATCGCCGCCCGGTACGGGATCAAGCCCGACACCGTGCGCGAGCGCCTGCGTCTGGGGGCGGCGGCCCCGGCGCTGCTCGATCTCTATCGCGAGGCGGCGCTGACCCTGGAGCAGGTGACGGCCTTCGCCGTCAATCCCGACGTCGCCCGGCAGATGCAGGTCTATAGCCAGCTGTCGCCGCACGGCCTGCAGGCCTACGCCATCCGCCGCGCCATGGTCGAGGACAAGGTCGTCAGCACCGATCGCCGCGCCCAGTTCGTGGGCGTGGAGGCCTACGAGGCGGCGGGCGGCCCGGTCCTGCGCGACCTCTTCAGCCAAGCGGGCGGCGTCTGCTGGCTGGAAGATGTCGCCTTGCTCGAACGCATGGTCGTCGAAAAGCTGGAGGTCGTCGCCGAGGAGACGCGGGCGGCCGAGGGCTGGAAGTGGGCCAGCGCCCACATCGACTTCCCGCAAGGCCACGGCTGCGGCCGCGTCTGGCAGCACTACCGCCAGCGCGCCCCGGGCGAGAGCGAGGCGATCAACGCGCTGCTGGCCGAGGACGCCGAGCTGACCGAACAGTGGGGCGACGTCGATCCGCCCCCGCCGGAGGTCGCCGCGCGTTTCGAGGCGATCGCCGCCGAACTCGAAGCCTATGGCGACGAATACGGCTGGGACCCGGACGACAAGGCCCGCGCCGGGATTTTCGTCGTGCTCAGCCAGTACGGCGAGGCGCGCATCGAAACGGGCTTTGTTCGTCCCGAGGACGAACCGGCGCCCGAGCCTGCCCCTGAGGATACAGAGGGCGTGCAAGGCGAGGGCGGCACCCATGAAGACGGCGAGGACACGCGCCCCGACGAGGTCGAGGCCGACGCCGATGAGGCCGGGTCGAACGCCGAAGAACCGGCGGGTGACCCGGCCGCCCCGCTGCCCGAACGGGTCATCGCCAACAAGTCCGAGAACGAGCGATCGGGGGTGCTGTCGACGGCGATGAGTTTCCTGGGCCTGTACCGCGATCCCGTCGTGGCGGCCGTCACCTCCAGGTGCGACTGGCGGATCGCGGACCTGGTCGGCCACGAGCGACCGGTCAGCCTCTATCTCGTCGTGCCACCTTCGGACATCAGTCGTACCAAGCCGCTGATCCGGCTGATCCTCAACCAGGTCGGCCGCCGCCTGACCGAGGACTTGGAGGAGGCCCGGGACCGGCGGCCGCTACTGCTGATGCTCGACGAGTTTCCGTCCCTCGGGCGCCTGGACTTCTTCGAACAGGCGCTCGCCTTCATGGCTGGCTACAAAATCCGCAGTTTCATAATTGTCCAAAGCTTGAACCAGGTGGCGAAGGCGTACGGCGAGAACAACTCGATCGTCGACAACTGCCATATCCGCGCGACCCTCGGCGCCAACGACGAGCGGACAGCGCGCCGCATAAGCGACAGTCTCGGCACCGCCACGGAGATGCGGGCCATGAAGAACTACGCCGGTCACAGGCTCTCGCCGTGGCTCGGTCATCTGATGGTCAGCCGTCAGGAGACGGCCAGGCCGTTGATGACGCCGGGCGAAATTCTGCAGATGCCGGCGCACGAGGCCATCATCCAGATGGCGGGCCTGCCGCCGATCCGAGCGCGGAAAGTCCGCTACTACATGGATGCTCGGCTTTCGAAGCGGGTCCTGCCTCCGCCGGAGCCTGGAAGTATCGCCAGCGATGGACCCCCGCCTTGGGGCCAAGTCGTCGGCGTGTCCGCAGCCGCTGGAGAGGGGCGTCGCTCCGTTGAAGACGAAGGCGGTCATCGCATCGAACCGGAGTTCGAGGCGCCTGCCGAGCCGGTGCGAGAGGCGCCCGAGCCTGAGGCTTGGCTCGACCCTGATCCCGACGCCGACGAGTCCGCCCAGGCTGAACAGAGCCGCCGTTTCAGGCTTGCGGCTAGGCAGGCCAGTCTCGATCCCGATGATGGCATCCCGTTGTGAGGGCGCGATGAAGATCCAGACCAAGGTCTTCCTCTCCCGGGACCTCGTCCTGGCACTCGACGAAGCGTCGCGACGGATGAAGCGTTCAAAGTCGGAGATCATCCAGACAGCTGTCGCCAGCTACCTCTCGCCAGACGGCAACGAGGCGGCCGAGGCCGCGGTGGTTCGACGCCTCGATCGGATCGGCCGGGAACTGGAGCGCCAGGGGCGCGATCTGACGATCTCCAACGAGGCGATCGCTCTGTTCGTCAAAGCCTGGCTGACCGCGACGCCAAGCCTTAGCGCTGGGGATCAGAAGGCGCAGAACGCCAAAGGACAGGAGCGGTACGCGGGGTTCTTAGATGCGCTGGCGCGCCGATTGAGTTCGGGGCGGCTCCTGCGGGCTGAGGTTCTCGATGAACGAGTTGGGACTGGGGAAAGCTGACTCTAAGGGGACCTTGCGAAGGTCTGCTGTCGGACGCTCAGCACGCTCAGGACGCAGCGTGGCTCGACCGTTAGGCGCGGGCCTTCACCCGTTATCACTCACGCAAATTCATCGCCGCTTTACCCAGGGCGTCACGGGGGGCAAGCTGAACTGTCGGGTACCTTCGGGGAATCTAGGGTGTCCAGCCCGAAGATCGAACTCTGCAAAAGCTGGTGAAGCATCAACTTGTTGGGTGCTCCGACATAGGCTTCCATGGTCGTCCCGCCCCCCGCGTCGCGGCGCATAACGAAAAGTTCGCCCTCGTCGGCGGAATGGATGGTCAGCGGCGAATGGGTAGTCAGCACGACCTGCAGGTTTGGCAGCGTCCCGCGCAGGAACTCGACGAGCCGTCGCTGCCAGACAGGATGGAGGTGTAGGTCGATCTCGTCGACAAGTAGGACGCCGCGCGCCTTGAGGGGGTCCTTGTGGTCCCTAAACGTCTCGGTGATGCGGAAGAGGAGGTCGCCGCACCAAGCCGCCATGGCCTGGTAGCCATCCGAAAGCGCCGCGAGCGGAAGTTCTCCGTCGGGGGTTCTAAAGAGGATCTGACGGCGTTCACGATCGATTCTCGAGAAGTCGACGTCCGGAAGCAGTGTGTGGATGGGCCCGCTGCGAAACGGCCATTCGAACCAAGAAGCCACCGCCTATATGCGACGGGTAAGACGTTCGATGCCGGAGCCAGCGCAACAGTTCCGCCGTGCAGGGTTGTGCCTGCGCCACCGACATCCACGTCCGCTTCCTGGAGGCGAGCCAACGTCTGCAACTGGCGCATTGCCGTCAGGCGATGTGTAGCCAGTCGGCCGCCCCGGCGCGAACCGCACTCGTCAGGTCTTCGATCAGGCGGGTGGTGATGCGTAGGTGCTGCCAGAAAAGCGGTACGTCGACGATGACGCCGGGGGCAAGATCGACCAGGCGGCCTGACGAGATCAACGGAGCGGCCAGGCGTTCCGGTGTCAGGGACCAGGCGACTCCTGCCAGGGTGAAATCCAGAAACCCTTGGGTGGACGGCACCCAATGGGTCGGGCCTTCGATCGGGCTTCCGACGACCTCTTCAGTCCACTTGAGTTGCAGCCGATCACGCGGGCTGAAGCGGAGCACCGGCGCCTCCGCCAGCCGCGCCGCTGTCACGCCGTTCGGGAAATGATGGTCGCGATAGTCTGACGTCGCGGCGGCCAAGTAGCGAAGCGAGCCTAGCTGAAGGGTGCGACAGCCTGCGACGGCCTTTCCTGTCGTGGTCACTGCGGCGATCACTTCTCCCGAACGCAGGCGCTCGGCAGTGTCGGCCTCGTCGTCGAGCACCAGAGACAGGGTGTTCGGCTGGGCGGCGGCGAAGCAGGAGGCCGCGCCTGGGAACCAGGTGCCGAGGCTGTCCGCGTTGAGGGCGATCTTCAAGGTCGGGCGCGCCCCGCCGAACGCCGCTGCCCAGACGGGATCGCCCGCCATCATGTCGTGCTCCAGCAGGGCCACCTGATCGAGGTGGGCCGCCAGCCGCGCCCCTGCCTCGGTCGGTCGGCATGGCGTCGCGCGGATGACCAGGGGAAGACCCAGGCGCTCCTCGAGTCCCTTCACGCGTTGGGACACCGCGGAGGGCGTTACAGACAGGGCTTCGGCTGCCGCATCGAATGATCCGGTACGAATGACGGCGGCCAAGGCGGCGAGGGCGGGATAGTCGAGCATTAGGGGTGCTAATCTAGCCTAAGCAGGATTAGTTCGGCTACGGTCTCATGTCGTGCGATCTGCGCCCCATGATCGTTTCCATTCTTCTGCCCCTGGCGAAGGGCTTCGCCCTGTCGGCCAGCCTGATCGTCTCTATCGGCGCCCAGAACATGTTCGTGCTGCGGCAGGGGCTGCGACGCGAGCATGTCCTGCCGGTCGTCCTGTTCTGCGCCGTGGCGGATTCCGTTCTCGTCATCGCCGGCGTGAACGGTCTGGGCCAGCTGCTGGCGGCGGTTCCTGGCCTGTCGATAGCGTTGAGCCTGGGCGGCGCGGCCTTCCTCACCTGGTACGCCGTCGGGGCCTTTCGACGGGCAATGCGCTCGGAAGCCTTGATCATTAAGAACGACGCAGGTCTGTCGCTCGGGGCGGCGCTGGCGGCCACCGCCGCCTTCACCCTGATGAACCCGCACGTCTACATCGACACCGTCATGCTGATGGGAGCGGTCGGGTCCAGCCTGCCTCCGAGCCAGCGGCTGTTCTTCATCATAGGAGCCTCGACCTTCGCCGCTGTCTGGTTCGCGTCCATCGGGTTTGGCGCGCGCTTTCTGGCGCCGCTCTTCGCCCGTCCGATCGCCTGGCGCGTGCTGGATGTCGTCACCGGCCTGATGATGACCGTCATCGCCATGGTCCTGGTGCACGGCGTCTTCGCCTGACGCCATTCTATACCACGAGGTCCACATGAACCCGCCTGTCATCGCCCCGGAAATCTACGCCCTGCGCCCGGACTTCTCGGCGCTCAGCATCCTTGTCACAGGCGCGCGCAATGGGGCGAGCGATCCGGTTGACGCAGAACAGTTGCGTCTAGCGTGTGAAGCGCAGGAGCCTGAGTGGGCTGAGGCGCATCTGGACGCCTGGCGGGACGCTTACCGCGCCTTCGGAGCCAAGCCGCAGCGGACGCCCTGCTCGGTCGAGGCCTTGCGCAAGCGGGTTCAGCGGGACGGGACCCTTCCGCCGGTGAACGCCGTCGTCGATCTCTACAATGCGGTCAGCCTTCGCTACGCCCTTCCGATCGGCGGCGAGGATGCGGATGCTTACGCCGGGACGCCCCGATTGGTGGTCGCACAGGGCGGCGAGACTTTCGACACGACCCAGAACGGCGAACCGACAACCGAGATGATTGATCCCGGCGAGGTCATCTGGCGCGATGACCACGGCGCGACCTGCCGACGATGGAACTGGCGACAGGGCGTACGGACGCGGATCACTGACGACAGCACCGCCATGTGGTTTATCCTCGAACGCCTGGACCCCATGCCGATACCGGCCTTGTTGCAGGCGGGTGACGAACTGATCGCCGGGCTGAAGCGTCTTAGTCCATCGCTGCGCGCGAGCAGTCTTCTGCTTCAGCGCCCCGATTGATCGGGTGGCTCGACACAAACTGAAGCCAAGCCTGATTTGAGCTGACCGTCGCGTCGGTCCTCACTGAGGCGGTATTCTGGAGCAGAAGCATGGCGCTGTTTTCGGGCCTTTCGGCCTTTCCTATCACCCCGATGACGTCCGAAGGCGAAGTCATTTCGCCTGACCTGCGGCGGCTGGTTCGGCGTATCGAGGCGGGCGGCGCCGATTCCATCGGCCTGCTCGGCAGCACCGGAACCTACATGTTTCTCAGCCGCGACCAGCGCCGACGCGCCGTGGCGGCCGCCGTTGAAGCCGTCGCCTCAATCCCGATCATCGTCGGCGTCGGCGCCATGAGGACGGACGAGGCTCAGGCCTTGGCGCGCGATGCGGCCGGGGAGGGCGCGTCCGGCCTGCTCCTGGCGCCGGTCAGCTATACGCCGCTGACGGAGGGGGAGGTCTTTCAGCATTTCCTCGCCGTGGCCTCGGCCACGGACCTGCCGCTATGCATCTACAGCAATCCGGGCACGACCAACTTCACCTTCAGGCCTGAACTGGTCGCTCGTCTGGCGGCGATCCCGACCGTGGCCGCGATCAAGCTGCCGCTGCCGGCCTCCGGCGACATCGTCTCCGATCTGGCGGCCTTCCGGCAGGCGGCGCCGAGCCTGTCCATCGGCTATAGCGGCGACTGGGGCTGCAAGGTGGCGCTGCTAGCGGGCGCTGACTGCTGGTACAGCGTGGCTGGCGGGCTGTTTCCAGAACAGGCCGCTGCACTCGCGGTCGCGGCGGTCAAAGGCGATCGCGAAGCAGCGGACCGATGCGACGCCGTGTTCGCCGGCCTGTGGGATATGTTTCGCGCGCACGGCAGTCTTAGGCTGATGTATGCGGCGGCGAACATGTTGGGCTTGACCGAAGCTTTGCCGCCGAAACCGCTTCTGGGACCCGACGAAGGGCTGACGGCCAGTCTCCGAAAGGCTTTGCCGATCTGAGGCGTAGAGGGCGCCCAGTGTCGGGTTTCGGCCGTGAAGCCAAGGACCGCTATTGGCGCCAAGGCGACGCTCGGGCGCTCCGCCGAAAGGAACTGGCACGCTCGTTTGCCAAGCGCGCCAGTCCGGGGCCTAGCCTTTCCAGTCTGGAAGCGCGGCCAGCTGCGCCTTGGTCAGCTTGGTTCGAATAATGTGATCCTCCGGATCGCCCGGCTCTGGAGCGACGGACACGTCCGCCAGCGCGACGACGACCTTCTTGTCGGGTCCCATTCGGTCGATCTCGATGACGATCGCTGTCGGCTTCCCAGCGGCGTCGAGCAAAACGTGCTCGACCTCGCCGGCCTTGCGATTGGCCGAGTCGATCACGTCAGCGTCCTCGATGTGGCCGACCGTGAAAGCGCCCTTGGCGGGCTGGGCCTCGTTGCGGGCGATGGTTGTCTGCGCCAGTGCGCCGGTGGCGATGGCGGCCAGGGACAGGCCAAGGATGGCGGTCTTCATGGGCTAACTCCTTGTGACAGGGGCTCGGATAACGTGACCCGAGCGTCGCGCGTTGCCTGCAAAGCGCCAGGCAGCGGCGAGCCCGCATATTGCCAAAGGCCATCTGACAGCCCCTGACGACCAGGTGGCGAGGCCGGCGCGCACTCCGGTCGTACTCGATCGCGGGAGCCTTTCCGATTGTCGGGGATTGGGGGCGGGAGAGGAGACCGCCATGACGGACAGCAACAAGGCAACGCCTACGCCAAAAAATCCGCCCGCTGGGGAAAGACCAGCTGGCCAGGAGGCGCCGCTGCCGCCCGAGCTCGACCCCAACAAGAAAACCAACGCGACCCATGATCCGACAGCGGACGACCCGGGCAACGGCGCAGATTAAACCCTGGATGACCTCGCCACACGTCACTTGGCGCCTAGAGCAGCGTGCGCCCGCTAGCGTCCATGACTAAGGAATGCCCATGCTGTCTCGCGCCGTCGTTGTCGGTCTGTTTTAGGTCCTGGCGCTGGCCGCCTGTGGCGAACGTTCCGCCGCGCCCAGTGCGAGCGCTTCCCGTGCTGATCTACCGACAGCCTCGGTAACCGCTGAGGGCGCTTCCGAGCGCGACGTGCTGATCAAGCCGGCACGGGACTTGGGCGGCGCTCTGCCGCTCAAGCACGGCATCTTCGTCGCGGCCGACATTTCCTGCGGCGATCCGCCAAACGCCTCCCTGCGTCGCTACGACGGGGAAGGCCTGCGGCGCCCACACGCATGCCTGCCGGATCAAGGTTCTGGCCAAGCGCGGCTCTTCATACGACTTCGAGCAATCGTGCATCGACGCAGGCCAAGGCCCTGGACCTCGTTCGATCGAGAAGGCGACCATCGACATCCAGGACAACCTCACCTTCACGCTCAGGCGCGGCGGTGCGGGCGAAGCACCGATATTGCTCTGCGTCGATGTTGCCGCCAGCGCTTCGGAATTGGTGATCAATAGGCCCATCAGCCTCCAGTTTCAGTCGACCACGGGACGGCGGCTTCTGGCGCAGCGCTGCCGCTTCGGCCCAACCGCTGGCCGAATTCGGCAGCGAGCGTCGACCGATTCAGCCGCTGGACTGAATTCCGCTCGACCGCTCGCGCGGCCTCGCTGTCGGAGATCGTCACAAACAACGTCATACCTTCGAGCGCCTGCGCCCGTTCCGCCTGCAGATGGGCCAACGCATCGATCATCGCGTGGATGAGATGGTCGAAATAGAGGGCAAAGTCATCGTTCGAAGTGGCGCTTGCCGCAGTGAGGTCGCGATTGATATCCGCGAAAAGGTCGTCGCCGAAACCTTCGTACCCCCACTCGGCGGGCGCCCAGCGCAGATAGGTCGCGTAGTCAGAGCTCATGTCCTCGATCGCGGCCTCGGAGGCATGCTTCTCGGCGTAGCTTTCCTCGGTATTGGCGCAGAAACCCACGCTCATGCCGTCATCCGCTGTCTGGAGACAGACCGCATAGAGGCGTCGCCCTTCGAGCACGGAGCTCAACATGTCGACGGCCGCGATCGTCGCCGCGCGAAGTTCCCCTGCTGTGGCGATCCAATCCACGCCGGCTCCCTTTCGATCTCGGGAAGGCTAACACCCAAGTCTCCGCCGACAAGTTGTCTCAAGGGGGAAGGCGAGGGGCGGAGGCCGTCTCCTTACCCTAGTCGCTGAACGTCCGGTTCCTAGCGGTGCGCCGACGGCAGCAAATGGCGCGACCCGCCCCCAGCTTTAGGGGGCACGGTCGGGCGCCGGCTCGACAGATTGGGCGAACCTGATAAGGGCCCAGGCGTTGCGCATCGGGAAGGCGCAGCCAAGCTTGTCGGAGACGGCCCGTTGAGTTCAGAAGACCACGATCGCAACCCCCGGCGCGACGTCGAGGGCGGGGGGCAAAGCAGCGGAGTTCCGGCCGCCGGCACGCTGGACAGCGGCGCGCCCGAGCCCTTGGGATCGCGCGGCCTTCGTCACTGGCGCGAGAGCACGATCACCGAGCCTGGGCTCGAAAGCCGCGGCAACGTGTTCTTCGCGGCGGTCGAGATGACCCGCATGCCGATGATCCTCACCGACCCCAATGTGCCGGACAACCCGATCGTCTTCGCCAACAAGGCCTTTCTGGATCTGACGGGGTATGAGGAAGCCGAGGTGGTCGGCCGCAACTGCCGCTTCCTGCAAGGGGCGATGACGGATCGCGAGGCCGTGGCCGAGATGCGTCAGAGCATCGCCAAGGCCGAGGCGGTCTCGTTGGAGATCATCAACTACAAGCGCGACGGGACGCCATTCTGGAACGCGGTGTTCATCGGCCCGGTCTATGACACGTCCGGCAAGCTGCTCTACTTCTTCGCCAGCCAGCTCGATGTCAGCCGGCGTCGCAACAGCGAGCAGGCCCAGCGCCAGTCCCAGAAGATGGAAGCCATCGGCCAGCTGACCGCCGGCCTGGCCCACGACTTCAACAACCTGTTGCAGGTGGTCAACGGCAATCTGGAACTGCTGGCCTCGCGTCCCCTGGACGAGCGCAGCGTCCGCTATGTCGAGGCCGCGCGTTCGGCGGCCGAGCGCGGCGCCAAGCTCACTCGTCAACTCTTGGCCTTCGCTCGCAAGACCCGGCTGGAGCCGCAGGCCGTCGACATCTCGGCCCTGATCACCGAGTTTGGCGAGATCATCGAGAGCACGCTCGGCTCGCAGGTCGAGCTTCAGCTGAGCCTGCGTCGCAGGCTTCCGGCGGTGATGCTGGACGCCGACAATTTCGAGATGGCGTTGCTCAACATCGTCATCAACGCCCGCGACGCCATGCCCAAGGGCGGGCTGGTGACGATCACCACCTCGGCGCTGCATCTCAACGGCGACGCGGAGGCGCGCAACCTGCCCAGCGGCGACTATGTCGCCGTCGAGGTCCGCGACGAGGGGGAGGGCATGGCCGCCTATGTCGTCGAGCGGGCCACCGAACCGTTCTTCACCACCAAGGGCGTGGGCAAGGGTACGGGGCTGGGCCTGGCCATGGCCCACGGCTTTGTTCAACAGTCGCGCGGCCGCTTGGAGATCGACAGCGCGCCGGGGCAGGGCGCCACCATCCGCATGTTGTTCCCGGTCGCGCGCGATGTGGCCAAGATCCCGCCGGCGGTTTCGGGCCCAGCCCTGACAACGTCGACCGCCGCGACGCCCGTCAGCGAGCACATCCTTGTGGTGGAGGACAATCTGGAGGTCCTCGAGCTGGCCCGCGAAATCCTCACGGGCGTCGGCTATCAGGTGACCATCGCGACGTCCGGAGATGAAGGCCTTGCGGTGTTCGAGGCCTCGCCGCAGGCGTTCGATCTACTGTTCAGCGACCTCGTCATGCCCGGTGGCATGAACGGCATCAGCCTAGCGGCGGAGATACAGCGGCGGCGACCGGAATTGCCCGTGCTCCTGACCACCGGCTACAATGAGGAGTTGGTCATCGACGGCCCCTCTCGCCCGGCGATGGATGTGATCGGCAAACCCTATCGGCGAACCGAACTGATCGATCGGGTGCGCCAAGCGCTGGAGCGGCGCGGTCAGGACAAGCCGCGCCGCAACGCCTCGGAGTTCGGCGCGGCGGAGGCTTAAAATTGGTTATGTCGCCGGCGGGCGCCAACCGCCGACGATCGTCTGTCGCCAAGCAACAAAACCGGGACCGGGCGGGTTACTCGAGAAGCCGACAAATCCGCCAGCCTTTGGACGGCGGATCGCCGGTTCGGGGCAAATGGAATGTCGGGCGATGAAACCGCAGTGGTGGCGGGCGAAGAGGCCGCGCCGCTGATCATACTCGTCGTCGAGGACGAGGTGCTTGTTCGCATGCTGGCTTGCGACATCTTGATGGAGGGCGGCCATCACGCGATCGAGGCCGTCGACGCCCAAGAGGCGCTTATCCTTCTGGAAGCCCGCCCTGACATCGCGGTGATGTTCACCGATGTCGATATGCCTGGCGAGATCAACGGCCTTGGTCTGGCTCGCTTGGCGGCCCTGCGATCTCCGCAACTGCCGATCATCGTCACCACCGGCGCGGCGGCGGTGGCCACCGCCGACTTGCCGTCCAGCGCCCGGTTCCTGGCCAAGCCCTATTCGCCGTCTGTCTTGCTCGCGATGATCCAGGAGGTCACCACGACGGGGAAGGCGCCCCGCGCCGTTGATGAGTAGCAAGGCCAGTTTTCGGCCCAGCCTCAGGCCACCAGCCGTGGCGGCGCGAGCGAAAGCTGCTCATCCATCACGCAACTGAAGGATACCGGATCAAAGGGCTTTTCGATCGCCATATCCGCGCCAAGACCCACAGCCCAATCCAGAGCGTCCTTTCGGCGTAGGAAGCGTGATCCGGCGCTCATGGCGATAATCCGCGTATTTGGCCAGCGGCGTCTTATCGCCATGATGGTTTCGATACCGTCGCAATTGGGCATGATCATATCGACGAGCGCGATGCGGAACGGCTGCTTCTCAAATTGCGCGATCGCCTCCAAGCCGTCGGCGGCTTCGACGGCATCCAGGCCGCTGCCTTGAACAAGAATGCCGACGAGTTCTCGGATGAACGCGTCGTCGTCAGCCACCAGAACACGCATCATCGGCCTCCCGGAAGAATTGTTATTTTCAAGACCGCTATACTGAAATGCGAATTTCACTCATGGCGCCGGTTGTCGCATGTCTTGAAAATTGTGAAGCTTACGCCCTCGATCCCCGTCTAGGGTTGGCGAAACTGAATGGGCGCGAGATGCGTGCACCAACCGGCCAACGCTACGTGTCCGAAGTAGCGTTCAAGTCCGCTGCTAGAGCTGGCGCAGCGGCGCCGAACCTATCGCTAAGCCGGCTTGCGGCCAAACTGCTGGCGCAGTTCACCCTTGGCGGCGTTGAGCACCTGTTTGCGCTCGACCGACAGGTTGTCGCCCGCGCGGTTGATGTAGAAGGTGAGCATCGACATCGCCGACTGGAACGGCGTGCCCTTGCGCCGGTGGTTATGCTCGGCCGAAAGCTTGAGGGAGGCGGCGATTTCGGCCGGATCGTCCTGTTCGAAGTGGTGGGCCTTCAGGTCGAGCGCGTCACTTGTCTCGGTGACCTTGGCCGACCATTGATGGTCGTCAGCGACCTTGGGCATGAACAATTCCCTTCTGTGTTTGCCCATGGCTCTTCATCCGCTCACCCTTGGTTAGGACCGGACTTGAAGGTGTCGCCTACGTCCGCGGAGGCGCCGCCATCCGGCCCAGCCTTGGCCTGTGACCGCTTGCCCGTTCGCTGGACCGCTTTCCTCCCGCCCAGCGCCGTGAATTCGCCCGGGGGCTCCGCCTCGTTGGCCTTTCGGCCTTCGGCGTTCTGATCTGACATGATTTGTCTCCGTTCCAGAGCCTGTGCCTCAGCAAAGGCGTGGTGTTAGGCCTGGGCGTGCGACCCGACTGGCAAGATCGCGTCGCCTTTCGGCATCCACTCACCCGCCAATTGACGCCTTAGATCCAAGATGCGCACGCGCGCACCACCGGGGTGCTTCGCCGCCAGCCGCCTGGCTTCCCGCTCGGCCTGTCCGCCCGTTTCGAAAAACAGAACTTCACAGGTGTCGCAGAGCTTGACCGACCAGCCCCCTTCAAACGGGGAGACCTCGAAAATGCAGGTCATCGTCGCCTCCGATTTCGCCGCGTCGATGGGCAAGGCTCACCACGTACGGGCGTACAACCAGGACCGTGTGCGGAAGGAGGGCCGCTCGAGAGCGGCCCTCAGTAGACTCAGCGTTCAACGCCGCCGTCGCCGGTGCGGCCCGGACGAATGTCGCCGTTACCGCCCGTCACACCGCCGTCGGTCAGGCCGTCCTGATCCGTCCCCTCGACGCCTTCATTGGGGCGACGCTCACGATCGGCCTGCTGGTTTTGCTGACCCGGCTGGGCCTGCTGGGGGTTCTGGTCTTGCTGCTGGGGCTGGCGCGTCTCGCCCTGCTGGTTCTGCTGCCCGGCCTGCTGCCGCTGGGCGTCGTTCGGCTGTTGCTGCAGGCCTTGATTGTCGCGGTTCTCGCTCATGGTCGTCTGCTTCCCATCTTGATGTTGGCCTCGCCGATGGACGTGGCGAGAGGCAAACGATGCATGTCCGCCACCTGTTCCTCTGTCGGAAATGCGACATCCGAACTTGAGCTAAACGACTGACTTTGCTGTGGGAACGGGGTTGGGGCAGCGGGAATTTTGTGGGCGTTGCACCACCCATATCAACGGAGACGTCAGATGCCTCAAGGTGACAAAACCAAGTACACTGGCAAGCAGGAACGCAAGGCCGACCACATCGCCGAGGGCTATGAGGCCAAGGGCGTTTCGGAGAAGGAAGCCGAGCGACGGGCCTGGGCCACGGTCAACAAGGACGACGGCGGCGGCAAGAAGGAGGGCGGCTCCGGACGCGGCAAATCCACGGGTCATCCGGCGGCGCATAAGGGCGGCAAGGCGGGTGGCGAAGCCTCGGCCCATCGTAGCGCCGCCGACCGCTCGGCCTCGGCCAAGAAAACGGCCGCGACGCGCAAGCGCAACGCCGAGCATCACGCCCATCCCTAGGGACGTCTAGCGCCTCGAGCCGCGCCGAAATCACGGAAACGGTTTCTGGCATTTCCGCTGTCGGCGCCGATTGGAACCGCCGCTCGCCAGACCGGGTTTCCGCCAACACTTGATCCCTGCCGCTTACCGAGGAATTTTCCCATGCCCGATCATACCCTGGCCGGCCGCAAGGTCGCCGTGCTCGCCACCGACGGCTTCGAGCAGTCGGAACTGGAAAGGCCGGTCGAGGCCCTGAAGGCGGCCGGCGCGCAGGTCGAGGTCGTCTCGCCCAAGGGTGGGCAGATCCAGGGCTGGGAGCACCACGACAAGGGCCGCAAAGTCCCTGTCGATCGCGAACTCTCGGCCGCCAAGCCCGAGGACTACGACTGCATCGTCCTGCCGGGCGGAGTGATGAACCCCGACGCCCTGCGGCTGGAGCCCAACGCCATCGACTTCATCAAGCACTTCGTGACGACCAAGAAGCCGATCGCCGCGATCTGTCACGGGCCCTGGACGCTGATCAACGCCGGCGCCGTCGAGGGAAGGGAGATGACCTCGTGGCCGTCGCTGGAAGCCGACTTGAAGAACGCCGGCGCCAATTGGATCGACCAAGACGTGGTGGTTGACGACGGGCTCGTCACCTCCCGCAAGCCTGACGACCTACCGGCCTTCTGCGCCAAGATGGTCGAGGAATTCGCCGAAGGCCGCCACTAGGCTCTTGGCGCGGGCGACCATTGCGAGATGGGAAGCCGTGCTGAGCACGCGGCCTCTCTCAGCTTTCGCGTTTGTGCACTGAGGCGACAAGCCGCAAGTCTCCAAACGGGGGGGGGGGGGCGCCGGGACCGCTCAGGATGAGCGTCGACCTAACCTCCAACCGGTGATGCAGTGCGGCCAGGTTCAGCCTCAGCTTCAGGGCGGGCAACGCTTTAGTTCCGGGATCGAAAAATTTCTGATGCGGGCGTCTTGACGCTTTTCCGCCGCGTCCTAATTCATCGCCTGCTTGCCAGGCGCCGACAGGGCCTGGCCCTGGGGCGCATAGCGCTTGGCTCGGCGCCCCTCATGTCCAACTTGCTTGCGAGGAGATGGAAATGAGCACCGTTTTTGATTTCAGCCCTCTCTACAGCTCCATGATCGGGGTGGATCGCATGGTCGATCTCGTCGAGACGGCGCTCCGCACCGAAGCGAGCGCCAGCTATCCTCCGTTCGACATTGAGAAGACCGGCGAGGCCGCCTACCGCATCTCGTTGGCGGTCGCCGGTTTCGCGCCGGCGGATCTCGAGGTCGTGGCCGAGCCCAACCTTCTGGTGATTAAGGGGCGAAGGGCGGCGAACGAAGACCAGAGCGCGCGAACCTTCCTCCACCAGGGCCTGGCCCACCGCGCTTTCGAGCGCCGATTCGAGCTGGCCGACTATGTCATCGTCAAGGACGCCGTCCATGCCCATGGCGTCTTGTCGATCGATCTGGTCCGTGATGTGCCCGAGGCCTTGAAGCCCAAGCAGGTTCCGATCGGGGTCGGTGCACGCCAGCAGGCATTGGAGCTCAAATCGGCCAAGACCCAAAAGGCCGCATAAGGAGCTGGCCATGCGCACGCACACCAATGCGTCCCACCGGGCGGGTCCATGGCCCGTTCGTCCGGCGGTCGGCTTCCTCCACCCCTTGGAGGTGCTGAAGGATCAGGATCTCGATCTCGCCGAAAAGCGCGAAATCCTGGCGGCCTGGGCTTCCGACGCCTGCGCGGTCGAGCATCGGCCCAGTCAGAGATGGCTCTTGGGAACGCCCGGGCCTGTGCCGCTCAGCGAGGTGCTGTCCGCGCTGCGCCGCCTGGACCGCGACATGTTCTCTTGAGTTGGGGCGGGCGGCCGGCCAGCGGAGGGCCGGCCGCCACTTCGCCCCGCTCACTGCTTTGCGTTATGACCATGCCTTGTTTCATCTTTGTCGAGCCGTCGAGCGACGGCTGGATCGTTCGCGGCGACTTTAGCGGCGGTCCTCTCCAGTTTGCCACCGGCGCCCGCGCCGAGCAGGCCGCGCGTGACTTGGCCCATCGCCTGGCGGACGCCGGCGAGCCTGTGGTCTTGGACATCAGGCTGCGCGATGGCGCGCGCGCCGGCCGCTTCCTGTTTCCACCGCACGCGGCGGAGACGGAAGCAGCCTCGGCGCTGCGCGCTTAGCTAGGCCGCAACCGATCCAGCCGTCGCCCGCATTCGCCGCAAGGCGGCGGCTAAGTCTGCAACCGCCAGGGCGAAGGGCGACCCCTGGCTGAGCGATCTCTGCCTCGGTCCATTGCTCACGATTGATTTGATCGGCGACCAGACCCGCCTGCTGGTGGAAGGCGCATGGCTTTCCAGCAAGCCTAGGAGGGCATGGTTACCCGCCCAACGCCGGGCGCCCTCGCCGTGAATCCAGCAACCGAGGAGGCAATGTCGGTCCCATCGCAAGGCGGCGGGATCGACGGGGCGGCGCTCGTTGAGGGCCGCGACGAGCGCTTCGCGAATGTGGTGGTGTGCGTGTTCCTGGCGCGACCCGGTCTGGGATCAAACCTCCCGATCGGCGGAAAACGTCGCTAGACTGTCTTGGCGGCCGGCACGAATTTAAGATTTACTCGCCCCTCAACACGGGCGCCGGGCGTTGGGACAACGCCAGGCCGGCGGCGATCAGTCCGCCCAGGGTTGCCAGGCCGGTCGCGCCGGCAAGCAGGGCCAGGACGCCGCTCCAGTCGACGCTCCAGCTGGCCTCGAACACCTTGACGACCACCGGCCAGGCGGCGGCGAAGCCGAGCAGCACGCCCGCCGCGCCGGCGATCAGCCCGACCGCGCCATACTCGATGACATAGGCGAGCAGGATCTGGCCGCGCGTGGCGCCCAGAACCTTCAGGGTCGCGGCCTCGCGCGCGCGCGCGCGCGCTCCGGCGGCGATGGCGCCGACCAGCACCAGGAGGCCGGCCAGGCCGGCGACGCCCGCCGCGCCGCGAACGGCCAAGGCTAGGCGGTCGAACAGGGCTGCCGCTGCGTCCAGCTGCTCGCGGACGCTGATCACGTTGACGCCCGGAAAGGCCTCCCCGAGGCTGCGGGTCAGGGCCGCTTCCTGGCCGCGGCTCAGGCGGGCGATCGCGACGCTGCGCAGCTCCGCGCCCTCCAGAGTCGCGGGGGTGAAGATCAGGTTGAAGTTGGGCCCGAAGCCGCCGAAGTCAACCTTGCGCAGCACCGCGATCCGCGCCTCGATCTCGCGGCCCAGAACCAGCACGGTGATCGTGTCGCCGACCTTGAGGTCGGCCGCCTGGGCGATCTCGGCGCTTAGCGCCACCTTCGGCGGACCGGCGTCGTTCGCGGACCACCAGCGGCCGGCGACCACGCCGGCGTTGTTCGGCTCCCTGGCCAGCAACGAGAGGCTGAGGTCGTTGTCGAAGGCCCAGCGCTCGGACGCCTTGATGGTCTTGGTGTCGATCGGCTTGCCCTTGAGAGCGATGATCCGGCCCGTGGCGAAAGGCATGCGCAGATAGGCGTCCGCGTGCAGCGGGCCCGTCACCCCGGCCACGGCGGCGTCGAAGGCGGCGACGCGGTCGCCGGGGATCTCGGTGAAAATCATGGCCGGGGCGGTCCGCGGGGCCACGTCGCTGACCTGGGCCAGCAGCGCCGACTGGATCAGCACCACGCAGGCCAGGAGGGCCACGCCCAGGCCGATGGCGGGACTGGCGGTCCGCGCCGCCGAGCGCGGTCCGGCCAGGTTGGCGAGGCCCAGTTTGGCGAGACCGCGCGTCAGGCCGCGAACCCTTCCCGCCAGCCAGGCGGCCGAGCGGCCGAGCACGGCCAGCAGGCCGAAGGCGACCATAACGCCCGCGATCATGATCGCCGCCGCCAGCGGGGTCGGCGCGGTGGCCACGGCCAAGGCCGCCAGGCCGGCGCCCGAGAGGGCCGCGCCGAGCGTCTCGAACCCGAGCGGCAGGCGGGCCTTGGGCGCACGTCGAAACAGGGCCGAGGGCGGGGTGGCCCGGGCTCTCGCCAGCGGCAGCAGCGAAAAGGCGGCCGCCGCCAGCATGCCGAACAGCCCAGCCTTGGCCAGGGGCCACGGATAGACTTTGAACAGCGCCGGGATCGGCAGGCTGGCGCCGGCCAACTGGCCCAGGACCAGCGGCGCCAGCGCCCCGACAACCAGGCCGATCGTCACGCCCAGCAGGGCCAGCGCCGCGATCTGGATCAGGTGAAGGTCGCGGATCAGGCCGCTCTCCGCGCCCAGGGCCTTGAGCACGGCGATGGCCGGCTCCCGGGTCGACAGATAGGCCGAAACCGCGCCGGCCACGCCCAGGCCGCCGGCCACCAGCGACGCCAGGCCGATGAAGCCGAGGAAGTATTCCAGTTGGTCGATCAGCCGTCGCGCGCCGGGCGCGCTGTCGAGACGGTCACGGACCCGCAGGTGCGAGTCCGGCAGCGCCGCCTGCACGGCCTTGCCGACGGCGCGCGGGTCCTGGTTCGGCGCCAGGGCGATGCGCACGGCCCGTCCGGACAGGCCGCCCGGCGCCAGCAGGCCGGACCGTTCCAGGACGTCGCGGCGGACCAGCAGGCGCGGCGCCATCGAGAAACCGCGCGACAGCCCGTCGGGTTCGCTGATCAGCTTGGCCCGTACGACCAGGGTGATGGGGCCGGCCTCGAACCGGTCGCCGATCTTCAGGTGCAGGCGGTCCAGCAGCGCCGGCTCCACCGCCGCCCCGGGCAGGCCGTCCCGGTCGGCCAGGGCGGTCGCAAGGTTGGGCGCGCCCTCCAGGGTCACTGCGCCCGCCAAGGGGAAGCGCGCGTCCACGCCGCGCAGGCTGACCAGGCGGCGCTCGCCGCTCGGCGTCTGGGCCATGGCGCGTGCCAAGGCGGCGTAGGTCGTGACTCCCAGCTTGTCGAAGGCCGCGCGTTCCTGGTCGGTGAAGTCGCGGTTCTCGGCCGAGAACGACAGGTCGCCGCCGAGAATCTCGCGCGCCTGGCTGGCCAGGCCCTGGCGGAAGGCCTCGGCGGTGGAGCCGGCGGCGGCGATGGCGGCCACTCCCAGCGCCAGGCAGGCCAGAAAGATGCGAAAGCCGCGCACGCCAGAACGCAGCTCGCGGGCGGCCAGGCCGAAGGCGAGGGGCGGCCTCACGAAGCGATGCGCCCGTCGGCCATCCGCACGATGCGGTCGGCGCGGGTGGCCAGGGCCTGGTCGTGCGTGACCATGACCAGGGCCGCCCCGACCTCGGCGACGAGGTTGAACATCAGGTCCGCGACGGACGTGGCGCTGACGCTGTCCAGGTTGCCCGTCGGCTCGTCGGCGAACAGCAGGGCGGGACGCGCGGCCAGGGCGCGCGCCAGAGCGACGCGCTGCTGCTCGCCGCCCGACAGCTGGTGGGGATAGTGGGTCAGGCGAGCCGACAGGCCCACGCGGCCCAGCCAGTCCCGGGCGGTCGCCAGGGCGTCTTCGGCCCCGGCGATCTCCAGCGGCGTGGCGACGTTCTCCTCGGCGGTCATGTTGGGCAACAGGTGGAAGGACTGGAATACCAACGCGGCCCGGCCGCGCCGCAGCCGGGCCCGGCCGTCCTCGTTCAGCGTCGCCAGGTCCTGGCCGAACAGGCGAGCCGCGCCGGCGGTGGGGTCTTCCAGGCCGGCCGCGACCGCGATCAGCGACGACTTGCCCGAGCCCGACGGGCCGACCACGGCCACGCGCTCGCCGGCGTTCACCGTCAGGTCGACGCCCCGCAGGATGTTCACCGGTCCAGCGGCCGAAGGCAGGGTCAGGGCGACGGCGCTCAGGGCCAGGGGGGGAGCCGGGGGCGAGGCGTCGTCGGACATGGTGTTTCCTGCGAGGCCGGCCCTTGTTCGGCCGGCGGTCAGCCTACATAGGAAGGCATGGACCCGACCGCACAGCGTTTTCCAAGCCGTCGTCGTTTTTTGCTCGGCCTGGGCCTGCTGACCCAGATCGCCGCCGCGCCCAAGCCGCCTGTCGTCACCGTCCTGGGCGACTCGATCACCGCGGGGCTGGGCCTGCCGGCGCGTGACGCCATGCCCGCGCAGCTGCAGGCCGCCCTAGGCCGGCTGGGCGTACCGGCGATGGTCCGGGCGGCTGGCGTCTCGGGCGACACCAGCGGCGGCGGGCTGGCGCGGGTCGGCTTCAGCGTCGCGGCCGACACCAGGATCTGCGTGGTCGCCCTGGGCGGCAACGACCTGCTGCAAGGCGTGGAGCCCGCCCAGACCAAGGCCAACCTGCGCGGCATCCTCCAGAAGCTAAAGGCGCGCAGGATCGACGCGGTCCTGGTCGGCGTGGGCGCGTCGCCGGCCATCGGGGCGGCCTACGCCCGCGAGTTCAACGCGATCTACGCCAGCCTGGCGCGCGCGTTCGGCGTGCCGCTCTACGCCAACATCCTTGCCGGGGTGAACACGAACGCCGCCCTCATGCAGCGGGACGGCGTCCATCCCAATGCGGGCGGAGCCAGACGGATCGGCGAGGCCTTGGCGCCGATCGTGGCCAAGGCGCTGAAGGCCCGCGCTGGCTAGCTCCTTGATGGCGACGCGGATTGGCGCCCAGGGACTATTGATGCGCAGCTTCGGCTGCGACCTTAGCAGGCTTCAAAGAAGCAGACGCGTCTTCCCGCCCTCAGTGAAGACCCTCGTAGGAACCTGACGCTTTCGACGTCCTCCATGGGGCGGCGCCGGTTTTCTCCCGCCGGGTGCTGAACGTCGCATTCCTGGAGGTGGGCCAATGTCAGCTCATGGCGCAGCCTTGCCGGTAAGCGGACTTCCCGATTGGCGGGGAGGGTGGAAAGCAGACAGACTTCCCACCCCAAAAGTTGCTCAGCCGACGACGAACCTGTCGCGGTGCGCCTGTATGAACTGATCGAGTGAGGTCAGTGGCACGCCCCAATTGCGGACGGCATCGAGGTCGACCTTGTAGCCTTCGACGTTGTTCCAGATCTCGTGTCTGTAGCCGAGTTCACCGTGGGGTTTCGCGAGCGCCTCGTCTTTGGACAGGGTAACCGCCGTAACCGTCTTGCCGGTGACGTCCGACATCTTGGCTGCGACCTCAGGCAAGGTGGCGTTTCCTGCGGCAAGGTCGATCTCGTGTCCGTGGAACCGCGCCGGATCGGCGAAGGCCGCCGCCGCGAAGGCGCCGATGTCTGTTGCCGCGATCCAGTCGATGCCGGTGTCGGCGGCGACGGCTGTCTCGAACCGGCCGTGTTCACGGATGCTGGGCCACATGTTCTCCACCATGGGCGGCACGAGATTTTCCATGATCATGGCTGGCTTTAGGATCGTCCAATGGCGGAAGCCCTGCGTCTTGACCATGTCGATTACAGCGGCCTTGTTGTTCCAGTACAGGGGTTCCCATCGCCCCTCGTCCCAACCGATGAAGTTGGTCTGATCGCCCGCGCGGGCGACGGAGGTGTGGACGACCGTATCGACACCTGCCCGGCCGGCGGCCTCGATCAACGCTCTGCCGGTAACGACCTCGGTCTCCGGATCGCCTGGATGCGATCCCATCTGCATCGAGAACAGACCGCCCACGCCCGCCAGGGCGGCGTCGAGACTGACGGGATCATTGAAGTCGCCCCTGACCACCTCCACACCCTGCGCCGCCAACGACTGAGCTGCCGCCGAGGTAGTGTCCCGTGTCATCGCGCGAACGGAGCGTCCATCCCGCAAAAGCGCGCGGACGACTGCGCCGCCCTGCTTGCCCGTGGCGCCAGTAACAAGGATTGGGCGCTGGTCAGCCTGCGCGTTCGTCATGGGAAACTCTCTCTGCTGGGGCGCTCTTGGCGCCTTAGGGAGCCACATCTGGCGTCCACCAATACGAAACGCAAGAGTTCCGGTTTGATAAAGTTTCGTAATGCCCTACATGGTCCCTATGGACCAACCCGTGGATCATCATCAGCGCCGACGTCCCCCAGCGACTCGCGGGCGAACTCAGGATAGAAGCCGCGACGACCGACTGATCAACGCTACCCTCGAGTTGCTCGCCGAGCGCGGCTACCACGGGGTTACGATGACCGACGTGGCGACGCGCGCAGGTGCGTCAAAGGCGACCCTTTATCGGCGATGGACCACAAAGGCCGACCTCGTCGCCGACGCGGTTGATACGTTGAGCCCAGCTGTCTCGCCTCGGTATCCCGGTACGTCGCTGCGCGATGACCTCCTCGCGCTCCTGGAGCAGGCCGGAAACTGCGATGGCCGATCAGAGGTTGTCACCGCCACCATGGAAATGGCTCGGCTGGATCCCGACCTCTATCGGTCTCTGTCGGCCCGCTTCTTTAACTTCATCAGAAATGAGCTGGTCGCGCTCGCCCGACGGGCGGTCGATGAGGGACACGCGCCGCTATCTGATCTCGACCTAGACGGTATGAGCGAGGTCGTGGTCGCGCTGCTGGCACACGATAGCGGACCAGCTGGTGTCTCGGTTCCACCTGAGCGTCTCGCCCGGCTGGTCGACCATGTGCTGATTGTCCTCCTCACAGGAGCGCGCGCTCGCTGATCCGTCACCACGCTCGATGGTGCTTGTGTGACGTCCGCTATGGGGCGGAGACGGCTTTTTGGACCTGGGTGCTGAACGTCCTGTTTCCGGAGAGGCGCCAACGGCAGCTTGTGGCGCTGCCCAGGCTTGAGTTAGTGCGCTGCGAGCTCTTTTGTTTGCCGTCCGCGATCCGGGCGCCTCTTTGCGGTTGAGCGCTGACACAAGGGCGTGGCACGCGATCGAACTGGCTTTCCCGATCGGCTTTTCGAGCCAGACGAGTTCGGCTATCGCTAACGATCAACGAGAGTGGGCTGTGGACGTTTTGGAACCCGATACTGGAGCTCCGCGGCCTGCGGGTTCTCGCCAGTTGCAGGGCGGCGGCGCGGTCGGCGATCTGATCCGCGCCCACGACTGGAGCGTGACCGACCTGGGGCCGATCGCCGGCTGGCCGGCGGAGCTTTTCGCAACCGTCCAGACGATATTGTCGTCGCGCGTGCCGATGGTGCTGCTTTGGGGGCCAGAAGGGCGCCTGATCTACAATGACGGCTATGCCGAGGTCTGCGGTCCAAGACACCCGGCTTCTCTCGGGGGCAGGCTCCTGGAAATCTGGCCCGAAGCCGAGGCGTTCAACCGCAACGTCCTGGAAAAGGGCCTTGCGGGCGAGGCGCTGCACTACGCCGCCCAGCCCCTCGCGCTCTGGCGGCTCGGGCGCGCCGAGCAGGTCTGGATGGACCTTGAGTACACGCCTGTTCGCGACGCCGCCGGCCGCCCGGTCGGCATCCTGGCTATGGTGTTCGACATCACCCAGCGTATCCTGGCCGAGAGGCGACTGGCCAGCAGCGCGGGACTTTTCCAGTTTCTCGACCATCTCGGACTGGCGCTCAGCGCCTACAGCACCGCCGACGAAATCCTGCGGGTGACGACGCGCATGGTCGGCGAGCATCTGGGTGTCTCCAACTGCGCCTATGCCGACATGGACGCCGACGAGGACGGCTTCACGATCCGCGGCGACTGGCACGAACCCGGCTCGCCCTCGATCGTCGGCCGCTACCGCCTCGCCGACTTCGGCGCCTTGGCCGTCCGGGAGCTTGGGGCGGGGCGTCCGCTGATCATCAACGACAATCTCGCAGAACTTCCGCCGCACGAAGCCAAGACCTTCCAGGACATCGGCGTCGCCGCCACGATCTGCATGCCGCTGATCAAGGCCGGGCGACTCGTGGCCCTGATGGCCATTCACGACAAGCTTCCTCACGCCTGGACCGACGACGAACTGGCCGTCATTCGCGCAGTGACCGAGCGCTCCTGGGCCCACATCGAACGCTCCGGCGCCGAGGCGTCCCTGCGCCGGCGCGAAGAACAGCTGCGCCTTGCCACCGACGCCGCCGAGATCGGGCTTTGGGACGTCGACGTCGTCAATGACACCCTCTACTGGCCGCCGCGCGTGAGGGCGATGTTTGGCCTGCTGACGGACCGCACCGTCACCCTGGCCGACTTCTACGCCGGTCTGCATCCCGATGACCTCGAAGCGACGACGCGGGCCTTCGCCGCGGCGGCCGATCCGGCTGTGCGCGAAGTCTACGATGTCGAATACCGCACCGTCGGCCTGGAAGACGGGACAACGCGCTGGGTCGCGGCCAAGGGCCGTGGCCTCTTCGAAGGCGACCGCTGCCTGCGGGTCATCGGCACGGCGATCGATATTACCGCGCGCAAGGCTAATGAGCAGGCCCTGCGGGAGCTCAACCAGACCCTGGAGCAACGGATCGCCGAGGGGATCGCCGAGCGACGGCTGCTCATCGACCTCGTCGAGAACACCGACGCCATCATCATTGTGTTGGATCGGGACTACCGGGTGCTGGCGATCAATCGGGCCGGCGTGGACGCCTTCCAGCGGGCCTACGGTCCCCGCCCGCAGATCGGCGACAACATGATCGCCCTGCTGGGCGGGCGGCGAGACGACATCGCCGAGGTCAGGGCCTCTTGGGATCGCGCGCTGGCCGGCGAGGAATATACCGACATGCGCGAGTTTGGCGGCGCGGGGTATGAGCGCCGCTGGTTCGAGATGACGTTCCGCAACTACCGCGACGCCTCGGGCCAGATCGCCGGCGCCTACCAGTTCGTCTATGACGTCACCGCCCGGGTCGCCGAACAGCGCCGGCTGGCCGACGCCGAAGAGCAATTGCGCCAGTCCCAGAAGGTCGAGCAGCTTGGCCAGTTGACCGGCGGTGTGGCCCACGACTTCAATAATCTTCTGACCCCGATCATCGGCTCCCTCGACATGTTGAGTCGAAAGGCGCTGAACACCGATCGCGAGCAGCGCCTTATCGATGGCGCCCTGCAATCGGCCGAACGGGCCAAGACGCTCGTTCAGCGTTTGCTCGCCTTCGCCCGGCGACAGCCTCTGCAGCCGACCGCCGTCGACACGGCGAGCCTCGTAGCGGGCATGGCCGATCTGGTGTCGAGCACGACCGGGCCGCACGTGCGGGTGGTGACGGACATCGCGCCGAGCTTGCCCATGGCCCACGGCGATCTCAACCAGCTTGAGCTGGCCATTCTCAATCTCAGCGTCAACGCGCGAGACGCCATGGCTGAAGGCGGCGAATTGAGGATCTCGGTGGTGATGTCGGCCGCGGGCGAGGCCAAGCCTCAGGGCCTCAACGACGAGCGCTATATCAAGATTACGGTGGCCGACACCGGCGCTGGCATGGATGCGGCGACCCTGGAGCGGGCGATCGAGCCGTTCTTCTCCACCAAGGGCATCGGCAAGGGCACAGGTCTTGGCCTGTCAATGGTTCATGGCCTGGCTCGGCAGCTTGGGGGCGCGCTCGATATTGCAAGCCGGGTGGGCGTCGGCACTCGGGTTGCGCTTTGGCTGCCCGTCAGCCGACAATTAAACACGGCGGCCGTAGAGGGGCAGGGCGAGCCGCGGCCGACGGGCGATCGACATGGCGCGGTCCTCTTGGTCGATGACGAGGAAATTGTGCGCGAGAGCACCGCCCGCATGCTCGAGGACCTCGGGTTCGAGGTCGTCGAGGTGGGATCGGCCGAGCGCGCCCTGATGCTGATAAGGGATCGAGACGACTTCGCCTTGCTGGTGACAGACCACTTGATGCCTGGGATGGACGGGGCCCAACTCGTGCGCGCCGTCAGGTTCTCGCATCCCTCGCTGCCGACCTTGATCATCTCCGGCTATGCCGAGGAGGACGGCATCGCGCCGGATCTGCCGCGCCTGACCAAGCCCTTCCGGGCTCAGGAGCTCTCCGACGCCATCGCCGATCTCGGGCTTTGACCGATGGCCCATTTCAGGAGGCAATCGGCATTTCAATCAACTGCGGAACGCTAAGCGTTTCGGGCCCGGTTGCTGGACGTCCCTTTACTCGCGGTGGCCCAATGTCCGTGGTGGCCATAGAGCAGGGGGCGAATGTCAGCTTCTGGCGTTCTACGCCCCCCGTGGCTTGGAGCGGGCTGTTGCAAAGCCTTGACCTGCCTGAGATTAAGCCCAGCCCCGCTCAACGCTCGAAGACCAGCAGGCTCGACGTCGCCGTGGCGTAGAGGCGTCCCCTGGCGTCTTTGATCGTCGCCTCGGCAAAGGCGGCGCGGCGCCCGAAAGTTACGACCCTTCCTTCTGCCCGCACCTGACCCGTCTTGTCAGTCATCGGCCGATGATAGGCCACGTTCAGTTCAAGGGTAGTGTAGCCCTGCTTGGCGCTAAGTTTTGAATGCACCGCGCAGCCGCAGGCGGAGTCGAGCAGGGTCGCGGCGTAGCCGCCATGCACTGTGCCGATCGGATTGTAGGCGTGGCGGCCGGGCACCCCTTCGAACGCCGCCCAACCGTCGCCGGCCTCGGTCAGGGAAAACTCCAGGGTGTCGCCAATGGGCGGGCGCCCACCGGCGGCGATCATCGCCAGGAGCTGCTCCAAGCCGGAGGCCCCGGGGGCGATCTGGTCGGCGAGGGTAGGTTCAGGAACGTTCATGGTTGGCTCCAGAATAAAGCGATACGTGATCGAAACGGCTTGGGAACGGTTCGCTTCAAGTCGCCAGCGGTTGCGGCCCATGAGCCTTGGCGGGGGCGAGGCTAGGATCCTTGATCTTGAACCACATCGCGTAGAGCGCCGGCAGGAACACCAGGGTCAGGATCGTCCCGCCGATCGTGCCGCCGATCAGGGTGTAGGCCATCGACGACCAGAACACCGAGAAGGTCAGGGGGATGAAGGCCAGGATGGCGGCCAAGGCGGTGAGGATCACCGGCCGGGCGCGCTGAACCGTCGCCTCGATGACGGCATGGAACGGGTCCAGGCCATCCTCTTGGTTGGTGTGGATCTGGCCGATCAGGATCAGGCTGTTGCGCATGATGATCCCGGCCAAGCCAATCAGTCCGAGGATGGCGTTGAACCCGAACGGCTGATGGAAGAGCAGCAAGGTCGGCGCGACCCCGACCAGGGCCAGGGGCGCGGTCAGCAGCACCATGAACATCGCCGACAGAGAGCGGACCTGGAAGATGATCACGATCATCATCAGGATGAACATCAGCGGGAAGATCGCCGCCAGGGCGACGTTGGCCTTGCCGGCCTCCTCGATAGAGCCGCCCATCTCGATCTTGTAGCCGGCCGGGAGGGCGGCGATGATCGGCTTGAGGTCCTTCATCACCTGGGTGGAGACGTCCGGCGGCTGCAGCCGCTCGTCGATATCGCCGCGCACGGTAATGGTCGTCAGGCGGTCGCGACGACGCAGGATGGGATCTTCCATGCGCACCTCGGCCCGGCCGATCTGGTCGAGCGGGATGCGCTCGCCAGAGGCGCCGACCAGGGAAAACGCCCCGAGCCTGGCCGGATCGAGACGATCGGCGCCGGACGTGCGCGCCACGATCTCGACCGAGCGGATGTCCTCGCGCACCTGGGTCACCGGCACGCCGGTCAGCAGGAACTGAAGCTGCAATGACGTATCGCTCGAGCTCAGGCCAAAGGCCCGCAGACGATCCTGGTCGAGCACGAAGTGAACCGTCGGGACGCGCTCGCCCCAGTCGGTGTTGACCTGGCGCAGGCCGTCGTTGCGCAGCATCACCGCGCGGACCTGCTCGGCGATCTGGCGCACGCGCGGGGCCTCGGGTCCCATGACCCGGAACGCCACCGGGAAGGGCGAGGGCGGGCCGAACACGATCTGGGTCGCGCGGATCCGGGCGCCGGGCACAGCCCCGCTGGCCGCGAACGCGCGTAGGCGATGCTTGAGGGCCTCGCGGGCCTGCTGGTTGGGGGTCAGCACGACGATCTTGGCGAAGGACGGATCGGGCAACTCCGGCGAGATGGCCAGAAAGAACCGCGGCGCGCCCTGGCCGATATAGCTGGTGACGATCTTGGCTTCGGGCTGACGGCTCAACCAGGCCTCGACCTTCTCCACCGCCTGGCCGGTCGAGGCGATGCTTTCGCCCTCGGGCATCTGCACCTCGATCAGCACCTCGGGCCGGTCGGAGATCGGGAAGAACTGCTTCTTGGTCGCGCCCATCATCAGGACGGCGATGACCATCGCCACGCCCACGCCGGCCGCCACTTTGAAGCGATTGTCCACCGTCCAGGTCACCATCGACCGCAGCCGGCGATAGCGGGGGGTGTCGTAGATCGCCGCATGGCCGCCCTCCACCGGCTTGATCTTGGGGATCATCAGCACGCCTAGATAGGGCGTGAAGATCACCGCCACGACCCAGGAAGTGATCAGGGCGAAGGCCACGACCCAGAAGATGTTGCCGGCATATTCGCCGGCCGTGGACTTGGCGAAGCCCACCGGCATCAGGCCGATGATCGTCACCAGCGTGCCCGACAGCATGGGCGCGGCCGTATGGCCCCAGGCATAGGTCGCCGCCGAGACGCGGTCTCGGCCTTCCTCCATCTTCACCACGATGGTCTCGATGATGATGATGGCGTCGTCGACCAGCAGGCCCAGCGACAGGATCAGCGCGCCTAGGGTGATGCGGTCGAAGTCGCGGCCGGTGACCAGCATGATCACGAAGACGCCGGCCAGGGTCAGCGGCACGGCCATGGCCACCACCAGCCCGACCCGGAAGCCCAGGCTGACCAGGCTGACGACGATGACGACCGCGAGCGCCACGAAGAACTTCAGCATGAACTCGTCGTAGGCTTCCTCGATGTTCACCGATTGATCGGTGACCTTTTCGAAGCTCATGCCCAGCGGCATCTCCGCGGCGATGGCCTTGGCTTCGGTCTCGAGGTCTTTGCCCAACTGCAGGCCGTTGTAGCGATCCTTCATCACCACCCCCAGCTCAATGGCCGGCTCGCCGTCACTGCGGATCAGGAAGGTGGCGGGGTCCTGGTAGCCGCGCTTGACCTGGGCGATATCCGCCAGCTTGAGCGTGCGACCGCCGACCACGATCGGCGTCTGGCGGATCTTCTCCAAGTCGTCGAGCGCGCCGTCCAGGCGGATCTGCACCTGAGGGCCCGCCGTCTCGATCGAGCCGCCCGGCGTGACGAGGTTCTGATCATTGAGGGCCGCAAAGAGGTCTCTGGGGCTGACGCCCAGGGTGGCGATGCGGGCTTGCGAGAACTCCACGAAGATCTTTTCGGGTTGCTCGCCGATGATCATCACCTTCTTGACGCCGGGGACGTGCAACAGCCGCTGGCGCAAGGCCTCGGCCTGGCGCACCAGTTGGCGGTGGGGCTCGCCCTTGGCCTTGAGGGCGTAGAGGGCGAATGTGACGTCGCCGTACTCGTCATTGACGAACGGACCCAGGACCCCGCGCGGCAGGTTGGCCGCTTCGTCGCTCATCTTCTTGCGGGTCTGGTAGAACTGTTCCTGGACCTCCTTGGCCGGGATCTGGTCCTTCAGCGTCAGGGTGGTGAAGGCCAGGCCCGGCCGCGTGAAGGTCTCGCTCCTGTCGTACCACTTCAGCTCCTGCAACCGCTTCTCCAGCGGCTCGGCCACTTGGTCCTGCATCTCCTGGGCCGTGGCGCCGGGCCAGGCGCTGACGATGGTCATGACCTTGATCGAGAAGCTGGGGTCCTCGGCGCGTCCCAGCTTCATGAAGGCGAAGGCGCCGGCGAAGGTCACGGCGATGATCAGGAACAGCGTGATCGAACGCTCGCGGACCGCCAGGGCGGAGAGGTTGAAGGTCATTGAGCCGCTCCGCTCTGAACGCGGACCTTCTGGCCCTGGTGGAGCATGTGGGCGCCCAGAGCTACGAACCGGTCGCCGCCGGACAGGCCTCCGGCGATCGTAACCGTCTCGGTCCCCAGAGACGCCACTTGCACGGCGCGCCATTGGACGGTGGAGGTACGCGGATCGATGACCCAGACGCCCGGACCCTTGCCGGCGTCGTAGAGGGCGCCGATTGGCGCCTCGACGCCGCGTGCCGCCTCGCCGCCGGCCTGGCCGGGCAGGGCCACGACCATGGTCGAGCCCAGCGGCGCCTGGGCCGCCGGACCGCTCAGCACGTACTTGGCCTCATAGGTGCGGGTGCGCGGGTCGGCCGCGTCGGAAAGCTGGCGAAGGCGCGCCTGGCCGGCCTTGGCGCCGGTGAATGCGTAGGCGTCCGCCGTCGAGCCGAGCGGGGGGCGAACGGTCTCGGGCAGGGTTATGGTGGCCTCGCGCGGGCCGGCATGGGCCAGGCGCACGACGGGCTGACCGGCGGCCACGACCTGTCCGGGTTCGGCCAGGGTTTCCATCACCACGCCATCGGCGTCGGCGATCAGAACCGCGTAGCCGGCGGCGTTGCGAGAGACGCGGGCCTGGGCCTGCGTCGCCGCCAGCTGCGCCTGAGCCGCATCGGCGGCCGCCTTGGCCTGGTCATAGGCGAGGGCGGAGACCGCGCCGGCCGAGACCAGGCCGCGATAGCGCCGCTCCTCGGAGGCGGTCTGGACGGCGCGGGAGCGGGCGGCTTCGACCAGTTCGTTCTGGGCCGCGACAGCCAAGACGTAGTCGGCCGCGTCGAGGCGCATCAGCGGCTGGCCCAGGCGCACGGTCTGGCCGGCGTCGACAAGCCTGGCGACCACCTTGCCGGCGACCCGAAAACCCAGGTCGCTCTGGACGCGGGCCGAGACGACGCCGCTGAACCGCCGCTCGCCGGTGGTCGCCGGACCCGCGACGGCCGTCCGGACGATCGGGGCTTGGGTGCGCGGATCGTTGGCGTCGGCCTTGCCGCCACAGGCGGTCAAGGGAGCTAGGCCGCCTAGGAGCAGGACGGCGGCGAGGGTGCGAGACGACATGGCTTGAAGGTCCTGCCTTGACGGAAGGTCCCTAAGCTGGCGGCGAGTGACTAAACTGTCAACTAGTCACTTTTGCTCATGGCGCGAGACTGCGAAGCACGAGGTTGACCGCCTTGGTCGGCGCTTCGGGCAAATCGTCCAGATTGTGCTTGAGCATCAGCGGATTCATGAAGCTCTGCATGACCAGCAAGATCGCCTCGCAGATCTCGTCGATCGGCGTCTTGCGCTCGAACTCGCCGGTCTCGCGGCCCAGAAGAATGATGTCGCGAAGGATGGCCTCAGCTCGCGCCAGATAGGCGATCACCGAGGGCCAGCGTTCTTCGGCCGAGTGGGCGGCGATGTCGTAGAGCAGCTTGTCCTGGAAGAAGAGTTCTGCGCTCTTGCTGGTTATTCCATTGAAAAAACGGCGTAACTTATCGGAAGCTGTCTTGCCTTCAGCGACGCCGGCCTCGCCCGCTGCAAGCACCTTGTCCAGGCACTGGACGCAGATCGCCTGGCCGATCGCCTGCTTGGAGTCGAAGAACTTATAGATGTAGGCCTTGGAGAAGCCGATCGCCTTGGCCAGATCCGCAACCGTGGTCTTGCCATAGCCGTAACGGCTGAAATGCGCCTCGGCCGCATCGACGATCTGGTCTCGGATACCGTGCTCGATGGGCCCGCGTTGGCCGTCCGCAGGGGGGGAGGGATCGAGGGTGCTCATGGCTGGCAAGCTAGCATCGGTCATCGCGATTGACAAACAAGTGACGATATTGGCATTTGGTCACATCTGGTTTCTTAGCCCGGAAAGTATGCCGATGCGCGCCGTCTTCCTTCGGACTCTCCCTGCGATGGCGGGCGTCGCCGTGCTGGGCGGTTGCGCGATCGGTCCCAACTATGTGGCGCCGACGATCGCGGCCCCGCCGGCCTTCATGGGCGGGGCCGCCGTCGCCGCCAGGCCGGTCCCGGCCGCGCCGATCGATGCCTGGTGGCGCGGCTTCAACGATCCGGTTCTTGACGGGATGGTCGATCGCGCCCTGGCCCAGAACCTCGACCTGGCGCAGGCCGCCGCCCGCGTAACGCAAGCGCGGGCGGGCCTGGGCGCGGCGACCGCCGCCCTGCTGCCCTCGGCGTCGATCGAGGCGCGCGGCGCCCAGGCCCACGCCTCCACCCAGACCCCGACCGGGCGCCTCCTGGCCGCCACGCCCAACTTCGATCGCGACGGCGCGCTTTATGAGGCCAATGTCGTCGCTGGCTGGGAGTTGGACGTCTTTGGCGGCTCGCGTCGCGACCAGGAGGCGGCCCGCGCCCAATACGAGGGCGCTAGGGCCGGCGTCGCCGCCGCGAGGCTGGCGGTCGCCGCCCAGACCGCCGACACCTACATGCTGGTTCGGGGGCTCCAGGCCCGTTTGGCCGTCGCCCGCGAGCAGGTGGAGACGCAAGCCCAACTCGTCGAGACGGTCCGCCTGCAGCGCGCGCAGGGCGTCGCGGCCGAACTCCAACTGCAGCAGGCGCTCGGCGCCCTGCAGCAGACCAGGGCTGGCATCCCTGCTCTCGAGGAAGGCCTGGACGCGGCGCTCAACGCCATGGACGTGCTTCTGGGCGCGCAGCCGGGAACCTATCGCGCCGAACTGGCCGTGGCGGCCCCGATCCCGGCCGCGCCGGGCCTGGCCGAGGCCGAGGGGCCGGCCGAGCTGCTGCGGCGGCGTCCCGACCTTGTCGTGGCCGAGCAACGGCTTCGCGCGAGCAACGCCCAGGTCGGATCGGCCCTGTCGCAGTATTTTCCCAAGTTCTCTCTGAGCGGCCTGGTCGGCACGGCCACCACCAGCAGCAGCACACTTTTCGAGAGCCCCGCGTCGCAGGCTCAAGGCGTCCTCGGTCTTCGCTGGCGGCTCTTTGACTTTGGCCGGGTCGGCGCAGAGGTCAGCACCGCCCGCGGCCAGAAGGCCGAAGCGCTGGTCGCTTACCAGCAGTCGGTCCTGCGGGCGACCGAGGACGTGGAGAACGCGTTCTCCAGTCTGGTTAAGCGCGAGGACCAGGAGCGGGTGCTGGCTCAAGGCGAGGCGGCGTTGGTCAAGGCCAGGGGCGCGTCCAAGGTCGCTTACGACGCCGGCGTCGTCAGCCTTGTCGAGGTGCTCGACGCTGATGCTCGCCTACTGGCCGTAAGAGACGCCAGGGTCCAGGCTCGGACCGAGGCGGCCCGTGCCTCCATTCGTTCATTCCGAGCCTTGGGCGGCGGCTGGGGCCACACGGTCGGGGCGAGTAAAGGTTAGGGGCTCCGCCAGCGACAGCAATTGAAC
Organism: Caulobacter sp. GW821-FHT10C03; assembly: GCF_059415485.1. NCBI lineage: Bacteria > Pseudomonadati > Pseudomonadota > Alphaproteobacteria > Caulobacterales > Caulobacteraceae > Caulobacter > Caulobacter sp. GW821-FHT10C03. The sequence continues at coordinate 12,452 of NZ_JBWKNI010000027.1, read as the reverse complement.
GTCCGGAGTCTGGAGTGGCTCCAAGGTCAGTTCATGGCGCATTGCGTCGCAAAGCGCGCATGCATGTAGCTAGTTCGCGGGGCTGTTTGTCCGGGACACGCATTGAGCGTGGTTGATCGGAGTGTCGAAGGTAGAGTGCTGATTGACGAGGATCGGCGCCTCTACTTTGTAATTTTCATTCGGGCGGGTCTTTGTAGTCGGTGTGCTGACGCGCCGTCAGGCGCGTACGGCTGGGATCGAAGATCAGATTGATCACGGCAAAGAGCGCCAACAGTCCCGCCAGAACCGTCGCCAACCGGAAGCCATAGGCGGCGTCGCCGAAGCGATCGCTGACGAGACCCATCATCCAAGGCGAGACCACGGCGCTCACGCAGGTGAAGAACAGGATGACGCCGGAAACCGAGCCATGCTGGGCCTTGGGGAAGCAACTGATGCCTTTGGAATTGATGGTCGGATAGAGTACCGACATGAAGAGGCCCGAGACGGGCAGGGAAAACACAGCCACATCGCGCCCACCCATCAGCGCCATGCCAAAGCAGATCAGGATCGCCACGCTGCATAGCGCGACGACCTTGGCCCAGGCCAAGCGGTGGAGCAGCCAAGCCCCCATGAAGCGGCCGACGGCGCGCAGGACGAAGAACACCGACAATGCGTAGGCGGCCAGGACGACTGCGGGTCCCTGGTAGGCGGCCAGAAGGGTCGGCATCCAGACGTAGATCGCCGTCTCGACGCCGACATAGAGCATGATCGCGAGGCTGAAGGCCAAGGCGTAGGGATTGGCGAACATGGCCAGGGTGACGCGCGGGTCGAGTTTCTCCTGGGCGGCCCGGGGCGTCTGGGGATAGCGGACCGCCAGTGCGGCGATGATCAATAGGACGCAGAGGGCGCCGGCGATCACATAGAGCCACTTCCACGATGCGCCTGCCGCCAGCAGGGCTGCGACAATGGCCGGGCCAATAATGGCGCCGACGCCGAAGAAGCCTTCCACCATGTTCATGGTGGCTGTGTGGGCGCGAGTGGAGGTCGAGATGTCGCCGATCAGCGCCAGGGCCCCGGTCTTGAAAACGCCGATAGCCAAGCCCGACAGCAGCAGAAGGCCCACGAAGAAACCGAAGGTCTGGCCCACCGAGAACAGGAAGGCCGAAGCGGCGAAGGCGACCAGGCCGATGACGATGGTGGCTTTGCGGCCGAGGCGGTCGGCCAGGAACCCAAGGCAGACCCCGCCCAGCGCGATCCCGGTCATGCTGGCGTAGTGGAACGAGCCGGCAGCGGCCATCCCTAAGCCGAAGGTCTTAATGACGTGGGGGATGATGACGCCGACCGAGTCCGTGGTCATGGCGAACATCATGAACATCAGATAGGTCAGCACGCGGATCAGGCGCGGGTTGCGCTGTGCGTCGGGGTCCGGTGCGATCATCGCTGCTCTCCAGCTCTGGTTTCGAAGGACGGGCCTGGCGACTCCAGTATGCCAAGGCCGAGCGCGACGGCGCCGAGCAGGCCGGAGGTCTGGCCAAGCCCAGGCGCGGCGACGAACGCCGCGATCGCGGCGTCCGTGTCCAGCGCGTCGAGATAGCCGGCGAGCTTGGCGGCCAGGAGTTCGCGGGTCCGCGCCAGCAGCCGCGGATTTTGCCCGACCCCGCCGCCGACGATCACCCGCTGGGGCGAGGCGACCAGCACCAGGCTCATCAAGAGCTGGGCCAGATAGTCGGCGACGAGATCCCAGACCGGATCATCGACGGCCAGGGTCTCGCCCGGCGCGCCCGTCCGCGCGGCCAGGGCAGCACCGCTGATCAGGCCTTCCAGACAGTCGCCGTGGAAAGGGCAGCATCCGGTAAAGGGGTCCTTGGCCGTGTCGCGCCGGACCAGCAGGTGGCCGGCTTCCGGATGCAGGAGGCCATGAACGGGGCGCCCATGGACCACCAGCCCGACGCCGACCCCGGTGCCGATGGTGACGTAGGCATGGTTGGACAATCCCTTGGCCGCGCCCCAGGCCCCTTCGGCCACAGCCGCGCCCGACACATCGGTGTCGAAGGCGACCGGCAGGCCAAACCTGCGGCAAAGCCTGCCGGCGACGTTTGCGCCCGACCATCCCGGCTTGGGCGTCTTCAGCATGTGGCCCCAGTCGGCCGCGGCGCGGTCGAGCCGAACCGGACCGAAGCTGGCGACGCCGATCGCGTCGAAGCCGCCATGCCGGTGCTGATCCTCTAAAACAGCCTCGATCGCCGCCAAGGTCTCCTGCGGCGTGGTCGTGGAGATCCGGACCGGAGCGGTCAGGTCGCCCGGGCTGGAGCCAAAGGCGATCAGGGCCTTGGTGCCGCCAAGCTCAATCGCCGCGATCCGGGTCATCGGGTCACCAACCACTTGATTGCGTAGGGACCCAACACCTGCGCAGGCCCGGCATAGGGCTCACCGTCGAGAATGTCCTCGGTCAGGTCGTCGAAGGGCGGCGGTAGCGCCGCGCCGACCGTTGAAGCCGACAGGTTGGCAAGGCATAGGAAGCGCCGCTGGCCCTCCTCGCGCACGAAGGCCAAGAGAGAAGGAACCGCTAGATCCAACGGCTTTGCGGGGCCGGCCACGCCCAAGTCAGCGAGCACTCGAGCGCGCCGCGCCAAAAGGCCGAATGACGTGAAGAGGTGAGCTTCCAGCGCCTCCGGATCATGGCGTCTTCCTGCCGCCTCCCAGTCCATCAGCGGGCGATGCAGCCATCGTCCGTCACCAGCCCGCAAAGGATCACGCTGGTAGGCGACGTCGTCGTCCAGGCCGATCTCGTCGCCCATGTAGATCAGGGGCCAGCCGTCCAGCGCGTGAATGACGCCATAGAGCAGGGTCAGGCGGCGCGCGCCCATCCCGTCCAGGTCCTGGCCAGCGTTCAGGCCAGCCAGCGAGGCGGCCATGCCATTGGTGGAGGGCACGCCCCCCGCCGCGGTCTGAAAGGCGCGCCCGCGCGAGAAACCCCCGCCCTGGCCGTAGGCGTCAGACCAGCGCTTGAGGTCCTCGGGCGGAGCGTAGGCGGCCAGAGCGTTCCAGATCAGGTCGTCGTGGCAGCGGACATAGTTCAGCCAGGCGCCATGGGCGGGTTTTTGCGCCGCGACGGCCAGGCATCGGCGGGCGATCGCCGCATCGGCGTCGGCCAGGGCGCCCCAGAGGGCGGTCATGACGACGTTGTTGTAGGCCAAGTCGCAGCCGGGGGCCGAACGGCCAAAGAACGGCAGGACGTCCTCGAGGCTCTCGATGGCTTCGGCCAGCAGCACCACGCCGGGGGCGACGATCGACAGCGCCGCGCGCCAGGCTTCGACGATGGCGTAGGCCTGGGGCAGGTTGCGGCAGGTGGTGCCGGCCTGCTTCCAGAGATAGGGCGCGCTGTCGAGCCGGAACCCCTGGGCGCCCTTGGCGGCCAGGAATATCAGGACGTCGAGCATTTCGGCGAACACCGCCGGATTGGCGTAGTTGAGGTCCCACTGGAAGGGATAGAAGGTCGTCCAGACGTAGCCGTCCATGTCGGCGTCGTAGGTGAAGCTGCCTGGCGCGGTGTCGGGGAAGACGTCGATCAGGTCGCGGTCGCGCGCCGCGGCGCTCCCTGCGTCCGGCAGGACGACATAGTAGTCGCGATAGGCGGGATCGCCCGCGCGCGCCCTGGACGCCCATTCGTGTTCGCGGGCGGTGTGGTTGCAGACCACGTCCAGGATCAGTCCCATGTCGCGCGCGCGTAGATCGGCGGCCAGGGCTTCGAGGTCATCAATGGTTCCTAGCCTGGGATCCACCCGGCGATAGTCGGAGACGGCGAAGCCGCCGTCGCTGTCGCCGGGGCGCGGCTCCAGCAGGGGCAGGGGGTGAAGCCAGCGCACGCCCAGTTCCGAGAGGTAGTCGAGCTTGCCGCGCACGCCGGTGAGATCGCCGGCGAAGCGATCGACGTAGAAGGTGTAGGCGCTTTGCCCCGGCGCCAGCAGCCAGGCCGGATCCGCCTCGCGGGCGGCGTCGAGCGCGCGCAGCGGCTCTGGCCGGGTGCGGGCGGCCGCCAGAAGCCTGGACTTCAACTGCTCCAGGACGATCGGGTGGTTCTCGTGGCCGCCGTAAAGGTCTTCGAAGATGGCCGCGATGGTCGGCCATAGCGCCGCGAAGCGGCGTTGGACGGCGTCCTCGTGCGGTGATTGGAGCGGGGAGGCCAGGACCATGCGGTGAAGCTCTTTGGGAAAGAAAGGCCTCGCCAACGCGGCAGGAGCGCGCGGCGAGGCTAAGGAACCAACGGGGGAAGCCCGCCGGTCAGGGACCTAGAAAGCGTAACGAAGCGTCGCCGTGACGGTTCGGCCGTTGATCGAGCGGGCCCGGATCGCATTGACCGAGCCGGCCGTGATTGCGCTCTCCTCGGCTTCGGTCAGCCCGACCTTGTCGAAGAGGTTGTTGGCGTTGACCGACAGCGAAAGGCCCTCGGCGATGTTGTACTCGGCGAAGGCGTTGACCTGGGCGTAGCCGGGGAAGGCCAGCAGGTTCTCGTCCTGGGCGTAGGCCTTGGTGGTGCCGATCACGCTGGCGCCGATCGTGGCCTTATCGCCAAAGCGCCAGGTCGGGGCGAACTGATAGATCCACTTGGCCTGGCGACGAGGGGTGTTACCGACCACGGCCGGATTGAGGGCGTCCTTGTCGATTACCGCGTCGGTGTAGGTGGCGCCGCCGCTGATCGAGAAGTCGCCGATGCGATAGCTGGCTTCCAGTTCCACGCCCTTGGCCTTGTAGGTCCGGTCGAAGAACTTCTGGCTGGTGGCCTCGAAGTTCTGCTCTTCGGTCTTGGCCCAGAAGGCCGTGGCGAAAAGGCCAAAGCCGTCGCGACGGAACTTCACCCCGCCCTCGACCTGGTCGACCATGTCGACGGCGTCCTCCTTGGCCACCGTGCCGTCAGCCCGGACCTTGCCGAACAGCAGCCGGTCGGCGTTGGCGCGGCCGCCGCGGCTGGCGCGGGCGAACACCGCGAGGTCCGAGGTGAACTGGTAGTTGGCGCCCAGCGACCAGGAGGTGTAGCCCCAGTCGTAGTTCACCGGCGCGGCGCTGGCGTTGTCGACCACCGACACGCTCTGCTCGACGGTCTGGATCACGCCATCGCCGTTGACATCGACGCTGGCCTGCTTGGCGCCGGCGTAGCTGCCGCGGGCCTTGCCCTCGTCTCGGCGCAGGCTGGCGTCGAGGCTGAGGTCGCCGACGCGGGTGGAGAGGCTCAGATAGGGCGCGTCGATGTCGTAGGTGACGTCGTAGCGGCGGGTGCAGCAGTTGCCCCAGTAGGGCACGCCGTAGGCTGCGAGCCCCGCCTGGGTCAGCTTGGTCCCGGCGCTGTTATAGACGTCGAGCAGGGCGGCGTTGTCACCCTTCACCTCCATGATGAAGGTGTTCCACAACCAGTCCATGGCGATGGTTTGGCGCGACTTGTAGTAGCCGGCGGTAACGTCGACAGAGAAGCCGCCGACATCGAAGGCGCGCGACAGCTTCAGGTCGTTCATGGCGTTGCCGAAGTCGTTGATCTCGACGTCGAACATGTGCACGCGCATCGCCAGACCGTTGCCATTGAGGCTCGAGGGCGAGGTGATCGTCTGGCCCGCCAAGGGGCCGTTGGCGTAGCGCAGGGTCGCGCCGGTTCCGCCGATCTCGGCCGCCAGGGTCTGGGCCGAGGTCACCTCGGCTGGGAAGGGCGCTACGAAGCGGCCCGAGGTCTTGGCGACCTTGAAGCGGTCCTCGATCTTCCAGCCGCCGACATTGAACTTGGTCTCGGCCCCGAACTGCAGGGTGTCGGGGTGCATGCCGTCGGCGACCTTGCTGATCCGGCGATTGCCGTCGCCGTCGAGGCCCGGATTGGTGGTCAGGTAGACGGACTGAAGATCCTCGTGGCTGATGTCGAACCCTGGGAAGGAGCCGATGCTCGGATCGCTGTTGGAGCCGGTGACGCGGGTGGGCATGGGCAGGTAGCCGACCGCGCGGTCGTCCAGGTACTTCACGTGCAGGCGGACGAAGCCGTTTTCGAACTCCTTGGTTAGGTTGGCCTTGATCTGGCCGCCCTTCTCGGAGGTGTAGCCCGACTTCCGCGCGCCTTCACCTTCCCGGTAGAAGCCGCCAACATGGAAGCGCAGGGTGTCGCTGATCGGCGCTCCGTAGTCGAAATCCAGCCGCGTGTGGTCATAGCCGAGGCCCTTGGTCAGGGCGATCGCGCCGCCTTCGGTATCGCCGGTCTTGCTGATGAAGTTGATCACCCCGCCCGGCGAGTTGGAGGCGAAGGTCGAGGACGAGCCGCCGCGGACGGACTCGATGCGCGAGACGTTCTGGTCGGCGCGCAGGAAAATGTCGGCGTTGCCGAAGGCGATGTCGCCGAACTCCATGACCGGCAGGCCGTCTTCCTGCAACTGCAGGAACTTGGCGCCGCCGGAGGCGACGGGCAGGCCGCGGACGGCGATGTTGGCGTTGCCTTCGCCGCCGGTCGATTCCGAACGGATACCGGGAAGACTCCGGAAGATCTCGGCCGTGGAGCGCGGCGCCTGGGCGGCGATCTGGTCAGCCGACAGAGCGCTGACCGAGATCGACGAGGTCATCTTGGTGGCGCCATCGCGCGAGGCGGTCACCACGACCGCGTCGAGCGCCAGGACGTCCTTGTTAGTGTCGGTCTGGTCCGCCTGCCTGGCCTGAGCCAGCGCGGGAACCATCGCCAGCGCGGCTACGCCGGCCACGAGCTTGGCCTTGTGCTTGTCCATTCGCTTCCTCCCAGTGACGCGCCTCCGTTCTTGAAGAGGAGGCTGCGAGCGTGAGCATGCGGGTTACGCAATCGATTGCGAAGGGTGATTTTTGCAATCCCGCGATTTACGCAATCGATTGCGTTATTTTCGCAACAGTGCCGCTGGGAATGCCGCCCGGTCAAAGCCGCCCGGTCAAAGCCGCCTGGTCAGGATCCGCGGATGATCAGCTGGGGCGGCATGAAGACGGAGGACACATCTTCGCCGGCGATCTGGCGGAACAGCAGATCCACCATGGACCTGGCGCCGGTCGCCAGGTCCTGCCTTACGGTCGTGAGCGCCGGCGCCACATGCCGGGCAAGGGCGATGTCGTCGAAACCGACCACGGACACGTCGCCCGGAACAGACCGGCCAGCTTCGACCAGCGCCTGGATGGCGGTGATGGCGATGAGGTCCGAGGCGGCGAAAACCGCGTCGAACGCCACGCCGCTTTCGATCAAGTCCCGCACGGTGGCCTGGGCTGTCTCGACCGTGAAGTGGGCGGCCGCGCTCAGCTCCGGCTGCGGCTTGAGGCCAGCCTTGGCCAGCGCCCGCAGATAGCCCTCGCGGCGAAGGCCGACTTCGGGCGCCTCTGGCGCGCCCAGGAAAGCGATCCTTCGCCGTCCTAGGCCGATCAGGTGTTCGGTGGCCAGCTGGGCGCCGGCGATGTTGTCGGTGCCTACGGTGCAGTAGTGCTGGTCGTCCAGCGCGCCGCCCCAGACCACCATCGGACGATAGGTGCTGGCCACGGCGTTGAGCGTTTCATGCTGGTCGCTCTGACCGATGACTAGGAGGCCATCGGATTTGTGGGATTGGACGATCTGTTCCAGCCAGCCGGGGCGCGGAGCCACCACCTTCTTGAGAAGCACCTCGTAGTCGCGGCCGGTGATCTCGTCGGCCAGCCGGCCGATCATCTCCAGGAAGAACGGGTCGGAGATCAGCTGCCCGGCCTCGTGGCCGAGCGGCACGATGACTCCGATTACATGGGTCTGCTGCAGGCGAAGACTGCGGGCGGCCTGGTTGATCGCGTAGCCCTGGGCGTGGGCCAGGGCTACGATCTGCTCACGTAGCGGCTGGGGGATCGACTTGTGGCCCGACAGCGCCCTCGACACCGTAGAGGTCGAGACGCCGGCGAGCCTGGCGATGTCCGACATCTTGATGCGGCCGGAGTTTGCGGATCCGTTATCGGGAAGCTCATTACTCATGAATCGACGATAGTTTATCGTTCGCGCTTTGCACCAGTTGCTTCGGGTCCAGTTGACGGCGTCGGCCGCCTATCAAGTTTTTGGCGAGAAGAACGAGAGAGAAGCAGGCTTGGTGGTCCGTAAGCGCGCCGCTGTGCAATGTCGGATCCAGGAAGGTGCCGCAAGGTCAGCTTCTGGCGCGACCCGGTCGGCGATGCAGACCTCCGGCCCGGCTGAGAAGGGCGGGCTTGTGACGTTGGAGTGAACCCGAAGAACTTACATTCAGGTTCTGCGACGATCACCGTCGCCGCGTCTGAGGCCGGCGCCTCAAGCCCATCATGATCGCTGCACGCTGGCGCGCCACGGCGCTGCGGCGCAGTCGAACGCCTCACGGTCTGTCCTTCGCCATTGCCTCGCCGCGAACTTGCTCCAGAGCCGCGAGTTGCGCGTCGATCATCGTCTGGTTGGGGTCGTGCCCAGTACGGGCGAGTGGCAAGAACACTTTCTTGGGCGCGGTCAGATCGTCGAAATACGCTTTAGAGACCTCCGGCGGGGTCACCAGATCGGCCTCGCCCTGCAGCATGTAGACTGGCATGGCGAACGCCGTTCCCAGCCTGCGCAAGTCGATCTTCGGCCCCATGCCGTCGCCGGCGAGGCCGACGAAGTTCAGGAAGGAATAATCCTCGCCGGCGGTGTAGTCGGTCTCGTAGGCGGGAGTGTCGTAGCCGGGGCCGAACGTGAACCAGCCCTTGGGCGGTGCGTCGGTCGCCAGAGCCTCGTACTTGCGGGTGATGCGGCGCAGGATTCCGAAAGCACGGGGATTGGTCCACGGCGGGGCGCCGAGCCCCTCCAACTTGCCAATCGACTCCGTGTCGCCGGCGGCTCGCGCCAGACCAAGGGTCTTGGCGTAGCTGGCCGCCATGTCCAGTTGGTAGTTAACAAGCTGGGCCGTGCCGACATAGGCGCTGAATAGGTCCGGCTCCGCCATGGCGATGTTAACCGCCAGGGCCGAGCCCCAGGAGCCGCCCATGATGATGACCTTGCGCTTGCCGAAGCGATGGGTCGCATAGCGGGCCATCTCGACGCCGTCGGCCGTCAGGCGCTGGAGAGTCAAAGCCTCGTCTTCGGCCGGCTTGTTAGCGCCATAGGTCTTGCCCGAACCACGCTGGTCCCACTGGACGACGGTGAAGTCCTTTGCCCACTCGCCGAACAGGGCGTGGGCGAAAGGCGTGTTCGGGTTACCGGGACCGCCGTGGACGATCAGCACCACCGGATTGGCGCAGTCGTGCCCCTCGACCGTCACCCACTGCTTGATACCGCCAATGTTGATGAAGCCGGACTCGTTGATGGGCTGGCCCCGCGTTCGACATCCTGGGCTAAGCTCCGTCGCGTGGGCCTCCCCGACGACGCCACAGGACAGCAGCAACGCCGCAGCGAAACCCAATACTCTCATGTCCGCCCCCAAACACGCCGCTCATCGCCCAAGATGGACGCGCATGCTTCGTGGCGCTTATCACCGCAGGCGCCTGCGCCGAAGTCGAAACCCAGGCGCCCAACTTTACATGGTGGCCGTCGGCTCAAGGTTTGTTCGATACAGCGTGCCTTGAAGCTGAAAGATAAGCCGCCGTGAATGGCTCGCCCAAAGCTGACGATTTCAATTTCCGACTAGGGTCGATCTCGCCCGTCTGCATGGCGGGCTGAATGTCCGCTTGCTGGAGGGATGCCAACGTCAGCAACTGGCGCGCGTCGGACGACGACCGAGGCCTCGATGATGAGCTGGGGGCGATCGTCGCACCAGAAGGTTGTCGATCAGGGTCCGGAACAGGCCGCGAAGGCGCCCATCGTCGCGCGTGCTCGAGACGATCGAACGCTCAGGCGAACTCCTCTCGCGATATCACGCCCCGCGCGATGAGGATGCCGATCAGGACTGCGGTGACACCAGACTGATAGTCGGCCATTAGCAGCAATGCGGATTCATTAGCGGTCATGCGCGCGCTCCAATGCGGGCCTGACTCAGAACTCTTCCCAGCTATCGAGCGCCGGCGCCGCTGAGCCCCGGACCAGCATCGGGGCGCGGGTCATTGGGCGCGTCTTTTGGATCGCGCCGGGGCGCTCGCGAGGCGGGCTGGACGCGGCGTTTGCCGCCGTGACCGCGCTGATTCTGAACCTTCCGACCATCTGGCGAAGCTCGCTGGCTTCGAACTTCAGGCTGGCGGACGCGGCGGTGGCCTCCTCGACCATGGCCGCATTCTGCTGGGTGACCTGATCCATCTGATTGACCGCGACATTGACCTCGTTGAGGCCTGTCGCCTGTTCCTTGGAAGACTGGGCAATCTCGGAGATCAGGCCGTCGATCTGGCCAACCTTCTCGACGATTTCGCCGAGCGCGCGGCCGGTTTCGCCGACCAGCTTCACGCCGCGTTCGACCTGCGAGCCGCTGTTGGCGATCAGGGTCTTGATCTCCTTGGCCGCCTCGGCTGAGCGTTGGGCCAGAGCGCGGACTTCCTGGGCGACAACCGCAAAGCCGCGACCAGCCTCCCCAGCGCGGGCGGCTTCGACGCCAGCGTTGAGAGCCAACAGATTGGTCTGGAAGGCGATTTCGTCGATGACGCCGATGATGCTGGTGATCTGGCCCGACGACTTCTCTATCTCGCCCATGGCGGCCACGGCGTCGCCAACGATCTCACCCGAACGAGCGGCGTCTGCCCGGGCGCTGGAGGCGGCCGCCGAAGCCTGCCGGGCGCCCTCAGCGCTGCGATTGACCGTGGCGGTGATCTGGTCGAGGGCGGCGGCGGTTTCCTCGAGGCTCGCGGCCTGCTGCTCCGTGCGGCGCGAAAGATCGTCCGACGCGATGGAGATCTCATCGGCGCCGGCGCCGACGCTGCCGGTGGCCGTGGTCACCGAACTCATGGTTTCGTCAAGGGCGGCTAGAGCGCGGTTGAGATCGTCACGCACCTTCTGGAACTGTGGATCGATCGGCTGGTTGAGCCGGCAGGTCAGGTCGTTAGCCGCCAAGCGCTCAAGGGCGGCGGCTATTTGGTTGATGGCGTCGACCCGTCCGGTGATGACCGTGGCGAACTTCACGACCTTCTCGACGCGACCCTTAGGTCCGAATACCGGGTTGTACGAGGCCTGGATCCAGACCTCCGTGCCGCCCTTGCCAACGCGCTTGAACTCGGCGGCTACATATTCGCCCGCGTTCAACCTACGCCAGAAGTCAGCGTAGTCGGGCGATCCGGCGTAGGTCTTGTCGAGGAACATCCGATGATGTTGGCCCTTGATCTCCAAGAGGCTGTAGCCCAGCGCGTCGAGGAAATTCTGATTGGCGTCCAGAACCAAGCCGTCGGTGGAGAATTCGATGATCGCCTGAGCGCGGCTGATGGCGGTGAGCTTGGCTTCAAAATCCGCGTTACGCAGCTTCTGATCCGTGATCACCGTGGCGACCTTCACCACCCGCGCAACCTTGCCCGCGCCGTTGCGGACAGGATTGTAGGAGGCCTGGATCCAGACCTCACGTCCGCCCTTGCCGATGCGCAGATATTCACGTGCATCAAACTCGCCTTGGGCGAGCTTGGACCAGAAGTCGCGGTAGTCTTGACTCGCCGCATACTCAGGCTCGACGAACAGGCTGTGGTGCTTGCCGACGATCTCGGAGAGCCCATAGCCCATGGCGTCGCAGAAGTTGGCGTTGGCGGACAGGATCTTGCCCGACAGGTCGAATTCGATCGTGGCGAGTGAACGATCCAGCGCCGCCAAGGTATGGGCCGGATTGCCATTCAAACGATTGCGTAACCCAATCAACGCGCTTCCTCCGAGGTCAAGCTTTCGCGCATAGGAAGCGAACTAGGGTCAACGAACGGTAAAATTCGAAGATATGGTTTGTCGCGGTCTTAGAAAATCGAGCCCGATTTGGGTTGCTTGTTCTCAATTAAAGGTAGCTATTTTCTGTTCAAAGAATTTGATGATGGAGAATATTGATCTGATTTCGCGCTATGCGGGAAATCCGCGACGCGAACGTGAAGATTTCTAGCGACGATCTGCCGCATCGCATCGGGCCTGAGAAGCGACCGGCCGATTTGACGACATCTACAGAGGAAGTTTGGCGCGCGGCGCGATCGGATCCTCTTGGCCCGAGGCGCGTGCGCCACCTGAGCGCTAAAGTCGTGTTCTTGGAGGTGATCCAGAGTCGGCTATTGGCACGCCGGGCCCAGGAGCGTCGTGTTCCTGGCGCTGAACCAATGTCCGCAAATGGCGCGGCGTAGACCAGTCGCTACGCCCCTTTGGAATTCATGATCAGCCGGGCGTGTTTTCATGGCGTTGCATTCTTAGCACGACGCTAGGTCTTCCCGATCAAAGGAGCGCCAAGAAGACGGCGACGACAAAGGCGCCGCCGGCTAGGATCGCCGCCAGCCTTGGCCACCACGAAAGCAGCAGCACCAGCAGCGACACGGCCACGCACATCTGGCCGACCCAGGTGGTGACGCCGAGCGGCGCGCCCAACCGAGCCACGGCGGTCGTGGCCGCC
>NZ_JBWKNI010000026.1:0-75252 GCF_059415485.1 Caulobacter sp. GW821-FHT10C03 | reverse complement strand
GACCGAGGGGAAAACCTCAGTCGCGTATCTGGTTTGCATAGTTTCTTGACGAGTTCCCATCACACAATGACCAAGCCATAAAGCTCAGCCACCGTATAAATGGTGTCTTCAAGAGACCGCATTCGTCAGCGTCTATTGCGTCATCCCGAAGGATGACCGCCAGAGCGCCGCCGCCTGCGTTTCTCTTTCCAAATCAACAATGTCAAAGACCTGGGCCGGAGCCCTAGACCGCCTCGGAAGTCCCGGGAGCGGCCCCCGCCGGTGCGTTGCGCTGCGGCGGAGGCGGCTATCTAGACTACCCTACGGAGATGTCAAACAGGTTTTTCACGTAACGTTGGTTTAAATGCATTCTGCCTCGGGAACATCGCCCCCCAGGCCTTCTCGAACCCGGCGCGGGCGTCCCTGAAACCCAGGAACGGCCCCTAGAACATCGCCCGCCCGCTGAAGCTCAGCTTGTAGGCCTTCTGGTGGCGCGTGGCCTCCACCCCGCCCTTGACCGCGAAATAGGACAGGGCCGAGCCCGCCTTGACCCCGAAGTCGAGCGTCAGCGCGCCCTGGCGGTTGTCGATCGAACTGATCGTGAAGCTGGAGCCCCCGCCGGTGAAGGCCGCCACCGTCTCGCCGATGTCGCCCGCCACGGTCTGGCGATAGCCGACCCGCACCTCCGGCTCGAACCACACCCCGTCGGCGTTCTCGTAGCGCTTGCCGTAGGCCACGCCGAGATTGGCCGACAGGTTGCTGAACGAGCGCGCCTGGATGACCTGGTCGAAGCCGTCGCCGCCGCCGTACTGCTCCTGCTTGCTCTCGTAGAGATAGGTGTAGTCCATCCGCGCCTCGGGCCGCAGATAGGCCTTGCCGAAGTCCTGGCGGTAGGCGACGCCGCCGAAGGCGTAGCCGGTCAGGCCGTACCAGGCCGAGCGGTTCTTGAGGTAGACGTCGGCCTCGCCGTCGCTGTCGACGTCCTCGGAGATGAACACCCTCCGGCCCTTGAAGCGGCCGCCGCCGCCTCCCCCGCCGAGATTGAACCGCCAGCCGCCGACCGAGCGACGCCAGTAGACGCCGGTCTGGCCGAACATGCCGCTGTTCTGCTCGCCCACCTTGGCGGCGGTGTCCTTGGACTGCAGGTTGACCAGCGACAGCGTGACGCCCAGCGCCCCGCCCGCGTCGCCCATGGCCTCGTAACCGGCCACGAAGCCCACTGCATAGGTGTCCGAGCCCAGGGTGTCGCCGTCGTCGATGCGCACCAGGGCGTTGACCTCCTGCACCCAGACGCTGTCGGGACCATAGCGGTCGCCGGCGTCGGGCCGGTCGGCCGTGGCCTCGCCGATCTGCTGGTTGATCGAGGTCAGGGCGCGGAACGCCCCTACCCCGGTGTCGGGCAGCATCTGGTTGTAGAGATTGTAGAATCCGTCGCGCGTGTACTGCACGAGGAAGGCGTCGGCGATGCTCGAATCCGCCCCCAGGGCGCCGAACACCGCGTCATAGGCCGAGGCCTGGCCGCTGCTCATCCCCGCCTCCGCGGCGGTGCGGCGGCGCACGTCCAGATAGACGCTGTTATCCTCGGCATAGGCGCTGGCGACATAGAGATAGGGCGCCTGCGAGACGCTGCTGGCCAGGGTTCCCGCCGTCAGGGTGTCGGCGGTCAGCACCGTATAGGTGGTCGGCTCGGTCAGCAGGCTGGTCAGGCGCACGCCGATCGTCGCGCCGCTGGCGATCGTCGCCGTGCCCACCGTGAACGAGGTGTTCTCCCCGGTCGTCGGGTTGGCGGTGATGTAGAGCTCGGACTCCGAGCCCAGGTTCAGGCTCTTGACCGCGATGGTGTCGGTGTTGGTCACCGTCAGGCGGCCGTCGCCGATGGTCAGCGAGCCCAGGCCGTCCGGGTCGATCAGGTCGCCATAGGCGGTGGCCCCGCCGTCGATGTTGAGGACGTCGTCGCCCTCGCCGAACGACATCGCCCCGATCAGGTAGCCGGCGTAGATGTTGAGGGTGTCGTCGCCCGAGCCGAACAGCACGTCGCCGTAGATGTAGGGCGTGATCGTTGTCGCCGTGCTCGTCGTCAGGGTCACCGAGGTGGTGCCGGCCACCGAGCCGCTGTTCGAGGTGGCGGCCGTCTGGGTCAGGGTCACGCCCGTGGTGTTGGCCGTCAGGTCGAAGGCGATGGCCGAGCCGGTGGCCGTGGTCGTCACCGTGTCGCCCGCCGTGGTCACGGTCGGGGCTACCACCGCGGCGTAGATGTGGCCGCTGTTGGTGATCGAGGTCAGGGTGCCCGACTCGTCGAGCACCGCCACCGCGTCGCCGCTCTCGCCGGTGCGGGTCACCGCGATCGTGCCGGTGTTGTTGAGGCTGCTGAGCGTCGCGCCGGAATCGATGACCAGGCCGTAGGCCGTCGCCGTCGTGCCGGACTCCGCATAGGAATAGGAACTGGCGCTGATCGTGCCGCGATTGAACAGCGTGTCGACGTCGGCCCCGGACTTCAGGTGGATCGCCGTCGAGTCGGCTTCATAGGACGAGGCCGAGATCGAGCCGTCCAGGCGGATGCCGCCGGTCAGGGTGGTGGTGTAGCCGGCGTCGCCGCCGATCTGCAGGGCCGTGGACGTCACCCCGTCATAGACGCCCGCCGCCGAGATCGAGCCCTTGATGATCAGGGCGTAGGCGTCGGCGTCCGTGCCGACCGCCCCGATGGTGACGTCCTGGGTGTCCGAGCCGATCAGCAGGGCCGGCGCCTCGCCCTGCACCGAGATCGACCCCGTGCCGGTCGAGGAATAGCTGGTGGTCACCGTGGTGGTCGTGGTGCCGTCGACGGTGACGGTGCTGTCCGAGCCGGTCAGGATGATGCCGCCGGCCACGTCGGCCGAGACCACCACGGCCGAGCCGCCCTGCAGCAGGTTGTCGGCGTAGGAGGTGATCTTGGCCAGGGTCGAGGTCGCGCTGGCGCGGCTGGTGTAGCGATAGCCGGTGGCGTTGACGCTGCCCTCGATCGACAGCGCGCCCGAGACGGCGGAATCCACCGACAGGCCGACCGAGTTCTCGCCCTGCACGCTGATCGAGCCCGACTGGGTGACGTTGCCCGTCACCCCGCCCGCGATCTTGATGCCGGTGCTGTCGTCGCCGACGATCGAGATCGAGCCGCTGTTGATCAGGTTCCCGATCAGCGGGGATTCCAGCAGGATCCCGTAGGAGTCGTTGCCCTCGATGGTGATCGTGCCGCTGTTGGTGACGTCGCCGGTGAAGGCGTCCGTTCCCTTCAGATAGATGCCGTACCGGCCCGAGCCTTCGGCGAAGGCGCCGTGGACGATGCTGGAGGTCGTGGTGGCCGAATAGTCCTCGGTCAGCGAGATCGTGCCGTCATTGGTCACCGTGCCGGTGTTGCCGCCCAGCACGAGGATGCCGATGGAGTCGGAGACGTCCTCCGAGCTCAGCGTGCCGTTGTTGGTGACGGTGTTGCTGCTGTCGAGCGTGACGATCGCGCCCGAGGTCGACAGGGTGATGGCGCCGGCGGTCGTGATCTTGACGTCGTCGGCCGTGCCGTCGCTGGCCGTCGAGGTGGCGACGGGCGTCGTTCGGGAGTCGCTGGTGATCGTCTTCTCGGCGTGCGCCACGGGGCCGATCGCAAGCAGTGGCGCGGTCGCCACGGTCGCGATCAAGGTCAGTCTCTTCATGACGCGTCTCCTGTATGAGCGCGTCGATAGGGACCGTGTGCAGCGAGACGATGGCCCCGGATTTGCGGCGAAGCTACGATAACCGCGTTCTCTGCAAGGATCGGCCGATCCCTGCAAGACTTGGTCATGAGCACGCCATCTCGAGGGGTTTTCTTGCAGTGCTCGCGCCCCCGGAGCCCCCTCCCCCACTCCCGCCGGCGGCGCCCCAGTCCGCAAGCTGGCGACGATGGAGAGCGTTTGATGTCGACCCGACTGGCCCTGAAGTGCGAGGCCTGCGGCGGCCCCGCCGTGCTGACCCTCAAGCAGGACGTGCTCGACCTGCTCAGCAGCAAGGTCTCCGTGAACAAGCCCTGCCCGGCCTGCGGCGGCGCCCTCAGTTCGCCCGGCGGCTACTACCGCAAGAACGCCGAGGGCGTGCTGGTCCGCCTGGCCGGCTACAGCCCGCCGTCCGCCGCGATCAACTGAGGCGGCCGGAAAGCTCCGCGACCGCCGTTCCGACCCGCTTCTTGACTTCCTGCGAGGGAAACCGCGACAAGTGACACAACTGTAAATTGCCTATGGGCGCTCGGGCGCCTATGCGTAGGCGGTCAGCTTCGGAGTATTCGAGAATGATCCGCCCCGCCGCCGTGTCCGCCTTCGCGGCCCTGGCCGTCGCCACCACCGCCCTGACCCCGATTTCCGCCGCCCAGGCCGCCTCGCCCGCTGAGCCTGCCGCCGCTTCAGCGCCGAAAGCGTCGATCGCCGTGCCGCCGATCGTCTATCGCGAGCGTACCCTGGCCAACGGCCTGAAGGTCTACGCCTCGCGCGACGTGACCACGCCCAACGTCACGGTCCAGGTCTGGTACGGCGTCGGCAGCAAGGACGATCCGATCGGCCGCTCGGGCTTCGCGCACCTCTTCGAACACCTGATGTTCAAGTCGACGCGCAACATGCCCAACGAGATGCTCGACCGCCTGACCGAGGACGTGGGCGGCTTCAACAACGCCTCCACCGCCGACGACTTCACCAACTATTTCGAGGTCGTGCCGGCCAACCACCTGCAGCGCCTGCTGTGGGCCGAGGCCGACCGCCTGGGCTCGCTGGTCATCGACGAGGCGGTGTTCAAGTCCGAGCGCGACGTGGTCAAGGAAGAGCTGCGCCAGCGCGTGCTGGCCAATCCCTACGGCCGCTTCTTCATCAACATCCCGCGCGCCTCCTATTCCGCGCACCCCTACCAGCGCCCGGGCATCGGCTCGATCGAGGAGCTGGACGCGGCCACGGTGGACGACGTGCGCGCCTTCCACGCCGCCTATTACCGGCCCGACAACGCCGCGCTGATCGTGGTCGGCAATTTCGACGACGCGCAGCTCGACGCCTGGATCGACCAGTATTTCGGCCCGCTGAAGACCCCGGCCGCGCCGATCAAGGCGGTCACCGCGGTCGAGCCGCCGCGCGCCGGTCCCAAGACCGTCACCACCTACGGCCCCAACGTGCCGCTGCCCGCGGTGGCGATCACCTGGCTGGCCCCGCCGGCCGCCGATCCGGACGTGCCGGCCCTGGCCGTGCTCGACGCCATCCTGTCGGCCGGCAAGTCCTCGCGGCTCTACGACGCCCTGGTCTACGACCAGAAGATCGCCCAATCGACCTTCTCGGCCGCGCCCGACAGCGCCCAGCAGGGCCTGTTCTACGTCGGCGCGATCATGGCCGGCGGCAAGACCGCCCAGCAGGGCGAGGCCTCGCTGCTGGCCCAGGTCGCCCGCCTGCGCGACGCCCCGCCCACCGCCGCCGAACTGGCCGAGGCCAAGGCCGGCCTGCTGGCCGGCGCCGTGCGCGAGCGCGAGACCATCGACGGCCGGGCCTCGGCGCTCGGCTACGCCCTGCGCACCGAAGGCGACGCCGGCCGCGCCAACACCGACCTTTCCGCCCTGCAGGCAGTGACCGCCGCCGACGTCCAGCGGGTGGCGAAGAAGTATCTCGCCGCCGACCGCCGCACCGTCATCCGCTACCTGCCGGAAAGCGCCAAGCCGAAGGGCGAGGCCGATCCCTTCCCCGCCCCGCCCAAGGTGGCCTCGGTCGGCTATGACGGCCCGGTCACCACCCTGGCCCCCGAGGCCGAGCGGATCGCTCCGCCCGCCCCTGGCCAGCCGGTCTCGCCGGTCCTGCCGACGCCCGTCGAGAAGGTGCTGGCCAATGGCCTGCGGGTCATCGTCGCCAAGTCCAGCGACCTGCCGCTGGTCACCGCCGACCTCACCGTCAAGGGCGGCTCCAGCGCCGATCCCAAGGGCCTCGCCGGCGTCTCGGCCCTGACCGCCGAGCTGCTGACCGAAGGCGCCGGCGCCCGCACGGCGACGCAGATCGCCCAGGCCACCGAGGCCCTGGGCGCCGACCTCTCGGCCGGCTCGGGCTGGGAAAGCTCGTCCCTGACCCTCAGCGTCATCTCCGACAAGGCCGCCGAGGGCCTGGCGATCATGGCCGACGTCGCCGAGAAGCCGGCCTTCAAGGCCGAGGAGCTCGACCGCGTGCGGGCCGAGGCGCTGGACGGCCTGTCGGTGACCTATCAGCGTCCCGGCGGCGTGGCGGGCTTCGCCGTCGCCCCGGTGATCTACGCCGGCTCGGCCTATGGCCACGTGGCCGGCGGCACGCCGGGCTCGCTGCCGAAGATCACCCGCGAAGCCCTGGTGCGCACCCACGCCGCCTACTGGCGTCCCGACAACGCGGTGCTGGTGCTGACCGGCGACCTGACGCCCGAGCAGGGCTTCGCCCTGGCCGAGAAAGCCTTCGGCGGCTGGGCCAAGCCGGCCGGTCCGCCGCCGACGCCCGCCCCCGGCCCGACGGGCTATACGCCGCGCGAGGTGGTCATCGACCTGCCGGGCACGGGCCAGGCGGCCGTGGTCGTGGCCAAGCCGGCCATCCTGCGCTCGGATCCCCGCTACTATGCCGGCCTCGTGGCCAACGGCGTGCTGGGCGGCGGCTATTCGGCCCGCCTGAACCAGGAGATCCGCATCAAGCGCGGCCTCTCCTACGGCGCCGGCTCCAGCCTGACCCCGCGCGCGGCCTCGGGCGGCTTCTCGGCCACGGTGCAGACCAAGAACGAGTCCGCCGGCCAGGTGGTCGAGCTGATCAAGGGCGAACTGACCCGCCTGGGGACCGAGCCGGCCTCGCCGGCCGAGCTGCAGGCCCGCAAGTCGGTGCTGATCGGCGACTTCGGCCGCGATCTGGGCACCTCCGGTGGCCTGGCCGACATCCTCGGAAGCCTGGCCGTCTACGGCGTGCCGCTGAACGAGATCCAGGCCTATACCGACAAGGTCTCGGCGGTCAGCGCCGGCGACGTCCAGGCCTTCTCGAAGGCCGAGCTCGACCCGGCCAAGGCCAGCGTCATCGTCGTCGGCGACGCCAAGGCCATGGGCGAGGCGATCAGGACCGCCGCGCCCAAGGCGCTCGCCATCCCGATCGACAAGCTCAATCTCGACAGCCCGACCCTGACCCAGCCCCCTGCCAAGGGCAAGTAACCGTGAGCGCCACGTCGCCAGCAGCCGGACGCTAGGCCGATGCTGTGGCTGCTGTGCGTCCTCGCAGACCCCGCCGTCTCGGCCCAGGCTCAGGCCCAGGCCGAGGCGGCGCGGCCGCAAGCGACCGACGAGGCGCCGGTCGCGCTGGACGGCGTCGAGGTCACCGCCCGCCGGGGCGCGGCCCTGATGCCGCCCGAGTACGAGCTGGGCCCCGACCAGATCGACGCCATGGCCCTCGACGACATCAGCCAGGTCGTAAACGAGGTGAACAAGCGCTTCGGCGGCGGCCCGGCGCCGGTGATCATCGTCAACGGCCAGCGGGTGTCGGACGCCGACGCCTTCACCGGCTTTCCGCCCGACGCCCTGGTGCGGGTCGAGGTGCTGCCGCCCTCGGCCGCCACGGCCTACGGCGTCGGCGGCGATCCCACCCGCCGGGTGGTCAACATCGTGCTGCAGAAGTCGTTCGCCGCCCGCGACGGCCTGGCCAGCGCCGCGGGACCGACCGCCGGCGGAACCGTCAGCCTGTCGGGCGACCTGCGCCGCTCGCGCATCCAGGACCTCAACACCAGCCGCATCGGCCTGCGGGTCTCGACCGACACCGCCCTGCGCGCTGGCGAGCGGCCGGACTATCTGGAAAGCCACCCCGACAGCGCCGAGGCCACCCTGCGCCCGGAGTCGCGACGGGTCGGCGTCGACATGGCCCGCACGGGCGGCGTCGGCCAATGGCGCGGCTCGGTGCGCGCCATGCTCCAGGCCAGCGAAAGCAGCTTCACCTCCGACACCGGCGGGGCGCCCGTGGTGAGCCGCAGCGAAAGCCGCAGCGCCAACCTCACCGGCGGGCTGGGCGGCCAGGCGGCGGGCTGGCAGGTGCGCTCCACCCTGACCGGCCTGCTCTCGCGCACCCAGTCCTCAGGCCTCAACGACGCGACGACCGACAACCGCTCGGCCAATCTCATCCTGGGGGCCAACCGCACGCTGCTGACCCTGCCGACCGGGCCGATGATGACCGACCTCTCCGGCCGCGCCACGGTCTCGCGCTCGCAAACGCAGGGGCAGGCCCTGAACCGCTCGGTTTCCAGCAGCGGCCAGGACCTGGACGCCTCGCTGTCGGTTCCGCTGCTGAGCTCGGCCCTGGCGCAGGACTGGCGCGGCCCCAAGCTCGGCGACATCACCCTGCGGCTGTCGGCCGGCCTGCGCCGCGCCGACGCCGGCCGCGGCGACAACCTGGGCGCCAATCTCTTCTGGACGCCGATCCGCAAGCTGAATCTCTCCACCGCGTGGTCGCGGGCCACCGATGTCCCCACCGAGGACCAACGCTTCGCCCCGGCCCTCTACGGCAGCCCGACGGTGGTGTTCGACTTCCGCACCGGCCAGTCGGTGGAGATCACGCCCCTGACCGGCGGCAATCCCGACCTGCGGGCGGCCAGGCGCGACTCCGTGACGGTCGCGGCGTCGGCCGGCCCCTACACCCGCTGGTCCCTGAACGGCGGGGTGAACTACCAGCGCGGCGAGGCGACCGACGGCATCGGCTCGCTGCCCACGCCCACCGCCGACGTCGAGGCCGCCTTCCCCGAGCGCTTCCAACGCGACGCCGACGGCCGGCTGACCAGCATCGACCAGCGGCCGATCAACATCGCCTCGTCGACCTCCAGTTCGCTGACCTCGAACTTCAACTTCACCATTCCGCTCGGCGATCCGAAGCTCGCGGGCGGCGGCGGCGGCACGGTGCAGGTCTCCCTGAACCACACGGTTCGGCTCGAGGACGCCACGGTGATCCGCGCCGGCCTGCCCAGCATGGACCGCCTGGCCGGCGACGGCGGCGGCCTGTCGCGCCAGGACTTCGGCCTCAGCGTCAGCGCCCGCCGCGGCCCGTGGAGCCTCAACGCCGGCGGCGCCTGGCGCAGCGCCTACCGCATCCGCAACCAGAGCGGCCAGGACGGCGACGGCGACCTGAAGGTGGACGCCTTCGGCACGGTGAACGTCCGGCTCGCCTATCTCGTCAACCGCAAGGTCGCCCCGCCCCCGGCCGGCGACAGCCCCCTCGCCGCCGCCGCGCGCCGCAACCGCGGCTTCACCCTCGCGCTCGACGTCGACAACCTGCTCGACGCCCGCCCCCGCGCCCGCCTGGGCGACGGTCGCCCCGCCCCCGGCTACGGCCGCGACGACCGCGACCCGCTCGGCCGCATGGTCCGGATCGGGCTGGCCAGCCGGTTCTAGGGTCCGAACCCACTGTGCCGCATTTGACCGACCGCGCGAGGCGGCCCACAGTCGCGTCGCTGGACAGGACATGAGGGCGCGATGACGTCGTTTCCGTTTCCGATCGCTTCGCCAGCGCCGCGCGCGCGCCGCCTGACCGTGTCGCCCTCCGCCTGACGGGGCCGCGCGATGCCCCAGCACGGCGAGCAGATCGGACCGGTCCCGGACTGGCTGCCGCACGAGCGGCCGCTGATGCCCGGCTCGCCGTCTACGCCCGCCTTCCCGACCCACTTCCGCATCATCCACGGGCTGATCAGCCTGCTGATCGGGATCACCGGCTCGCTCGGCACGGCGCTGGTCTCGGTCAACCTGCCGGCCATCCAGGGCTCGCTGGGCCTCAGCCCGGTCCAGGGGGCCTGGCTGACCACCATCTACGTGATGACCAACATCTCGATGAACCTGCTGCTGGTGAAGTACCGCCAGCAGTTCGGCATCCGCCGGTTCGCCCTGGTGTTCCTGACGCTCTACACCGTCACCGCCTTCGCCCACCTGCTGCTCGACAACTTCGCCATGGCCCTGCTGCTGCGGGCGATCAGCGGGGTGGGCGCGGCGGCGCTCACGGCCCTGGCCATGTTCTACATGCTGCAGGCCTTTCCGGCCTCGTTCCGGATGGGCGCGCTGGTGCTGGGCGTCGGCGTCTCGCAGCTGGGCGCGCCGCTGGCCCGGCTGATCTCCACCGGCCTGCTCGACGCCGCCTACTGGCACGGGCTCTATGCGCTCGAAGCGTGCCTGGCCGCCGCGTGCCTGGCCGCCGTCACCCTGTTCCGTCTGCCCCAGGGTGTGCGCATCCACGTCTTCGAGGGCATGGACATCCTCACCTTCGGCCTGCTGGGCGGAGGCCTTGGCCTGCTGGTCGCGGTGCTGGGCCTGGGCCGCATCGTCTGGTGGTTCGAAGCCCCCTGGCTGGGCTGGTGCCTGGCCGCCGCCGTCATCCTGCTGGTCGCCGGCGCCCTGGTCGAGCACGGCCGCACCCACCCGCTGATCGACACCCGCTGGGTGGCCACCGGCGCCTTCCTGCGCTTCTGCCTGAACGTCGCCCTGGTGCGGGTCATCCTGTCCGAGCAGAGCGTCGGGGCCGCCGGTCTGATGCAGGCCCTGGGCCTGGCCCAGGAGCAGCAGCGCCTGCTCTACGGCGTGGTGCTGGCGGCCACGGCGGCCGGCATCGTCACCAGCGCCATGACCCTAAACCAGAAGACCCTGGCGCCGCAGTTCCTGGGCTCGATCCTGCTGATCGCCATGGGCTCGTTCCTCGACGCCCAGGCCACCGTCCAGACCGCGCCGGCCAACCTCTTCGTCAGCCAGGCCCTGCTGGCCTTCGCCGCGGCCATGTTCCTGGGCCCGTCCTTCATGTTCGGCATCGGCCAGCTGCTGACCCGGGGGCTGGGCTCGATCATCACCTTCTCGGTGATGTTCGGCGTGGCCCAGAACCTCGGCGGCCTGTTCGGCGCGTCGATGCTGGGCACGCTGCAGACCGTCCGCGCCCAGTCGCACGCCGTGGGCCTGGCCGAGCGCCTGACCGGAACCGACCCCACCGTCGCCGCCACCCTGCAGGCCTATGCCGGGGTCTACGCCCCCACCCAGGCCGACCCGGCCTTCCGCGCCGCCGACGCCAGCGCCCTGCTGACCCAGCAACTGACCCAGCAGGCCAACGTCCTGGCCTTCAACGACGTCTTCCTGGTGGTCGGCCTCATCGCCCTGCTGCAGTTCGCCTACGCCGGCTTTTTGTTCTTCCTCCTGGCCCGACGCATGGCGGCCTCGCCGCCCGCGCCGGCGCCGGCCGCCCCGTCCGCCCCCGCCCGAGAGACCGCATGACCGACGCGCCCTCGCCGCCGCCCCCTTCCCAGTCCGCGCCCCAGCCGGAGGACCGCGCCGCCGCGGCCGCCCCGCCGCCGGCCCGGCCCAAGCCGCCCAGCGCCCGGGCCATCGTGCTGACGGCCCTGGTCACCCTCGTCGTCGTGCTGCTGATCCTGTTCCTGTGGAAGCTGCCGCCCTTCGCCGGCTCGGTGCAGCGCACCGACAACGCCTATGTCCGCGGCCAGGTGACCACCATCGCCCCCCAGCTCAGCGGCTACGTGGTCAAGGTCATGGCCCAGGACTTCCAGACCGTGCGCGCCGGCCAGCCGCTGTTCGAGGTCGACCAGCGGATCTACGCCCAGCGCCTCGACCAGGCCCGCGCCACTCTGGCCGCCCGCGAGGCGGATCTGGCCAACTCCGTCCAGGCCCGCGCCTCGCGCGAAGCCACGGTCCTCAGCCGCGCCGCCGACATCCGCTCGGCCCAGGCCCAGGTCGAGCGGGCCCGCGCTGACATGGCCCGCGTCGCCGACCTGGCCACCGACGGCTCGGTGTCGCTGCGCGAGCGCGACCAGGCCCGGGCGGCCCTGCGCGCCGCCGAGGCGACGCTCGCTTCCGCCCAGGCCGGTCACGAGATCGCCCGCCAGGACGTCCGCTCGGTCGGCGTCTCGCGCCAGGGCCTGGAAGCCGCCGTCGCCGCCGCCCGCGCCGCCCTGCGCCTGGCCGAGATCGACATGGCCAACACCATCGTCGCCGCCCCCACCGACGGCCAGCTGGGCCAGGTCGGGGTGCGGCGCGGCCAGTACGTCACCGCCGGCAGCCAGCTGGTGGCCCTGGTGCCGCCGCAGCGCTGGGTGATCGCCAACTTCAAGGAGCGCCAGTCGGGCCGCATGCGGCCGGGCCAGACCGCCGCCGTCACCGTCGACGCCCTGGGCGACCAGCGCTTCACCGGCCGGGTCGAGCAGGTCTCGCCGGCCACCGGCTCGGAGTTCAGCATCCTTCCGGCCCAGAACGCGACCGGCAACTTCACCAAGATCGCCCAGCGCCTGCCGGTGCGGATCGTGCTCGACGCCGGCCAGCCGGACCTGGCCCGCCTGCGCCCCGGCATGTCGGTCGAGGCCGAGGTCGACGTCGCCACGAAAGGCCGCCGCTGATGGCGCGCCGCCTTCTCCTCGCGGGTCTGTCTCTGGCCGGCCTGCTGGCCGCCTGCGCGACGCCCGGTCCGAAGACTGCGCCGCCGCCTGAAGCGGGCCTCGCCCCGCCCGCCGGCTGGCGCGCCCCCGCCGAGACCAGCGCCGATGCGATCGCCGCCGACTGGTGGAAGGGCTTCGGCGACCCGCGCCTGTCCGACCTGGTCGCCGCCGCCCTGGCCCGCAACGCAGACCTGGGCGCGGCCGAAGCCCGGGTGCGCGAAGCCGAGGCCCAGAGCCGCCTGGCCCACGCCGCCCTGCTGCCCTCGCTCAACCTGACGGCCGGCGCGCAGAAGGAGCGCACCTTCAACGCCTTCGGCGTCGCGACCACCAGCACCGCCGTCCAGTCCGAGCTCCAGATCGCCTACGAGGTCGACCTGTGGGGCCGCATCCGGGCCAGCGACGCCGCCGGCCGCGCCAGCCTGCAGGCCAGCCGCGACGCCCGCGACGCCGCCCGCCTGTCGGTGGCCGCCGCCGTCGCCCGCTCCTATGTCGCCCTCGTGTCGCTGGACGCCCAGCTGGCCACCGCCCGCGCCACCCTGACCTCGCGCCAGGAAGCCGCCGCCCGCGCCCGCCGCCGGGCCAGCGAGGGCGTCACCTCCGACCTCGAACTGCGCCAGGCGCAAGGCGAGCTGGAGTCGGCCGTCCAGCGCATCCCGGCCCTGGAGCTGGCCGTCCGCCGGCAGGAGAACGCCCTGACCCTGCTGGTCGGCGACGTCCCCGGCGCGGTGACGCGCGGCGGCCTCGACACCCTGGCCATCCCGCAGCCCGCCGCGCCCCTGCCCTCGGCCCTGCTGGCCCGCCGGCCCGACATCGCCCAGGCCGAGGCGACCCTGGCCGCCGCCGACGCCAGCCTGGCCGCCGCCCGCGCCGCCTTCCTGCCCCAGGTGCGGCTGTCGGCGGCCGGCGGCGGACTGCATGTCGAGCCCCTCGACTCGATCGCCATCTGGAGCCTGGGGGCCAGCGTCCTGGCGCCGATCTTCGACGGCGGCCGCCTGCGGGCCCAGTCCGACGCGGCCACGGCTCGTCGCGACCAGGCCGCCTTCGCCTATCGCAAGGCCGCCCTCACCGCCTTCGGCGAGGTCGAGAGCGCCCTGGAGGGGACCGGCCGCCTGGCCGAGCAGGAAGAGGCCGCCGTGCGCCAGCGCGCCGCCGCCGCCTCGGCCCTCGACCACGCCCGCCGTCGCTACCGGGCCGGCTATGTGTCCTACCTGGAAGAGCTGGACGCCCAGCGCAGCCTGCTGGCCGTCGACCTCGGCCTCGCCCAGGTGCGCGAAGCCCGGCTGCAGAACGCCATCGCCCTCTATCAGGCCCTGGGCGGCGGCTGGGCGGTTGGCGAGGGGCGGTAGGGGCGAACTCCGCCATCCTTCACCGAGCATCCCCGCGCAGGCGGGGAAGGACGAGCTTCTCGAAAAGGCGAATTGAAAACTTCCGCTCCACCCCAGCGAGATTCCGCAGATCGGATAGGCGCTGGCGACATGACCCCGTTCGTGCGCGCAAGATCAAACATCGTTATCCGAGGCGCCAGTCGGATGATCAGGCCAATTGGTAAACCGCCGTTCGGCGCCGCGAAATGAAGCGGCGCGCCGCTTAGCGGCCATGTAACAGCCTCGCAACGCCCCCTGCCCATTGCCGAACCCAGTGGCCTGCCCGACGCTCACCCTTGGCATAGCCACTGTGCAGTCTTGTATTCGCGTTCAACAATAAGAATACATCTAGGGCGGAACCCCACGGAGGAGTCATCAATCATGCGTTGATTTTGCGAAGAGGGGGCTACAATGAATAATAATCTAAAGAATAATTTGATCGCGGGGATTTCGACCCTGTCGATTGCTCTCTGCACCACCACCGTGGCGCTGGCCGCGGAACCAGCCCCGGCGCCGGATTCCGTCGAGCTCGACACCGTCATCGTCACCGGCACGCGCCAGACCGGCCTGCGGGTCGCCGACAGCCCCGCGCCCGTGCAGGTGGTCGACACCGCCACGCTCGAGCGCACAGGCCAGGTCGACCTGCGCCTGGGCCTGGCCAATCTGGTCCCGTCCTTCAACGCCCAGGCGTTCGGCGGCGACACGGCCAACCTCACCCTTTCGGCCCGCCTGCGCGGCCTGTCGCCCAACCAGGCGCTGGTGCTGATCAACGGCAAGCGCCGCCACACCACGGCCAATTTCGCGGTGCTGTCGGGCCCCTACCAGGGCGCCGCCTCCGCCGACCTCGGCTTCATCCCGATGTCGTCGATCGGTCGCATCGAGGTGCTGACCGACGGCGCCGCCGCCCAGTACGGCACCGACGCCATCGCCGGCGTCGTCAACATCATCCTCAAGAAGGCCAATTCCGGCGGCGTGGTCTCGGCCACGGGCGGCGAGTATTTCGACGGCGGCGGCAAGACCGCCTCGTTCTCGGCCAACATCGGCACGACGCCGACCGAGAACAGCTATCTGAACCTGACCGTCGAGAGCAAATACCACGGCTTCTCCAACCGCGGCCTGCCCGACCAGCGCGTCTACAACACCGCCAGCCCCAGCTATTCGGCCACCAACAACGCCGTCGAAAGCCAGATCTCGGGCTATCCGAACCTGAACCTGATCTCGGGCGACGCCGAGTACCGGATGCACGTCCTGGCCTTCAACGCCGGGGTCGAGCTGCCCGAGGACTTCGAGGTCTATTCGTTTGGCACCTACGGCCACAAGGACGCCTCGGCCTACGAGAACTACCGCCGCTACAACCGCGTGCAGGGCAAGATGGGCGCGGCCGACCGGCCGTTCCCCAACGGCTTCAGCCCGCGCGAACGGATCATCGAGGACGACTACGCCATGACGCTGGGCCTCAGCGGCAAGGTGCTGGGCTGGGATCTCGACGTGTCGTCCACCTACGGCCTCGACGACATCGAGGTGCGGGTCGAGGACTCGGCCAACGCCAGCCTCTATGCCGACACCTCGACGACCACGACCAAGGGCTTCACCCCCACCTCGTTCCACGCCGGCAGCTGGCGCACCACCCAGTGGACCAACAACATCGACCTGCGCCACGACTTCGAGGTCGGCCTGGCCACGCCGCTGAACGTCGCCCTGGGCGTCGAGCAGCGCCGCGACACCTACGCCATCGGGGCCGGCGACGCCGCCTCGACCTACAAGGAAGGCTCGCAGTCCTACCCCGGCTTCTCCAAGACCGACGCCGGCGGCCACAGCCGCACCAGCTGGGCGCTCTACACCGACCTGGCCGTCTCGCCGATCGAGCCCTGGAAGATCGACGCGGCCCTGCGCTACGAAGACTTCAGCGACTTCGGCGACACCACGGTCGGCAAGCTGACCAGCCGCTATGACTTCAACCCGATGATCGCCGTTCGCGGCACGGTCAGCACCGGCTTCCGCGCCCCGACCCTGGCGGAGTCCTACTACTCGGCCACCAACGTCTCGCCGACCAGCGCCTTCGTGCAGCTGGCGCCGAACTCGGCGGCGGCGGCCCTGCTGGGCATCTCCAAGCTGAAGCCCGAGAAGTCGACCAACTACAGCCTCGGCGTGGTGGCCCACCCGCTGCCCAAGCTGACGGCGACGATCGACTTCTACCGCATCAAGCTCGAAGACCGGATCTTCGGCTCCAGCTCGATCTACGGCATCCGCAACGGCGTGGTGGTCAACGCCAACGTCAACGCCGCGATCGCCGCCAACGGCAACGTGCTGGACAGCACCGTCACCAGCACCGGCATCAACATCTTCTCCAACGGTCTGGACACCCGCACCCAGGGCGTCGACGTGGTGCTGTCCTACCCGACCAGCCTGGGCGACTACGGCCGCATCGACTGGACGCTGAGCGGCAACTTCAACGAGACCAAGATCACCAAGGTCAAGGCCGCCCCGTCCGCCCTGGCCACCACCAGCACGGCCTTCCCGAGCGGCCAGGTGCTGTTCGCCGGCAACGCCGCCTCGCTGCTCGAGACCGCCTCGCCCAAGTACAAGATCGGGCTGAACGGCCTCTACAGCTTCGGCCCGCTCACGGTCAGCCTGACCGAGACCTTCTACGGCAAGGCCTCGGCCCTGGCCGATCCCGGCACCGGCCCGCTGCTGATGACCGTGGTCAGCGCCACGGCGATCACCGACCTGGAGGTCTCCTACAAGTTCCCGGTCGGGGTCACCGCGGCGATCGGCGCCAACAACCTGTTCAACGAGTATCCCGACAAGTACTCGGCCGCCTTCCAGACGGCCTGCGTCGCCTCCGGCGGCGGCTGCGTCACCCAGTATCCGTCCTACTCGCCCTTCGGCATCAACGGCGGCTACTACTACGGACGCCTGACCTACACGTTCTAGGCGCTGGCTAAGCACTGGAAAATCCAGCGTTATGGGGGAGCCGGGCCCAGTGTCCGGCTCCCTTCTTTCGGGGCCTCCGATTCCCGCGTCATGCGCCCCGCGCCCAGACTTCGCTCATGCCGAAGCGCGGGCGCCCAAGGGCTCGGCACAACGGCGTTCAGCGACCCCATGAATGGTCTCCAGGCGGCAAATGGATTGCCCCGGCGAGACGGTGATTTCGAGATGGACCTCGCCGCCGGAGCATCGGTCGGCGGAACAAGACAACAGGGCGGGCATATGGACGGAGTTCTGACGCGTCGTCGGTTTTTCGAGGGCCTGGCGGCCTATGGCGGGGTGTCGCTGGCCATGGCCGGCATGGACGCCCTGGGCTACGGCTTCGCCTCGGCCCAGGCGGCTCCGCCTCCGCTGGAAGGCGGCGGCAAGGGGATCAAGGTGGTGGTGCTGGGCGCGGGCCTGGCCGGCCTGACCTCCGCCTACGAACTGACCAAGCACGGCTACGAGGTGCAGGTGCTGGAGGCCCGGGGCTTCGCCGGCGGCCGCTGCCAGACCGCCCGCAACGGCTTCCGCCACGTCGACCTCAACGGCAACGACCAGACCTGCCAGTTCGACGAGGGGCTCTACATCAACCACGGCCCGTGGCGGATCCCGTACCACCACCGCTCGACCCTGCACTACACCAAGCTGTTCGGCGTGCCGCTGGAGAGCTTCGTCAACGACAACGACGCCGCCTACGTCTATTTCGAAAAGGGCGAGGGCCCGCTGAAGGGCAAGCCGGTCCGCAAGGGCGAGATCGCCGCCGACGCCCGCGGCCACGCCGCCGAACTGATCGCCAAGGTCGCCGCCAAGGGCGGGCTCGACAGCGCGATGACGGCCGAAGACCGCGACCTCTTCGTCGCCTACATGGTCAACGAGGGCCGCCTGTCGCCCACCGACTTCGCCTATACCGGTACCGACGGCCGCGGCTTCGACGTCCATCCCGGCGCCGGCGTCTCGCCGGGTCCGGGCAAGCCCTCCACCCCGCGCAGCATGGCCGACGTCCTGCATTCGGGCGCCTGGCGCACCCTGACCTCGGTCGCCGGCTACGAGCAGCAGCGCACCATGCTCCAGCCGATCGGCGGCATGGACCAGGTCGCCAAGGCCTTCGAGCGCAAGGTCGGGGGCCTGATCCGCTATTCCAGCGTCGTCGAGACCATCCGCCAGGACGCCAAGGGCGTGAAGATCGGCTACCGCGACGCCTTCGGCGAGAAGGCCGAGATCAGCGCCGACTACTGCATCTGCACCATCCCGCTCAGCGTGCTGCGCGGCGTCGACCTGCAGGCCTCCAAGCCGTTCAAGGCGGCGATGGAGGGCGTGGCCTACGCCCCGGTCAACAAGATCGGCCTGCAGATGAAGCGCCGCTTCTGGGAAGAGGACCACTTCATCTACGGCGGCCACATCTACAACGACATGCCCGGCATCGGCACGATCAGCCTGCCCTCGACCGGCTGGCAGTCGCAGAAGGGCGTGCTGCTGGGCTACTACGCGTTCGGCGGCGAGGCGGCCAAGATCAGCGCCAAGAGCCCCGCCGACCGCGCCGCCTTCGCCGTGGCCGCCGGCCAGAAGGTGTTCCCCGAATACGCCGACAGTTACGAGAACGCCTTCTCGTTCTGCTGGCACCTGGCCGAGTTCAATCTCGGCGGCTGGGCCGAGTGGAGCGACGAGGGCCGCAAGAGCGCCTATCCGGTGCTGTGCGAACCCGACGGCCGCCTCTACCTGGCCGGCGAACACCTCAGCTATCTTGGCGGCTGGCAGGCCGGGGCCATCGAGTCGGCCTGGCAGCAGATCGGCAAGCTGCACGCCCGCGTCCGCGCCGCCTGACCACCGCTTTTCTGATCCTCGGGGAGACTTGATGCTTCGCAACGCCATCATCGCCGCCCTGGCCGCCGCTCCGCTGGCCCTGGGCGCGTCCGCCGCCCTCGCCGCGCCGCCGACCGGCCAGACCCTCTACGCCGACAACTGCTCGGCCTGCCACCAGGTCACCGGCAAGGGGGTCAAGGGCGCCTTCCCGGCCCTGGCCGGCGCGCCGATCGTCCAGGGCGACGGCAAGCTCATGGCCGCCGTCGTCATCAACGGCCGGGCCGGCATGCCCTCGTTCAAGGACGACCTGTCCGACGCCGAGCTGACCGGCATCCTCAACTACGTGCGCGGCGCCTGGGGCAACAAGGGCAAGCCCGTCAGCTTCGCCGACATCTCCAGCGTCCGCGCCCAGTCGAACGCCAAGGCCAAGGCCCGCGGCCTTCAGGCCCACTGATCCCAGAAACCGATAAGGAGACGCCCATGAAACGCCTCGCCCTCGCCCTGCTCGGCGCCGCCGCCTTCGCCGCGCCCTTGGCCGCGCAAGCCCAGGGGATCGTCCGCGGCGGCGACCCCAAGTCGGCCATCGCCAGCGTCGTCACCGTGCCGGCCGGCTATGACACCATCTATGTCAGCGGCATGACCCCGCCGGTCGTCGACGCCAACGCCACGGGCGTCGCCAAGTTCGGCGACACCAAGACCCAGACCATCGGCGTCATCAAGCGCCTGGAAGACGCGCTGAAGAGCCAGGGCGCGACCCTGTCGGACGTCGTCATGATGCGCGTCCTGCTGGTCGGCGACCCGGCCAAGGACGGCAAGATGGACTTCGCCGGCATGATGGAAGGCTACAAGACCTTCTTCGGCACCGCCGAACAGCCCAACAAGCCCTCCCGCATCACCAGCCAGGTCTCCTCGCTGGTCGCCGACGGCATGCTGGTCGAGATCGAAGTCCAGGCGGCCCGCCCGCCGAAGAAGTAAGTAAAATCCCTCTCTGAGAGAGAGAGGGAGGGGCCCGCCGCGCAGCGGTGGGAGGGTGAGAGGTTTCACCGCCAGCCGGCGAACCCCGATCCCTTCCACCGCCGGCCTCAGGTGCGCACGCCCCCGCCTCCCGTCATTCCCGCCCCTGTGGCGAGGACATCCACCCCTACCGACAACCCGCCAGGAAGCGGACGGTTCTTGTGTCGGCTGAGGGTGGAAAACAGACCTTACGACGGCTAGCGTCACCGCATGAGTGACTGGTTCAGCAAGGGTTGCGAGATTTGCCGACAAGGCATTCTCTCCGGAGATAGCTCTACTCCCGCACGGATTGGGACGAGCGTGCCCATGCACGCACATCTACGCCGATGCCAAATGTGCGGCTCATGGTGGGAAGAGAACGAGCGCGAAGCCCACGTCATTGGTGAGCGGGAGGCGCGCACGACCTTTCAAGAGCTGTTCTAACCGGCCGCAATGGGTGGTGAGCAGAAGCTGACTCTGCGAGATTGCCGAAATGAGCATTCTTAGGACGAAGCTGTTTGAGGTTCCCCGCCCGACGCTGTTGCTACAGCTCGCTCGTGGCATCACCGAGCTGACAATCCGGAGCCGTTACTACTATGACCAGCCAGACGGGAAATCGCGGCTTGTCGAAGGCAATGAGGCAATCCACAGGCTCAACGGCCACCTTCGTGACTTGCTCGATCCAAATGAAGAGCTAACCGAAAGTCGGAAGGATGGGATCGTAGAGCAACTGTGCGTCCTGTCGCCCCCAGCCTTGGATCGCATTTTCAGCCAACAAACTTGAGAAAATTCACTTCGACTCCGCTTCGCAGCTAAGCGCGCTTAATGGCTGCTAAGGGTCGAAAGAGGGCATTGGACTTGCTCGCGGTCTGCTGCGTGCAAGGGCCGCAGGTACCGGGTCGCAACGCTACCGCCGAACGTAGGTCTGGCCGTCGTAGACCAGCTTACCGGGCGCCTCGAAGCGCACGATCTGGCCGGTGAGCGGGATCAGCTCGACCCGGACGCTTTCCGGATCGGCGGCCGCCTCGGCCGGCGAGGCCATCGCGCCGGCCTTCACAACCATGCGGCCGTCTTGCTCGACGACGTCGATGCGCCCCATGGCCGGGTTCTCATAGGCGCCGACATAGGTCGGGGTCGGCGCTCGCAGCGGCCACGGCCGCGCGGCGCGCTCGGCCCGGCTGGCCGCCAGACCCTTCAACCGCTTGTCGCGGCGTGCGACCAGCGCCGCCAGTTCGGCCTCGTAGTGGGCCTCAAGGTCCGGGCGGAGCGCGAAGCGGTCATAGACGTAGTCGGCCACGAGATCGACCAGTTCGCCGGCCACGGCGTCCTCGTTGGCAATCACCGCCACGCCCAGCCCGCGCGCGGGCATGAACGAGACGTGGGCTCGCGATCCGGCGAAATTGCCGAAGTGATGGATCAGCGCCGCATCGCCATAGCGGCCGATCTGCCAGCCCAAGCCGTAGCCGTCGCGGACATAAGGGCCGAACGTGGTCTGCTGGGTGACCAGCGACTGGTGGGTGGCGGCGACGAGGCCGGCTGGGAACACCCGGCGCCCGTCCACGACGCCGTCGTTCAACTGGATTTCCAACCAGCGCGCCATGTCGTGGGCCGTCGAGACCAGGCCGCCGGCCGACTGCATGGTGGCGTTGCTTTTCTGCAGCGGGCTTGGGGCCATGCGCCCATCGGGCCCTGGCGTGTGGCCGACCGCGACCCGCATCTTGCGCCGCGCCTCGTCGATCCGGGCCGTGGTGTGGGTCATCCCGGCCGGGGCCAGGACCTCCTCGTCCACCATCGCGCGCCAGTCCCGGCCGAAGCGGTCCTCGATCAGCGTGGTGGCCAAGTTGTAGCCGGTGTTGGTGTAGCGGAACGTTCCGTATGGCTGGCTCCGGCGCGTGTCCGCCAGCAGAGCGCTCATAAGCCTGGTCGTGTGCACACCTGAATAGGCTGCCCGGAAAGCGATCGGCTCGTTCTCCAGGCCCGAGCGATGGCTCAGCAAATCGTTGAGGCTGGTCGAGGATGCGATGTCGGCCGGTAGCGAGCTCCTTCCGATCCAGGTTTTGAGCGGCGCGTCGAGAGCGAGCTCCCTGCGCTCGGCCATGGCGGCGATCGACAGCGCGGTGAAGGCCTTGGTCGCCGAGGCGATGTAGAAGCCCGTGTCGGCGTCGACGGCCTTGCCCGTGCTTAGGTCCGCCACGCCGTAGCCCGCCGTCATGACAACGTCGGGTCCCTTGACCACCGTTACGGAGAGGCCGGGCACTACCTCGACCCGATCCATCGCCTTGCGAACGAAGGCGTCGATATCCTTGGCCTCCGGACTCGTGGCCAGCAGGGCGATGGTGAAGAGCGCGACGATGGACATGATGGAAGCCTCCCGCAGGTTAGAGGCTTCGGCAGCGGTGTTTGGAGGCGCGCACGTACGAAAATTTACGATGCGGTTTCCCAAACGACCAGAGATAGCCCCGCCGAAGCCGGCGCGGTTGAAGAGGGGCGGGGCGATGGCGACAGGAAAGGCAGTGAGAACTAGATCGGCTCGAGCATGTCGGCGAGCGCCAGCACCGCCGTCCACGTCCGCCCCGTGATCCGCGTGCCGAGGGTCTTCTCGACCAGGCTGGTGGTTAGTTTCGAGCCGCCGACGCCGTCGGGATAGATCGCATAGATCTGGCGGCTTTCGGCCCGCGCCTGCTCGGTCCCGCGGATCGCCGCGCGCAGGGCGCCCATGGCCTTCTTGTCGGGGGTGTCCTTGCAGAACAGAGTCATCAGCCAGCCCGGATCGGCCGCCGCGAAGTCCGGGAACGGGTTGGCCGCGACCAGGGCCCGCCAGGCCTCGGCGGTGCGGACATAGACATCGGTGCGCAGGCCCAGGCGCGCCATCAGCTCGGTTTCGATCTGGGTCTGAAGTTCCGCGCCGGTGCGCTCGCCGCTCTCGAACACCAGGTCGCCGACCTTGGGGCCCATGCGGACTTCGGTGTGGCCGAGATCGGTCAGCAGGCCGGTCAGCTCTTCGGCGGTGATCAGACGACCACCGGCGGCGTTGACGCCGCGCAGCAGGGCGATGTGGAGGGACATGGTCGGGCCTTTCGAACGAGGCGGCTGTTTAAGCCCTGGGCGGGCCGCCGTCGCGGGGGATTTGAGGCCGGCGCTTCGCGCGCCGGGTCCGGCGGACCTTTCGCCATGAAATGACGGATGCAACGCAAGGTCCGTCGCCCTTGGCGAAGACCTTGGCTGTGGATGGGCGCCCCCTCACCCGTCGTTGGCGTGCTTGATCAGGTTGTCGCGCACCCGCGTCACCGTCTTCTGCACCTGCGCGAACTCCTCCGGCGCCAGGCCCGTGGCCTTGACCAGGGTCTTCTGGCCGCCCTTCTCGCGCAAAGCCCGCCCCGCCTCCGTCAGGCTGACGATCACCTGGCGCTCGTCGGCGGGATCGCGGCGGCGGGTCAGATAGCCCAGGCTCTCCAGCTTCTTGAGGATCGGGGTCAGGGTGTTGGACTCCAGGAACAGCTTGTCGCCCAGGCTCTTGACGCTCTGACCGTCCTCCTCCCACAGCGCCACGATGATGATCCACTGGGTGTAGGTCACGCCCAGTTCGTCGAGGATCGGCTTGTAGGCCCGGCCATAGGCCAGATTGGCCGAATAGACCGCGAAGCACAGGAAATCGGCGAGGCGCGGGGTCTTCTTCTCGGCGGCGGGAGGCGTATCGGGCGTCGTCATGGCGGCCTTTGCGAAGCGGGATCGGATCGGACGCCGCGAATATAAATCGGATCCGATTAAATCGGAAGGTTGACACGTGCTCGAACTCCGATTTATGAGATCGGTACCGATTACATCGGATCCGATTGAAAAGGAAAACGCCATGACCACCCCGATCGACGCCGTCCTCTACACCGGCGCCACCCACGTCACCGGCGGCCGCGACGGCGCGGCCCGCAGCACCGACGGCAAGCTCGACGTGCGCCTGTCGCGCCCCGGCGGCGCCGGCCCCGGCACCAATCCCGAGCAGCTGTTCGCCGCCGGCTGGTCGGCCTGCTTCATCGGCGCGCTGGGCCTGGCCGCCCACGCCCAGGGCGTCGCCCTGCCGGCCGACGTGGCGATCGACGCCGAGGTCGACCTGGCCAAGGCCGGCGAGGGCTTCGTGCTGCGCGCCCGCCTCAATGTCAGCCTACCGGGCCTGGCGCCCGAGACGGCCCGCGCCCTGGTCGAGGCCGCTCACCAGACCTGCCCCTACTCCAAGGCCGTGCGCGGCAACATCGACGTCGAGCTGAACCTGATCTGATCCGGCCGGCGGGCCGATCCCCCTCCCCCCGCCCTGTCGGCCCGCCTCGCCGCTTCCAGCCGGTCCAAATCACGATCGCCGCCGCCAATCCCCGTCCGCCCGTCCGCGCCACTCTCGCCGCCCAACCGGAGAGCCAACCCATGACCGCGTCGTCCGCCTCGCCCGCCATCGATCTTCGCCGTCGTCGCCTGTTCCAGGCCGCCGCCGCCCTGGGCGGGGCCGCCGCCCTCACCGCCCTGGCCGCCTCGTCGGCCCGCGCCGCGCCCGCCCAGCCGGGCTGGACCCTGCGCCAGGTCGAGGCCGGCGACCTCGTGGTCGGCTACGCCGAGCAGGGCCCCGCCGACGGCGCCCCGGTGATCCTGCTGCACGGCTGGCCCTACGACATCCACGCCTTCGCCGAAGTGGCCCCGATCCTGGCGGCGGCCGGCAAGCGGGTGATCGTCCCGCATCTGCGCGGCTACGGAACCACCCGCTTCCTCTCGGAGGCGACGCCCCGCAACGGCCAGCAGGCCGCCCTGGCGGCCGACGTCATCGCCCTGATGGACGCGCTGAACATCCCCAAGGCCGTGATCGCCGGCTTCGACTGGGGCGCGCGCACCGCCGACATCGTCGCGGCCCTGTGGCCCGAGCGCTGCCAGGCCCTGGTCAGCGTCAGCGGCTACCTGATCGGCAGCCAGCAGGCCAACGCTGCTCCGCTGCCGCCGCAGGCCGAACTGTCCTGGTGGTACCAGTTCTATTTCGCCACCGAGCGCGGCGCGAAGGGCTACGCCCAGAACACCGACGCCTTCGCCAAGCTGATCTGGAAGACCGCCTCGCCGAAGTGGGCCTTCGACGACACGACCTTCGCCCGCTCGGCCGCCTCGCTGGCCAATCCCGACCACGTGGCCATCACGATCCACAACTACCGCTGGCGGTTGGGCCTGGCCCAGGGCGAGGCGCGCTTCGACGCGATGGAGGCCAAGCTGGCCCAAGCCCCCGTCATCACCGTCCCGACCATCACGATGGAGGGCGACGCCAACGCCGCGCCCCACCCCGCCCCCGCCGCCTACGCCGGCAAGTTCAAGGGCCGCTACGAGCACCGCCTGGTCGGCGGCGGCGTCGGCCACAACCTGCCGCAGGAAGCGCCCCAGGCCTTCGCCAAGGCCGTCCTCGACGTCGCCCGCTGGGCCTGACGCTTACCGGAGAAGGAGCCATCGCCATGGCCGATCCGAACCCGCTGTCGCGCCGCGCCTGGCTGAAGGCCGCGGGCCTTAGCGCCCTGTCGCTGGGCGGCGTGCTGGCCCTGCCGCCGGCCCGCCAGGCCCTGGCCCGGGCGCTGGAGCCCTCGCCGGCGCTGAACGCCCTGCGCCTGTCGGGACCCTGGCTCAACAGCCCGCCGCTCGACGCCGCCGCCCTGCGCGGCAAGGTCGTCGTGGTCTGCTTCTGGACCTATTCCTGCATCAACAGCCTGCGCGCCCTGCCTTACCTGCGCGCCTGGCGGGCGCGCTATGGCGAGCGCCTGACGATCGTCGGCGTCCACACCCCCGAGTTCGTGTTCGAGGGCGAGACCGCCAATGTGCACCAGGCCCTGACCGATCTGGGCGTCGACTTCCCGGTCGTGCTCGACAGCGAGCGGCGGATCTGGAGCGCCTTTGGCAACAACGCCTGGCCGTCGTTCCACTTCATCGGCGCCGACGGCCGCCCGCGCGGCCATGTCGACGGCGAGGGCGGCTACGACGCCTGCGACCGCCGGATCCAGGAGCTGCTGGCTCAGATCCCCGGCCCGGCCGTTCCCACCGGTCCGACATCGGCCATCGGACGCGGTCCCGAGGCGGCCGCCGACTGGAACGACCTCGGCTCGGGCGAGAGCTATGTCGGCTATGGCCAGGCGCAGGCCTGCGTCTCGCCGGGCGGCCTGCGCCCCGACCGCGGCCACCTCTACCGCGCGCCCGATCGCCTGCCGCTGAACGGCTGGGGCCTGACCGGCGAGTGGGTCGCGGGCCGCGAGTTCGCCACCTCCGCCGCGCCGAGCGCCGGCCTCGTCCACCGCTTCCACGCCCGCGACCTGCACATGGTGCTGGCCCCATCGGATCGGCCCGTGCGGTTCCGCGTCACGCTCGACGGCGCCGCGCCCGGCCAGGATCACGGCTGGGACGTCGCCGCCGACGGCTCGGGCGTGGTCGACCGCCCCCGCATGCACCAGCTGGTCCGCCAGGCCGGTCCCATCACCGACCGGACCTTCGCGATCGAGTTCCTCGACCCCGGCGCCCGCGCCTACGTCTTCACCTTCGGCTGACCGCCCTTCCCCACGCCTCCAGGAGACCTCCCATGTCCAAGACCGCCCTCGCCTTCGCCCTGGCTTTCAGCCTCACCGGCGTCGCCGGCGCCCAGGCCGCCCCGCCCGCCGCCAAGCCGACCATCGTGCTGGTGCACGGCGCCTTCGCCGACTCCAGCAGCTGGGACGGCGTCGTCGCCGACCTGACCCGCGACGGCTACCACGTGGTCGCCGCCGCCAACCCGCTGCGCGGCGCGGCCTCCGACGCCGCCGCCGTGCGCACGGTGATCAATTCCATCCCCGGTCCGGTGGTGCTGGTCGGCCATTCCTATGGCGGCACGGTGATCTCGGCGGCCGCCGACGGCGCGGCCAACGTCAAGGGCCTCGTCTATGTCGCCGCCTTCGCGCCCGAGGTCGGCGAAAGCACCTTCGACCTGGCCGGCAAGTTCCCGGGCGGCACCCTGGGCGAGGCGCTCGACAAGCCGGTCGACCTGCCCGGCGGCGCCCACGACCTCTATATCCGGCAGGACAAGTTCCCGGCTCAGTTCGCCGCCGACGTGCCCCTGGCCAAGGCCCGGCTGATGGCGATCGCCCAGCGCCCCCTGACCGACGCCGCCGGCGCCGAGAAGGCCGTGGCGACCGCCTGGAAGACCATCCCGTCCTGGTGGGTCTATGGCGAGGCCGATCGCAACATCCCGCCGGCCGCCATGGCCTGGATGGCGAAGCGCGCCCACGCCCGCCAGGTCGTCACCGTGCCCGGCGCCTCGCACGTCGTCATGATCTCGCACCCCCACGCCGTCTCGGCCCTGATTGAGACCGCGGCCCGCTGAGCCGGGCCTGAAAGGAAGGAGAACCGCCATGTCCCGCAGATGGCTGATAACCGGCGCCTCGCGCGGCCTTGGCCGGGCGCTGGCCCAGGCCGCGCTCGAGGCCGGCCAGCGCGTCGTCGCCACCGCCCGCGATCCGGCCGCCCTGGCCGATCTCGAAGAGCGTTACGGCGACGCCGTGCGCCTGGCCGCCCTCGACGTCACCGATCCCGAAGCGGCCGAGCGCGCGGTCGCCCTGGCGGCGCGCGACTTCGGCGGCCTGGACGTCGTCGTCAACAACGCCGGCTACGGCGACATCGGCTCGGTGGAGGACACGTCGCTCGACGACTTCCGCAAGCAGATCGACGCCAACCTGTTCGGCGTCATCAACGTCACCAAGGCCGCCATACCGCTGCTGCGCGAGCAGGGCTTTGGCCACTTCATCCAGCTGTCGTCAGTAGGCGGACGTCTCGGCGCGCCCGGCCGGGCGGCCTATTCGGCGGCCAAGTGGGCGGTCGAGGGCTTCTCCGAGGTGCTGGCCCAGGAGATGGCCCTGGTCGGGGTCAAGGTCACGATCGTCGAGCCGGGCGGCTTCCGCACCGACTTCGCCGGGTCCTCGACCACCCTGGCCGCCGGCCGGGCCGAATACGACGCCGTCGTCGGCGCCGCCGCGCGGATGCAGGCCCAGTACCACGGCCGTCAGCCGGGCGATCCGGCCAAGGCCGCCCAGGCCATTCTGCAGCTCGCCGCCCTCGACGAGCCGCCCCTGCGCCTGCCCCTCGGCTCCGACGCCCTAAGCGCCATCCGCGCCGCCAGCGCCCGCCGCGCGGCCGAACTGGAGCGCTGGGCGGACTTGAGCGCGTCTACGGATTTCTAGGTCGGCATTCGTCCGCTTGGCCCAATTTTAAAGCCGAGCATCCCCGCGAAGGCGGGGACCCAAGCCGAGTCAGCAGGTCGTCCACGGCCGCGCCACATCCGGAACGTCAGCTTGGGTCCCCGCCTTCGCGGGGATTTTACGGGTGGGGGGTGCGAACCAGGCCCCCAACACCCCAACGAAAAAGGGGAGCGCCCTCGCAGGCGCTCCCCCTCCTCGAACCTTCCGAAGAAGCCCGAGCCTTACTTCCCGGCCTTGGTCGCGGCGATGTAGTCGTCGACCACGCGATCCAGCACGGTCAGCGGGGTCATGCCCGACAGCAGGCCCGCGTCGTGGAACTTCTTGATGTCGAACTTCTTGCCCAGCTCCTTCTTGGCGCGCTCGCG
Source organism: Caulobacter sp. GW821-FHT10C03 (assembly GCF_059415485.1). Taxonomy (NCBI): domain Bacteria; kingdom Pseudomonadati; phylum Pseudomonadota; class Alphaproteobacteria; order Caulobacterales; family Caulobacteraceae; genus Caulobacter; species Caulobacter sp. GW821-FHT10C03. The sequence goes on along the minus strand of NZ_JBWKNI010000026.1, from coordinate 47,148 downwards.
GGCCCGCAGCCAGGTGATCTTGCCCAGCATGTACGAGCAGGCCTGGCCCGGCCACACGACGTAGCGTTCGATCTCGGTGATCGTGCCGCTTTCCTCGTCGCCCATGGTCTCGGACATGTACTTCACGGCCTGTTCGCGGCTCCACTTCTTGTAGTGCATGCCGCTGTCGACCACGAGGCGGACGGCGCGGAACAGGGCGTCGTGCAGCATGCCGATGTGGCCGCGCGGGTCGCCCTTGTAGATGCCCATCTCGACGGCCAGCTGCTCGGAATAGAGCGCCCAGCCCTCGGCGTAGCCCGAGAAGCCGATCACCTTGCGGATCATCGGCAGGCCTTGCGCCTCGTTCGACAGCGACAGCTGCAGGTGGTGGCCCGGGACGCCTTCGTGCACCGTCAGGGTGGTCAGGGTGTACTTGGCCTGCTCCTTGGTGTCGCGCAGGTTGATCCAGTAGATCCCCGGGCGCTTCCCATCCAGCGAGGGCGAGTTGTAGTAGCCGCCCGGCGCGCCAGCCTCGATGGCCTTGGGCACGCGGCGGATCTCGAGTTCAGCCTTGGGCAGGGCGCCGAAATAGGCCGGCAGCTGCTTCTCGATCCACTTGGCCTTGACGTTCAGGTCGGCGATCAGCTGTTCCTTGGCCGCGTCGGTGTTCTCGTAGATGTCCTTGCCCAGCTCAGCCATCCGCTCGCCGACCGTGCCCTTGGACATGCCGATCGACTTGAACAGCTTGTCGGCTTCCACCGAGATCGACTTCACCAGGTCCAGGCCCAACTGGTGGATGTCGTCGGGGCTCATGGTCGCGGTCGTGTAGTTCTTCAGCGACACGGCGTAGTAGTCGCCGCCGTCCTTCAGGCGCCACACGCCGGCGTCGTGGGTGGCCTTCGGGCGCACGCTCTCCAGCAGGGCGATCTGGCGCTTCAGGGCCGGCAGCACCGAGTTCTCGTAGACCTTCGAAGCCTCGCCGGCCCAGTCGCCGTCGATCTTCTTTTCCTTGGTGCGGCGGGCCACCGACTTGACCAGCGGCGCGTCGGCCGTCGGGGTGTCGGCGAAGGCCTTCATCTGCACCAGGGCCTTGTCGATGACGAAGTCCGGCGGGATCACGCCGTCGGCGTAGTCCTTCTTGGCGATCAGGGTCTCCTGATCCATCAGTCGGGCGAAGCCTTCCATGCGCTGCAGGTAGGCGTCGGCGTCGGCCTTGGTCTCGATGCTGTGCTGGGTGTCGAGGAAGTCGGGCATCGACTGGTAGGCGCCGGTCAGCTGGCTGAGGATGTAGGGCGCGCCCGAACCGCCGCCGGCGTAGCTGAACTTGCGATTGCCCTCGTCCTGCACCGCCAGGGTGAACTCGACGGTGTCGTAGTTGACGGCGTCCATGCCGCTCAGGGCCTTGCGGTCGATCGAGCGCAGCTGGGCCAGTTGCGCCGTCGTCTGGGCCGAGCCCGCGGCGATCGCCTCGAACGAGCGGTCGCTCAGCAGGCCCTTGGTCCAGGCCAGGTCGCCGCTGTCGAGGCCAAGGCCCGTCGCCAGTTCCGGCGCCTGGCGCAGCAGCTTGGCCATGGCGTCGTCGAAGAAGGCGTTCAGCTTGGCGGCTTCACCGGCGGTGGACGCCGGCTGGGCGAAGCCCAGCGAGGGCGCGGCGGCGGCGGCGAGGCCGGCGGCCACGGTCGACAGCAGAAGTTCGCGGCGGTTTTGCAAGAGAGAGTCCCCTTCCCTGGAGCCCCTCCCCCAAGGGCGGGCTCGATCCTTACGTCCGGGCGCGATCATGCCGCGCCCGAAACAGCTGGGGCGAAGGCGTAAATGTCCGCGTCAGGCGGGGCAACCGGGGACGGATTAATTCCGTGTCATCAAGACCCTGGAAGATCCGTCCCCGCGCCGTCCGGCTTAGCGAGCGCCCTTGTACAGGCGCCACAGGGCCGCGCCGATCTGGCAGGCGAAGATGATCCCGGCCACGAACATCCCGATGTGGAAGCCGGTGTCGACCATGTGCTGCAGCTGGCCCACGTCCTTGGCCGTCGCGGTCACCGGCGTCAGGGTGAACAGCGGCAGAGACTTCCACAGCAGGGTGGTCAGGACCATGCCGCCGATGGCCGTCAGCAGGTCGAACACCGCCCGCGCCCGCACCAGGCCCGGCCTGACCAGGGCGATCAGCGAGGCGACCAGGCTCAAGCCCGCCCAGACCAGGATCGGCCAGTAGAGGGTGGCCCACACCGGCGACGGCGTCAGGGCGATCGCGCCTTTCAGGGTCACGGCCCCGGTCAGGTCCACCCGCCACAGCCCCGTCCACCACAGGATGAACAGCGCCGTGGCGACCACCTCGAACAGGGCCTCGAAGCGCGCCTCGAACATCCCCTTCTTGCGGGTCAGCTGCGGCAGGTCGCGCACGTTCCAGTCGGTCAGGCCGGTCAGCGGCACCCAGCCGCGTTCGATGCCGGCCGCGACCAGGGTCACCAGCCCGGCCAGCATCAGGGCCGAGCGCGGGAAGTCGTGGGTCAGGGCGTCCAGCGTCACGTCCAGCGCCTCGCCCCGGCCCAGCAGGGCGACCACCACCGCCGGCACGACGGTGACGATCGCCGCCAGGGCCACCGCCAGCTTCAGGGCGAAGACGTAGAACGGATAGAGCGTCGGGCCGATCAGGCTCTGCTGCGGGCCATAGCGGCCGGCCACGGCCAGCGGATGGCCGAAGTCCTTGAGCACCGCCTCGCGCTCCTTGTCGGTCAGGGGAGCGCCCTTGGCCTCCTCCTTTTCCTCGATGCGGTTGAGCAGCACGTCGCGCAGTTCGGCGACGATGTCCTCGCGTTGCGCCTTGGGCAGCAGGGCGCCCACGGCGCCGAGATAGCGGTCGAGCAGGTCCATGACCTAGTCCCCTCAGATCAGGTTTTGCAGGGTGTCGTTGATGGCGCGCCACTCGGCGGCCAGGCGGGTCAGTACGGCTTCGCCCTCGGGCGACAGGCGGTAGAAGCGCTTCTTGCGCTTCTCCTCCTCGCGCCATTCGGAGGTCAGCAGGCCCTGGCCCTCGAGCCGGCGCAGCATCGGGTAGAGCGCGCCTTCGTCGATCTCCAGGCCCACTTCCGAAAGGGCCTGGCGCAGGCTGTAGCCGTAGCGCTCGACCTTCAGCTGGGCCAGCACGGCCAGGATCAGCGTCCCGCGACGCAGCTCCTGGCGCAGGGATTCGAAGATGTCGGTATCGGTCGGCATAGGCCTTCCTGTCTTGGTGTGCGCCGCATGGTGTGCAACACATAGTGTGCGATACACACTGTGTGTCACACAGTAACTTTGTGCGCAACCGCCGCTCGCTGAATCTTTCGTAATGTGTGAGGAGAGGAGCGATCACGGCCCCGACCGCCGGCGCCCGGCGTTGCGGCGCGAAGGGCGTCGTGATCTTAAGGTCCCGCTTGAGTTGGGGGCTTTCGATGAGACGCGTTTCGATCCTGGGGGCGGCCTTGGCCGCGGGACTGTCTGTGGGATCCGCCGCCCGGGCCGACGAAGCGGCCCTGCGGGCGCGCAGCGAGCCGCTCCTCGCCGGACTGCAAGGCGCCCGGCTCCGCGCCTGCGAGGGCGACCTCGCCCAACGCCTGCAAACCGTGACCGACGATCCCGACTTCGATCGCCTCGCGGCCGACCGTCGCGAGACCCTGCTGTTCGCCGAGCTCGGCTGCCAGCAAAAGGCCAAGGATCCCCCCGCCATCGTCGCGACGGCGCGACGGCTGCTCGGGGTGGCGGTGCGCCCGGAGGTCCGCGCTCAGGCGGCCCTGGCCCTGGTGATCGACGCCAGCCGCCGCGGCGCGCCCGCCGACATGGCGGCCAATGTGCAGATCGTGCTCGAGACCGGCCCGGAGCTGCTCACCGGGGCGCCGGTGCAACTGTTCGACTGGTCTCTGACCGGGCTGACCGACGATCCGGCCGCCGCCGGCGCCTTCGTCTCGGTCCTGCGCCGCGCGCCCTGGACCACCGAGGACGCCCACCAGGCCGTCGACAACCGCTGGGCCCTGCGCGAGGCGACCTTCGCCGCCGACGCGGGCGACATGACCCGCGCCGCCGCCGTCCTGTCCCGGGCGACCGAACTGTCGACCCTGATGGCCGTCTACCAGGACCGCCGCTTCGAGCCCCTGTGGCCGGACATGGCCGCCGCCGGCCGCTTCGACTGGCGCGCCCTGGAGACCACCCGCCTGGCCGGGATCGACGAACGCATCCGCCGCGAACCGCGCCGTCTGGAGCTGGTCGTCCAGCGCATCCAGGCCCTGCACAATCTCCAGCGCTATGACGAGGCCCGCGCTGTCGGGGCCGACTACGTCGCCCGCATGCAGCGCAAGGACGCCTTCGACGATCAGGCCGAACAGAAGGCCTGGGTGCTCTACGCCTACGCCAACATCCTCAGCGACCTGGGCGAGCGCTCGCCCGCCGACCAGGCCCTGGCCGAAGGCGCCCAGGGGCAGGACAAGATCAGCCAGAACGTCAACCGCGCCGCCCTGCAGCTGACCCTCGGACATCCGGCCCAGGCCCTGGAGGCGATCGAGCAGGTTCCTCCGGACTACGGCACGGCCTACGGCCGCATGGTCGTCGCCAGCAACAAGCTGTGCGCCCTGGCCCTGCTCGACCGGCGGCCGGAAGCCGAGGCCGAACTGCCCAGGCTGCGATCGAACTGGCGCGACGCTCCCGGTGCGACGGTCGAAGGCCTGGCCTGCCTCGAACGCGACGACGAGGCGGCCGCCGTTCTCGTCCGCTGGCTGCAGGACCCGGCCTTGCGGGGCGACGCGCTCGCCTGGTTCCGCCACGGCCAGAAGTCGCCCGCCGCCAAGGCCGCCGAGCCGACCCGGCCGGCCTACCTGCGCCGTCAGAGCGCCCTGAAGACCCGCCCCGAGGTCAAGACGGCCCTCGACAAGGTCGGCCGCGCGCTCTCCGTCGACCTGGCCGGCGAATACGGCGGCTGACCGGCTCCGCGCGAGACAAACGCCCCTCCCCGGCCCAAACTCTCGCCATGGCCCACGACCTCCAGCGCTTCGTCGACGCCCAGGCGAGCACCTACGCCGCCGCCCTGGCCGAGCTGCGCGCCGGCGCCAAGCGCACCCACTGGATGTGGTTCGTCTTCCCGCAGGTCGAGGGCCTGGGCCGCAGTTCGACGGCCCGGTTCTATGCGATCGCGGGGCTCGACGAGGCCCGCGCCTATCTCGCCCATCCGGTGCTGGGCGCGCGGCTGGCCGAGGTCGTCGACGCCATCCTCGCCCTGCCCGGAAACGACGCCCACGCCGTGTTCGGCTCGCCCGACGACCTCAAGCTGCGTTCCAGCCTGACCCTGTTCGCCGCCGTCGCGCCTGGCGAAACCCGCTTCCGCGCCGCCCTCGACAAGTACTTCGGCGGCCAGGACGATTTGGCCACCCTGGCGCGCCTGTGACATTCGCCACACCCGCATAGGGCGAATCCGTGCATTTGTGACTCCTGATTGTTCAACCAGGGGGCCTTGGCCATGCACAGACTCACACCCGCGCGTCTCGTCGTCGCCGGATTCGCCGTGGCGACGCTCGCCCTCGCGCCACAGGCCCTGGCCTTCGGCACGATCCGCAGCCTCGGCCAGAACGCCGAGCACGAGCGCATCACCCGCACGGGCCTGGGCGGCGCCGGCTTCGGCTCCGCCACCCTCGACCTGCTGGCCGGCAAGAACGGCACCTTCGGCGCCGTTGGCGCCCCCGACCGTCCCGGCCGCGGCCTGATCAGCGTCTCCCAGGCCCACTGCGACGACGGCGACTGGTTCGACAGGCCCGGCTACGCCCAGAACCTGTCCCAGGCCAACGCCGCCCTGCGCGCCTGTCGCAGCCTGATGTACAGCAACCTCGACCAGGCCCTGATCCGCGCGGGCGACCTGGTTCGTCCCGACCTCTCCTACGGCGACACCACCACCGGCTCGGACTGCCCGTTCGACGGCGAGAAGGGCTCGCCGAAGTGCCGGACCCTGGAATATCTCGGCCTGGCCCTGCACGCCTCGCAGGACTTCTACTCGCACAGCAACTGGGTCGACGCCCCGCGTCCCAAGCCCACCGTCGAGAACCCGCCGGGCCTCAACAACAACGGGCCCGCCGACTGGCTCGGCCCCAGCCTGCCCGCCCAGGTTCCGGCCGGCCTGATCACCGGCTGCTACGGCTTTCCCGAGTGGGCCAGCTGCCGCGGCCGGGTCAAGCACGACTACCTGAACAAGGACACCGCCGGCACGAGCCGTGGCGGCTACGACAAGGCCATGCGCGTCGCCGCCCAGGACACCCGCGCCAAGTGGGACCAGTTCTCCGGCAAGGTCCGCGCCCGCTACGGCGACACCCGGGGCAACAAGATCCTCTGCGTCATCCGCTCGGACCGCCCGCGCGAGAGCTGCGGCTGAGGCTTCGGCAAGCTTCCTGAGTAATTTTTCACCGAGCATCCCCGCGAAGGCGGGGATCCAAGCCGAGCCGGCGGGTCTTTCGACGACTGCGCCTCATCCTGAAAGTCAGCTTGGATCCCCGCCTTCGCGGGGAACTCGGATCTAAGGGCGGGCGTCGGGCGACCTCCCTCTCGCCCCCTACTTCTTCTTCCTTCCCGCAACCGGCCCCACCTGGAAGCTGCCCAGCCGCGCCTCGCCGTTCTGGCCGGACTTCAGCTCGATCTCGAACCGCTCCTCGGCCTGGTCGGGCCGGCCCCAGTGGCGGAACAGTCGCACCCGCACCACGGTCGGTCCGTTGGGGTCCAGCCTGTCGGGCGCGAAGACATTGGCCCGCACCACGTACTGGCCCGCCGGCGCCCGGCGCAGCAGGTATTCCTCGGGGCCATAGCCGGCGGTCATGTCGTTCGACAGCCGCCCGCCGATGCCGGTCGCCGGATTGTCGTAGATCGCCCGTTCACCGGTCGGCTCGTCCACCCACAGGTCCATGTCGCTGTGGTCGGTGTTCCACTCCAGCACCACGCGGATGTCGACGTCGAGCAGGGCCGTCAGGCGCGGATCCAGCACCTCCTGCTTCATGCCCTGGGCCGCCATGCGGGCGACCAGGACGTTGGCCTCCATCAGCGCCGCCATCTCGATCCCGTCATAGGCGCCGTTCCACGGCTTGACGATCACCGCGTTCAGCAGGTCCAGCGCCCGCCGCCAGTCGGCCTCGCGCGCCGCGCCCTTTCGGGCCTCGCCCCGCGCGATCAGGGCCAGGGCTAGGTCGCGCCGCGGCTGCGGCCGGTCGGGCTCCAGGAACAGGATCCGCTCCTGCAGCCAGATCGCCCGGTCGAGATCGCCGTAGCGCGCCAGCCGGTCGGCCAGTATGGCCAGGGTCTTCACGCCCGACGACGGCAGGTCCACGGCGTTGACCGCCACGGCGATCGCCTGCTCGCGGCGGCCGGCGCGGAACGCCTGCTCGGCGACGTCGAAATAGAAGGCCGGCGCGTCGCCGTCGGTCTTCTCCAGCGCCGCGAAGCGCTCGGCCCAGGCCTCCGGCGTCTTGGCCGCCGCCAGCGCCTTCAAGTACGGCCGGTCGGGATTCCATTCGGCCGCCTCGATGGCGATGGTCGGCCCCGACGCCCGCGTCCCGGCGACCACGATGCTTTCGGCGACCGAGTCCGCATCGGCGTTCGCGGCCGGCGCCCGGGCCTCCATGACCGCGGGGATCGGCAGCGGCGGCGGCGGCGTCACGTCCGGCGGCGGCGCCATGGCCGGCCGAGCCTGGACGCCCGGACCTCGGCCGAGCGGCCGCTTCGGCTTGCCGCTCGGCTTGCTCGCCCACCAGGTCTTCTGCGCGGCCCAGGCCTTGACCATCTGGTCCAGGCGGTTGGCGGCGGCCAGGGTGTCGCCCTGCTTCTTGTCGGCCATGCCCTGGCGCCAGGCCGCGATGATCGCCTCGCCGGCCGAGGCGGGCGGCGCGACCCCGGCGTCGACATAGTCCTGGGCGTTCTCCAGCACCACGAAGCTGGCCTCGCCGCTGGCCACGTTGTAGCGCCGCGCCAGGGCCAGGGCCTCGTCGCGGTCGGGCCGGTCGGCAGCCAGCAGGTCGGCGATCGCCTCGCGCCCCCACAGCGCCCCCGCGCCGTCGAAAGTCCGCACCGGCAGGCCGGCCAGCGGCAAGGTCCGCCGCGTCCCGTCGGCGCCGGTGAAGACCAGGTCCCCGGCCGGCGTCTTGCCGACGATCTGCCAGCGGCCGGCCGGACCGGCGATCAGCCGGCTCTCCACCGCCTGGCCGTCGGCCGTGGCCAGGGTGAAGGCCGGCGTCCCGGCGCTTGTCAGCCGCGCCAAGGCGGCCTCGGCGTTCACCGCCGTCAGGTCCACATGCTGGCCGCCGCCGCGCGTCGCCAGCACGCCCAGGAAATTGCGGTCGGCGTCCCTTGCGCTCGACAGGGAAAAGGTCCGGCAGGGCGGCGGCATGGCCGTCCACGCGCCCAGGGTCATGCGGCCGTCCGACACGAAGACGCAGGTGTCGGCCGACTCCCGCCCCGCCGCGAACACCCCCTCCAGCGTGGTCGCCCCGCCATAGCTGACGCCGCGCAGCGCCGCGGCCAGGGCCTCGCCCGTCGGCGCCGAAAGCCGCGTCGCCCTGGCACCGTCGCTCGCGAAGGTCACCAGTTCGACGCTGGCCGGCCGCGCGGCGTCGACATAGCGGGCCAGCACGGCGATCTCGCCGGCCAGGTCGTCGTCGCGGCGCGAGCGCGAGCGGTCCCAGTAGATCCGCAGGCTCCGCACCGTCGCCGCCCTGGCGTCATAGGGCAGCCGCAGCTCGAAGAAGCGCTCGCCGCTCGCATGGCGGCTCAGCTCCAGCGGCGAGGCCACGCGCCACGCCCCCACGGCCAGGGCGCCGTCCAGGCTCACGCCCTTGGCCTCGCCCACGGCGGTCGCGCCCTCGGGGCCGTCGCTCCAGGCCAGGGCCAGGCCCGCCGGCGCGGTCACGGCCGGGCGCTCGGTCGCCCCGGCGATCGTCACCTTCACCGCCGCCTCGCCCACCGGCTGGTCCGAGGCCAGCGGCAGGCTGAACGAGCCGTCGGCGGCCAGCGGCGCCACATAGGACAGGCGGATCGTCCGCCCCGAGCCGGGCAGCACCGGGAACACCCGCGTGCGGAACGCCCCGTCGTCGGTCACCTCGGCCAGACCCGGGTCGATCCCGGCCCGCACGCGGTTCTCGTAGACCTCCCTGGCCTGGCGCTTGCCGGTCAGCACCCCGTCGACCATCCGCCCGCCGACGTCGAGGGCGTAGCCGTCGACCACGGCCCCGGCCGGCAGGGCCAGGGTGAAGTCGCCTTCCAGCGCCTGCTTGGTCGGATTGTCGAACCGCGCCTCGACCGTGGTCCTGGCCAGGCCGCCGACCAGCACCACCTCCACCTTCAGCCGCGACAGCTTCAGGGCCCTGGCCGGCGCGTCCGGATCGCCGCCGTTGTAGATCTTCGCGGTCAGCACGGGATTGGCGGCTTGGGCGGCGCCTCCGCAAACCGCTCCACTGACCAGGGCGACGGCGAAAACGGCGATCCAGACGCGGCGCATGACCGGCTCCCAAGCTTAATACTACATTTGTAATCAGATATCGCGACGCTCGCCAAGGGCGAAAAGCCAAGCTCGCACGCCGGAATGTTGTCCCCAGCGTTGCGGCGTGAACGGCGCCGTGATTTCTGAGCCGTCAGTAACGCGGGGGCTTCGCATGATCCGGAAACTCGACCTGGCCGCCCTGGCCGCGGGCGTCGCCATGGCGCTGGCGGCGGCTTCGCCCGCCTCGGCCGCCAAGACCCCGTCGGCCGGCCTGGTCGCCGACGCCGACGCGCTCCTGGCCCGGATCACCGCCCTGCCGGACGACGCCGGCTGCCCCGCCGCCCTGGCCGACCAGATCGACGCCCTGGTCGCCCGCAAGGACTTCGCCAAGCTCGACGCCCCGCGCCGCGACGCGCTGCTGTTCGACGTCCTGGTCTGCCGCGAGTACGACGCCCGGGCTGTCGCCGCCGCCCGCCTCCTCGACCGCGACGACGCCGCCCCGCCGTTCGTCGTCCAGGCCAACATCGTGCTGATGGTCGACGCCGCCGATCACGAGGACGGCCCCGGCCAGCTGCGCGCCATGGAGCGGATCGCCGCCCTCGACCCGACGCGCCTCGCCGCCTTCCCGCCCGACAACTTCAATCAAACCCTGTCCGACCTGAAGACCGACCCCGCCGGCCAGGCCCGCGCGCTCGACCTGCTGCGCGGTCTGGAATGGCCCACCGAAGACGGCCACCACCTTGTCGACAACGCCTGGGCCCTGAAGCGCGCCGAACTGGCCGCCGACGCCGGCGACATGACCCGCGCCGCCGCCGTGCTCGACCGCGCCTCCGACGTCGCCGTCCTGGCCGCCGTCGCCCAGGACCTGCGCTTCGCCCCGCTCTGGCCCGACATGCAGGCCGCCGGCCGCTTCGACTGGATCAAGCTGGTCGAGGCCCAGCTGGCTCGCAGCGAGGAGCAGTCCCGCCGCGAACCCGGCCGCCTCGACCGCGTCTCCGACCGCATCGACGCGCTGCGCACCCTCGGCCGCTGGGAGGAGGCGCGCGTCCTCGGCGCCGACTACGCCGCCCGCCTGGCCCGCGGCGAGCCCTTCGACGATCTCGACGACCAGCGCCCCTGGCTGCTGAGCAGCTACGCCGAGGTCCTCGCCGACCTGGGCCAGGCCGACGCGGCCGACGCCCAGATGGCCGCCGCGATTGGCGAGGACCGGATCAGCCAGCACCTGGCGCGGGCCGGCATGCTGCTCGACGCCGGCCGCGACGCCCAGGCGCTGAAGGTGCTGGCCGACGCCGACCTCGTCGACGCCCGCGTCATCGGCCTGCAGTGGCACCGCGCGCTGCGCGCCTGCGCCCTCGCCCACCTGGGCGACAAGGCGGCCGCCGAGCGCGAGCTGCCCGCCCTGCGCAAGGACCGCCGCCACGGCGCCCAGGCCCTGTCCATCGCCCTCGTGTGCCTGGACCGCCAGGACGAGGCCGCCGCCCTGATGATCGAACGCCTGGACGATCCGGGCATGCGCCGCGAGGCCCTCAACGCCTTCCGCAACGGCCGCCTGCCGCCGGTGGTCACCCCCGCGCAGCAGGACCTGACCGCCCGCCGCGCCGCCCTGCTGGCCCGTCCCGACGTGCAGGCCGCCCTGCGCAAGTACGGCCGGACCCTGGTCCTGCCCCTGGCCGGCCCCTACGAGGGCGGGCTGTAGAGCGCGCCCTCCCGCCACCTACCGCCAGCCTGCTGACAGGGCCTGTCAGCAGGACCCCTGGCCTTGAGGCCTCCGCGCCCCTAGATTTGGGCCATGCCCAGCAGCCAGAACCCCGGCGTCTCCGACGCCTCGACGCCCTTCGTGCTCGACGCCTCCCCAGAGTCCATGGGGGAAGCCATGGGGGCGGAAGGCATGCCGATGCTGTGGACGCCCCACCGCCCGGCCCGGCCGGAGAAGTCGGAAGGCGGCAAGACCTTCAAGCTGGTGTCGTCCTACGAGCCGGCCGGCGACCAGCCGACCGCCATCAGGGAGCTGGTCGAAGGCATCGAGAACAACGACCAGGACCAGGTGCTGCTCGGCGTCACCGGCTCGGGCAAGACCTTCACCATGGCCAAGGTCATCGAGGCCACCCAGCGTCCGGCGCTGATCCTTGCCCCCAACAAGACCCTGGCGGCCCAGCTCTACAGCGAGATGAAGGCCTTCTTCCCGGAGAACGCGGTCGAGTACTTCGTCAGCTACTACGACTACTACCAGCCCGAAGCCTACGTCCCGCGCACCGACACCTATATCGAGAAGGACAGCTCCATCAACGAGCAGATCGACCGCATGCGCCACTCGGCCACGCGGGCGATCCTCGAGCGCGACGACGTCATCGTCGTGGCCTCGGTGTCGTGCATCTACGGCATCGGCTCGGTCGAGACCTACACCGCCATGACCTTCACCCTGACGGTGGGCGACCGGGTCGACGAGAAGCAGCTGATGGCCGACCTCGTGGCCCAGCAGTACAAGCGCAACGACGCCGCCTTCGAGCGCGGGACCTTCCGCCGCCGCGGCGACACCATCGAGATCTTCCCCGCCCACTACGAGGACCGCGCCTGGCGCGTCACCCTGTTCGGCGACGAGGTCGAGGCCCTGTCGGAATTCGACACCCTGACCGGCAGGAAGACCGCCGAGCTGGAGACCATCAAGGTCTACGCCAACAGCCACCACGTCACCCCGCGCCCCACCCTGCGCCAGGCGATCATCGAGATCCGCAAGGAGCTGAAGGAGCGCCTGGAGTGGCTGACCGCCAACGGCAAGCTGCTGGAGGCCCAGCGCCTGGAGCAGCGCACCACCTTCGACCTGGAGATGATCGAGACCACCGGCTCCTGCGCCGGCATCGAGAACTACAGCCGCTACCTGTCGGGCCGCCAGCCCGGCGAGCCGCCGCCGACCTTCTTCGAATACATCCCCGACAACGCCCTGCTGTTCACCGACGAGAGCCACCAGACGGTTCCGCAGATCGGCGCCATGTACAAGGGCGACCGCAACCGCAAATGGACGCTGGCCGAGTTCGGCTTCCGCCTGCCCTCGGCCCTCGATAACCGCCCCCTCAAGTTCGAGGAATGGGACGCCATGCGCCCCCAATCGGTGCACGTCTCGGCCACCCCCGCCAACTGGGAGCTGGAGCGGGCCGGCGGCGTCTTCGCCGAGCAGGTCATCCGCCCCACCGGCCTGATCGACCCGCCGGTCGAGGTGCGCCCGGTCTCCAAGGACGGCGCCTCCCAGGTCGACGACGTCGTCGACGAGATCCGCCAGACCATCAGCAAGGGCTACCGCACCCTGGTCACCGTCCTGACCAAGAAGATGGCCGAGGACCTGACCGAATATCTCAACGAGCAGGGAATCCGCGTCCGCTACATGCACAGCGACGTCGACACCCTCGAGCGCATCGAGATCATCCGCGACCTGCGCCTGGGCAATTTCGACGTGCTGGTCGGCATCAACCTGCTGCGCGAGGGCCTCGACATCCCCGAATGCGGCCTGGTCGCCATCCTCGACGCCGACAAGGAAGGCTTCCTGCGCTCGGAGACCTCCCTGGTGCAGACCATCGGCCGCGCGGCCCGCAACGTCGACGGCAAGGTCATCCTCTACGCCGACCGGATCACCGGCAGCATGGAGCGGGCCATGGCCGAGACCTCCCGCCGCCGCGACAAGCAGAACGCCTACAACATCGAGCACGGCATCACGCCCGAGAGCGTCAAGCGCGACATCAAGGACATCCTCGCCAGCCCCTACGAGCGCGGCGACCGCGTCCTGGTGCCCATGGGCGTCAGCGACGCCTCCGGCGCCGAAAAGCCCTTCAGCGGCGACAACTTCAAGTCCGCCCTCCGCGACCTAGAAGCCAAGATGCGCGAAGCCGCCGCCAACCTCGAATTCGAAACCGCCGCCCGCCTGCGCGACGAGATCAAGCGCATGAAGCTCCTGGACCTGGAATTCGCCAACGAGGTCCTGACGGGGGCTGGGGAGACGGTGGACAAGTCAGCGCCCAAGCGGGTGCGGGCGGAACATAGGGCGGAGCAGGCGGAGGCGTTCAGGAAGGGGCGGCGGTAGGTGACCTATGTGCCAATTTAGACATTCGCGCCCGGCTCATAACCGGACACCCAGGGATGCCAGCGTGAAATCCTATTGTACGTCGGTTATGAGTGGATAACGAACGTGGAAGATTGTGGTTTCGGCGGTAGCTGCCGAAATGCGCGGCGCGATCACCCCGGAAAAATACTCGTCGCGTTTCTTGTGAGGTGCAACTCCTTAGCTGCTCTCCCCCGACCTGGAATGTTCTCGCCCACTAGTACGCGAACCCGCTCGCCTTCCATCAAGCCGCTCGCGCCCGCTCGAAGGACCAAGCCGGCTGAGATGTAAATGTCCTCCGCGTACCCATCGACTCGAACGAAGCCGAAGCCTTTCTGGGGATTGTAGAACAGCACCGTCCCGGCTCTTAGATCGGCATCCTCAGGCGTCGTTCTTGAGCTCGGATCCCAAGAATGAACATGGATGGCTTGGGGTTTACCGTTTTTACCCGCGGCAACGTCGCAGATAACGAAGTCGCCTTCGCCGACACCTGTTACGCCAGCTCGGTTAAGCGTGCTGATGTGAAGAAATACGTCCTCCCCGACACCCGCGTCGAGAAAGCCAAACCCCTTAACGGGATCAAACCACTTCAAAGTAGCAGTGACGTGGCTTCTCTCCACTCGCTCTTTGACCTTTGACACGACGCCATCTTCGTCGAGCTCACCAGCCCCGGTTCCCACCCATCTGGCCTGAAAGTCCTTTCGAAGTTGACGCTGCCCACCAAACATTGGGTCCCGGGGCAATCGGATGAAGGCGCGATCCTGAGCAAAACAGTAGAGCGCAAAGATGCGACGAACTTCATCCCACTCAGGATTGGCCATCTTCATCTTCTTAAGAGCACGAAGGCGCTCAACCACAGACGCGGAACGCAACGGCGTAGAAAATGCCATCTGGGACACGTAGATAGGGTCGCTTAAGGCCATCTCGAAGTGCATGCGGCCAGAGTGTGTCACCGCAAGCCTCTGATCCGGGGAGAGCATCTGTGAAGATGCGTCGAACGGCTCGATAAGGCGATAGTCGAGCAGTGCGGTAACGGCATTGTGGAGTGGCTCCTCCGCGATGCCCATCGATCCGAAATAAAGACTAATTTGTGAGAGCGGCGCGTAGGCACCGAGCGCATCCCCCTCACCGGCTTTGTCTATAAGCAATTTTAAGATGCTCAGCCTCAAAAGTGGCGACGTAGGGAATTCCGATGTGCTACTAAACACATCAATCACAAACGGACTATCACCCTGCTGAAAATTATTGTAATCACCAAGCACCAAAGCTTGCATAAATTTTCTATAACTTACATCAAATGTATTTCCAGATGTACGCTTGAGATATGATGAAATAAGCTCATCAATATTCATAAATGGCGATGTTATAACAGCTTTCGACAAAACTAGACCACGGCGAATGTCGTGATTGGATAACCAACCAATGCGGCGAGATATAAAATCTTCCTTAATAAATATTTCTTCTGTACACGCTGCAAATGCGTTAATATTCTCCACGCTCAACCTTATACCTTTATCCGTAAAGTATTTCTTGGCGCTTTGAGCCCTCCCAGCGTGATCCTGCAGATACTCAATGCGCTTTTCCAATACCTCGCGAGTTGATGGCACCGGAAGGTAGAATAGTTTGCTTTCGTGGGTCTGAAATGGGCCATGCTTGGACATCTTCCATATTGTCCGATCAGTGATCGGCAGTATCACAAGCGAAAATGGCACCTCAAGCCTAATCGACTGAGACCACTGGAACACTGCCTCCTGGAACGCCTCGGGATGATGGTCTGTATTATCGAAAATGAAGCACGGCAATAACTTGCGATTTCTAACAACATCAGTCAGCAATCGGAGCACATACTGATGAGAATCGGCATTAATTTGCTGATCCAGAAATTCACCAAACTTTACTTTAAATGCCAGCTTATCGCTTTCATAAAGATGCTTAAATTGACCATCTCGCCACTTTTGGTATTCGAAATAGTACAGCCCCTGCAATTCGTCATAAGTTGGAACGCCTCCAACAAATAACTGCCGCTCTATTTCTCGCTTTACCTTTTCCGTGGTCCAACTTGGAACGGTAGAAGCATCCCCGGTCGATGGTAGGAAGTCGACCTTTATTATAAGGCACTTCTCTCGGAACTCCTGCGCTAAAACCAGCTTGAAGAAGCGCTCCACGAAGGTGGACTTACCCGCCCCCTTGTTGCCAACTATAAGAACATTCTCTCCACGCTGAGTTTCAATGATCGCCTCGATTTGATCGACCAACTGAGCGCCGGTGTCGGTGGAAAGCGTATCTACGCGCCCCGCGATGTTGCCAACGAGCTTTTGCAGGGACGCATCAGCATTTCTGCTTTCCCTCGTTTCCACAAAGCAGTGAAGGAGCATATCCTTGTCATGATCTCCAGACATGACGCCAAAGAACTCGCGAAACACCGGATCAAGATCCTGCGCGAGCGGTGTTTTCGGAAGCATGCGCAGATCTACGGCCTTATTGACCGAAGTCATTGGCTCGAAGTTGTTAGGCGCCAAACCTTCGACACGTGCGAAATGGACCTTGTACTCCTTTCGCGACACCCCCTCCCTGGAGAGGAGATCGTAGAATGCTGCGAAGCTTTCCTTCACGGCAGTTAAGCCAGGAAAAACTATAGCCTTAGTATCTCGGTAGGATTTTCCATTCCCAGGAAATGTTATAAATACAACCCAGCAAAGACCCGTCGTCAGAACGGCAAGATCAACGCCGTGATCCATACAGTAGCTGACGGCCTGCCGAACTCCATCTGTCGCGGAATTCAATGCGGGACCACCAACCTTGTAGTTAGAAAGCCGGTCGTTGGTGGTGTCTACAAGAATGTTTCCGACCCGCTTGGCCTCAACGACTAGGCATGGGGCGTCGTCGGCCTTGACCAGATAATCCGCGTATCCGCTGGGTGAATGCGGCTCGGTCGAAATTTCGGAGTGATACCAACCGAGCACCTCGGTCAGAAAGCGGTTGATGAGCTGAAAGCGCGCATCCTGCTCCGTCTGAATGGCAGCTATGCGCGGCTGCACCTCTTCGATTAGCTTGACCGCACGCTCGTAAGCTTCGTCGATTCCCATATGAGCCCCCTCCGAAGCCGGCAGATTAACGGCCAAAATCGGGTGGTGCCTAGTGGTCCTTCACAGCACCCGGATCGCTGCTACATCTGCTGATCGCAGGAGCGATAGCGCGCCCTCCAAACTGGCCCCCATCCCCGTCCCCCACCGCACAAACCCCAACCCAATCAACGCCCTAGAAAATTCCCAGCGTTTTCCATCCGCCCCTTCCAAACCGGCCGCATAATGGACCTCGTCCCGTCGCGGGGAGAGGGCGCTAGGATCCGGCCCGATGCGTGCGAGGGGATGCGATCGAGCGGGGCCTCCTGGAGCGGCGAGAGCCGGGCCGGCGGGGCTTGAACGGAGGGCGGGGGACGTAAACCCGCCTATCGGGGGCTTGCCTGCAATAGGCTCCCGCCCGCCCGAGGGTCCGCTCCGGCGCCTTCTGTCTGCACGCGATGGCTAGCGAAGCTTACAGCCCGGTTCCGGGGAAGGCACACGCCGAAGGGGGTGAAGGGCGGAAGAGGCCCGCGCGCCCCGGCCTGAGGTCAAACGATCGCGCGGGGCGTCTAGGCTTCGTCGAAACGGTACATCCAACACAGCTCCGGACGCGGTCCGGACGCCCCGCGCCCTCTCCATCCCCTCAGCGGCTCGCCGCGTGAGATCGCCAACCCGTTCCCTCTCCCCTTGCGGGAGAGGGTGGCCCCCGCGAAGGCGGGGGTCGGGTGAGGGGTCTCTCAGACCTCAAAGCCGCGTGCAGCGGTCAGGCGGGGCGCAGCGTCCGATTTCCGAGAAACCCCTCATCCGACGTCCTTCGGACGCCACCTTCTCCCGCAAGGGGAGAAGGAAGGAGCACCCCATGAACCGCCGCAACCCCTCCCCCGTCCGCCCGCACCGCACGCGCGGCCCGGTTCCGCCGCCGCCGCCCCCGACGCCGGCGGAATTGCGCGCCTCCAGGCGCGCCGCCGAACGCGCCGAGGCCGAGGTCCGCGCCGCCGCCCGCGCCGAGGCCCGGCGCCTGGCGGCCGTCGAGGCCGAGAAGAAGGCCGAGTTCAGGCGCCGCCGCGGCTGCCCGCCCAGCGTCGTCGACGAATATGTCGAGATCCTCCGCCGTCAGGGCGCCTGGTGGAACGACCGCTAGCGGCGCCCTCTTCCAAGCCCCCCACCAGCCCCCAAGGTTGAGCCCGCTCGCGCGAGGGTCCATGGTGACGCTTCCCGAGGGGGCTCGGGGATTCTTCGCGTATCGGGGGCTTTGCACATGACCGACATCACCGCGGGCGCCGCGCCCGAACTCGAACCCACGCCTGGAGCCGCGCCCGCGCCCGAGGCCACGCCGGAAACGGCCGCGCCCGAGGCGGCGCCCGAGACGGCCCCCTCTGGCCGCAAGCCGCATCCGTGGGCCGACGCCTCGCCCCATCCCTGGCGGCGCTATTTCGCCCGGTCGGTCGACACCTTCGTGTTTGGCATGATCGGCATCGTGCTGGTCGGCGGGATCGGCGCCCTCGTCGCCCCGACCGCCACCGACCAGTTCCTGGCCCTGTTCGACATGGACTTCGTCGGCCAGCTGATCGCCATGCCGACGTTGGTGATCCTGGCCAGCCCGTTCGTGGCCGCGTCGATGGCGCTCAGCGGCGGCAGCTTCGGCAAGTGGCTGTTCGGGGTGCGCGTGGTCCGCGCCGACGGCAAGCGCCTGAGCCTGATCCAGTCGATCAAGCGCGAGGCCCGGGTGGCGGTGTTCGGCATGGGCCTCGGCGCGCCGCTGATCTGCCTCTACACCATGTGGCAGGGCAAGGAGACCCTGGAGGACAAGCACGTCGCCCCATGGGACGCCGACGACGGCTACCGCGTCACCTATCGGCCGATGGGGGTCTGGCAGGGAACGCTGATGGTGGTCGGCGGCCTGATCTGGGGCGGCGAGCGGCTGCTGGGCGTCATCGACCGCTTCTCGTCGATGGCGGGCTAGGCTTCCCGCCGGGACGAGGACCACGCACCGAGGCGAAGAGTCAGAAACTGCAAGACGCCGCGCGCGGGCCGTGGGACTTTCCGGCCCGCGCAACAGCTTCCCCGGACCGACACGGAGCCCCCCATGATCGACCTCGTCATCGACGCCCGCCGCCGCGACATCGGCGGTTTCGAGGTCGGGCGGGTGCTGCCGTTCGCCAGGCGGCGGATGATCGGGCCGTTCGTGTTCCTCGACCACATGGGGCCGGCCCATTTCCAGCCGGGCTTTCCCCGGAGCGTCGACGTGCGGCCGCATCCGCACATCGGCCTGTCCACCCTGACCTACCTGTTCGACGGGGCCATCACCCACAAGGACAGCGTCGGCTCCGACATCGAGATTCTGCCGGGCGAGGTCAACTGGATGACCGCCGGCTCGGGCATCACCCACTCCGAGCGCTTCGAGACCCTGCGCCACGACGGCGGGCTGATGGACGGCATGCAGGCCTGGATCGCCCTGCCCACCGAGCTGGAGGAGATCGACCCCGGCTTCACCCACCACGCCGGCGACCTGGACCTGCCCTTCTACGAAAGCGCCGGCCTGAAGGCCCGGCTGATCGCCGGCGAGGCCTTTGGCGCCAAGTCCAAGGTGCCGGTGCACTCGCCGCTGTTCTACGTCCACTGGCAGCTGGCCGCCGGCGCCAAGGCCGCCCTGCCCGCCGAATATCCCGAACGCGCCGCCTACGTCTCCAGCGGCCGGGTCGAGGTCGCCGGCCGCGTGCTGGAAGCCGCCCAGATGGCCGTGTTCGAGCCCGGCGAGACCGTGGTCTTCGAGGCCCTGGAGCCCTCGGTCGTCATGCTGCTGGGCGGCGAGCCGATCGGCCCCCGCTTCATCGAGTGGAACTTCGTCTCGACCAGCAAGGACCGCATCGAACAGGCCAAGGCCGACTGGCGCGCCGGGCGGATGAAGCTGCCCGACCTCGACAACGGGGAGTTCATCCCGCTGCCGGAGGATCCCACGCCTCCCGCGCCGCCGATGTCCTAAGATCCTTCTCCCCTTGCGGGAGAAGGTGTCAGCGAAGCTGACGGATGAGGGGTCGAAAGTCCGCTCAGCCGCGACAGGCGCAACGACCGGATGCGGCGGCTGAAGGGTCTGAGAGACCCCTCATCCGTCGCCTATCGGCGCCACCTTCTCCCGCAAGGGGAGAAGGATTCCTAAGCCGCCTCCTCGAACGCCGCATAGACCAGCGTCCTAAGCTCCCGCCGGATCGGATAGACGCTCGACGGCATCAGCTGGGTCATGAACACCACCGCCAGGTCCTCGATGGGATCCACCCAGAAGGCGGTCGAGGCCATGCCGCCCCAATAGGCCTCGCCGGGGCTGCCGATATTGCGGGTGCGGGCCAGATCGACGGTGACGGCGAAGCCGAGGCCAAAGCCCAGGCCCTCGAAGACGCTCTCGCTGAACAGCGACTTCGACATCTGGGTCAGCTCTTTGCCGCCCGGCAGGTGATTGAGCATCATCGCCTTCAGGGTCTTGGGGCTGACGATGCGGGCGCCGTCCAGCTGGCCGCCGTTCAGGATCATGCGGCAGAAGCGCATATAGTCCGAGGCCGTCGAGACCAGCCCGCCGCCGCCCGACTTGAACAGCGGGTCCTTCAGGAACGGGCTGGTCGCCGGATCGTCCTGCAGCACCACCCGGCCCTTGGGATCCAGGCTGTAGCAGGCCGCCAGCCGCCCGTGATCTGCCTCGGGCGCGAAGAAGCCGGTGTCGACCATCTTCAGCGGCTCGAAGATCCGTTCCTTGAAGAACACGTCCAGCGGCTGGCCGGAGATCTGCTGGACGAGGTAGCCCAGCACGTCGGTGCAGACCGAATAGTTCCAGGCCTCGCCCGGGCTGAACTCCAGGGGGAGTTTCGCCAACTCGGCGATGAAGCCGTCGAGGTCGCGCGGTCCCGGCAGGTCGTCCAGGTGCAGCTTGCGATAGGCCGCGTCGATATTGCCCCGCTGCTGGAAGCCGTAGGTGAAGCCGGCCGTGTGGCGCAGCAGGTCGATCATCCGCATCGGCTCGGCCAGCGGCCTGGTCTGGAACGCGCCCAGCGCGCCGGCGGCGAAGACGCCCAGATCCTTGAAGGCCGGGATGAAGCGGTGGACCGGATCCTCCAGCGCCACCCTGCCCTCCTCGACCAGCATCATGAAGGCGATCGAGGTGATCGGCTTGGTCATCGAATAGATGCGATAGAGGCTGTCGGCCTTCAGCGGCGCGCCGCGCTCACGGTCGGCCAGGCCCAGCACGGCCTCGTGGGCCAGCTGTCCGCGCCGCCAGACCTGCACCTGCGCCCCGGGCAGAAGGCCGGGTCCGACGTACTTTTCCTGCAGAAAGGCGTCGATGCGTTTCAGTCGGCTGGACGACAGACCGACGGCTTCGGGCGTGCTCACTTGCGTTCTTCCCCACACTGGCGCGACCTTGCGTCACGGTCGCCTTCTTTTCGCGGATCGAATAGGCGGTACGGATAACGCAACCTTCACCTCATCCTGCGTTGATCGATTGAAGACGAGGGGAGCTTGATGGGCAAGGGGCCGGACGAAGAGACGCCCGCCACCAGCACCGACCGCGCCGCGGCCGACTGGTTTTTCCAGAACAGCCTCGACATGTTCGTGGTGGTGCAGGGCCGCGCCATCGTCCGCGTCAATCCGGCCTGGAGCCAGATCGCCGGCTGGAGCGCCGAGGAGACCCTGGGCCGCCACATCCGCGACTTCCTGCATCTGCACGACACCGAGGTGCTGGAAAGCGCCGGCCGCATCCTGCGGGCCGAGGGCCAGGTGCAGTCCGAGCACCGCCTGGCCCGCAAGGGCGGCGGCTGGCTGTGGGTGCGCTCGCGCTCGAAGATCCTGCCGGACGGGGCGCTGCTGATCGTCTTCCAGGACTTCTCCGAGGAGCGCGTGCGCCGCCTCCAGCGCCAGCAGGCCGACCGCGCCAACGAGATGCTGCGCAACGCCGCCGGCGTCTATGTCTGGCGGTTCGAGACCCGCAAGGGGATCTATTTCTTCGAGCAGGAGATCACCACCCTGGCCGCCCCGATGGGCGACGCCCGGCAGATGACCGTGCCGGAGATGATGGCCGCCATCCACCCCGACGACCGGACGATGATGAGCCAGGCCTTCGTCCGCACCCAGGAGACCGGCGAGCACGCTCAGCTCGTCTATCGCCACGCCGACCCGACCAGCCGCAACTGGATCTGGATGCGCACCGACTGGCGCGGCGTGCGGGCCGGGGCAGGCGAGCTCTTCGACGTCATCGGCATCAGCCAGGACGTCACCGAACTGCTGGTCGCCCGCAACGCCGCCCTCGACGCCGCCGAGGCCAAGTCGCGCTTCCTGGCCAATATGAGCCACGAGATCCGCACGCCGATGAACGGGGTGCTGGGCGTGCTGCACCTGCTGGAGCACGAACGCCTGTCCGACGACGGCCGCAACCTGCTGGCCGAGGCCCTGGGCTGCGGCGCCATGCTGGCCGAACTGCTCAACGACATCATCGACTTCTCCAAGATCGAGGCCGGCAAGCTGGAGCTTTCCCCCGAGCCGCTCGATCCGTCGGCCCTGCTGCGCAGCGTCGCCCACCTGCTGGAGCCCCAGGCCGACCAGAAGGGCCTGCGTTTGACGGTCGAGGCCCCGCCCGTCGGCGCCGGCTGGGTCCTGGCCGACCCGGTCCGTCTGCGCCAGGCGCTGTTCAACCTGATCGGCAACGCCGTGAAGTTCACCCTGGAAGGCGGCGTCACCGCGCGCCTTTCCGTCTCGCCCGACCCTGAGGGCCTGCGCCTGCGCTTCGAGGTCGAGGACACCGGCGTCGGCATCTCGCCCGAGGCGGCCGAAAACCTGTTCGAGCGCTTCAGCCAGGCCGACGGCTCGACCACCCGCCGGTTCGGCGGCGCGGGCCTGGGCCTGTCGATCACCCGCCGGCTGGCAGGGATGATGGGCGGCGACATCGGCTTTTCCAGCACGCCCGGCCAGGGCTCGACCTTCTGGCTGGAGATCCTGGCCGCCCCGGCCGAGGCCCCGGTTCGCAATCCCGCTCCCGCCGAGCCCGACGCGCCGCTGCTGGCGGGCCTGGACGTGCTTCTGGTCGAGGACAACGCCGTCAACCGGCTGATCGCCACCCGCATGCTCGAGGCCCTCGGCGCTCGCGTGGCCACGGCCGAGGACGGCGCGGCCGGCATCGCCGCCGCCCGCCTTGGCTACGACCTGATCTTCATGGACATCCAGATGCCGGTGATGGACGGCGTCGAGGCCACCCGCGCCATCCGCAAGCTGCCCGGCCGGGCCGGCGCCGCGCCTATCCTGGCCATGACCGCCAACGCCATGGCCCACCAGCAGGCCGCCTATGTCGAGGCCGGCATGAACGGCGCGGTGGCCAAGCCGCTGTCGCCGGCCGCCCTGATCCGCGCGGTCGCCAACGCCCTGCCTGCCCGCACGCTGGAGACCTCCTGAACGAAGGCCTTTCTGCCGCCTCGTTCCAGGCCTAGATTGGACCAGAGAGTCCAACGCCTGCACGAGGCGTTGCAGGGGGCCTGACCATGGACGACGGCCACACCGTCACCGCCGCGACGGCGCGCTACGCACAAAAGAAGGAAGCCATCTTGGCGGCCGCGACGGCGGTGCTGAACCGCCAGGGCGTCAAGGGCATGACCCTGGCCGACGTCGCCGCCAAGGTCGGGCTGATCACCACCAGCGTCACCTACTACTACCGCAAGAAGGACGACCTGGCGGCCGCCTGCTTCATCCGCGGGCTCGAGCGCCTGGACGCCATGATCGACGAGGCCGCGGCGCAGCCCGACGCCGCCGCCCGCATCCGCAAGTTCCTGACCCTCTATCTCGATCTTTCCCGCCAGGTCCGCGCCGGCGAGGCCCCGCCCCTGGCCAGCTTCACCGAGATCCGCGCCCTGAAGGAGCCGATGCGGGCCTCGGTCCAGGCCGCCTTCGCCGACATCTTCCGCCGGGTGCGCGGCTTCTTCGACGGCGAGGCCTTCGCCCACCTCGACAAGGCCGAGCGCAACGCCCGCGCCCACCTGCTGCTGGAGCAGGTCTTCTGGACCGGCGCCTGGCTGCGCCGCTTCGACCTGGACGACTACGAGCGGGTGCGCGAGCGGATGTACGACATTCTCGTGGGCGGCATCGCCGCCGCCGGCCGCGACTGGGCGCCGCCCGCCCTGCCCGACCCGACCCCGGCCTCCGACGAGGGGCAGGAATGGCGCGAGACCTTCCTCGTGGCCGCCACCCGCCTGATCAACCAGCGCGGCTATCGCGGAGCCTCGGTCGAGGACATCTCGGCGGCGCTGAACGTCACCAAGGGCTCGTTCTACCACCACCACGAGGACAAGGACGCCCTGGTGGTCGAGTGCTTCAAGCGCACCTTCGCGGTCACCCGCCGCGCCCAGCTCACCGCCCTCGGCCTGCCCCAGTCAGATCTTCAGGGCGACGGCTGGACGGCTGTGTCGGCGGCGACGGCGGCCCTGGTCGAGTACCAGCTGTCGGACCACGGCCCGCTGCTGCGCGCCTCGTCCATGGGCGCCCTGCCGATCGAGATCCGCCACGAGATGAGCGACGGCTACGCCCGCGGCTCCAACCGCTTCGCCGGCATGATCGCCGACGGGATCGCCGACGGCTCGGTCCGCGCGGTCGACCCGCTGGTCGCCGCCCACATGATCAACTCGATGCTCAACGCCGCGGCCTCGCTGCAGGCCTGGGCGCCGGGGGTGACGCGCGAAGACGCCGCGCGGCTGTTCGCCCGGCCCCTGCTGATGGGGCTGATGGCGCGGTAGGCGGCCGAGCCGTTTTCGCCGCTTCCTGGCGATTTGCCCTGTACGCGGCGATCGCCGCGCGCCAAGCCGGAAGCGTTCATTTCGGGGAAGCGTCCATGCCCAAGTCCACGATCCGCGCCCTCCTGCTGGCGAGCGCGGCCCTGCTCTCCGCGCCCGGCCTGGCCAGCGCCGCCGACAAGGCCGTCCAGGCCGGCAAGCTGTTCGATGGCGCCAAGCTGCGCGGCCCCAGCACCATCGTGATCCGCGACGACCGCGTGATCGCCGTCGAGGACGGCTGGACCGCCCCGGCGGGCGCGCAGATCGTCGACCTGAAGACCCAGACCGTCCTGCCCGGCCTGATCGACGCCCACGTCCATATCGGCGCGGCCCTGCCCAGCAAGACCAACGCCGTCGAGTACGGCGTCACCCACTCCGACATCGACCGCGCCTTCGACGGTGCGCTCTATGCCCGCCAGATGCTGCTGCAGGGCTTCACCGCCGCCCGCGACCTCGGCGGCGGCCCGGAGACGGCGGCCGTCCGCGACGCCATCGACGGCGGCAAGATCGCCGGCCCGCGCCTGTGGATCGCCCTGGAGCCGCTCGGCCCCACCGCCGGCCATGGCGACAGCCGCAGCGGGATCGACCCGGCCCTGTCCAACCCCGGCTGGGAAAACGGGATCGTCAACTCGCCGCTGGAGGCCCGGCTGAAGGTGCGCGAGCACAAGCGCCGCGGGGCCACGGTGATCAAGCTGATGCCGTCCGGCGGCATCGCCTCGATCGGCGACGACCCGCGCCACCAGACCATGGCCCAGGACGAGATCGAGGAAGCCGTCCGCACCGCCCACGGCCTGGGCCTGAAGGTCGCCGCCCACATCTATCCCGCCTCCGCCATCGAGACCGCGGTCAAGGCCGGGATCGACTCCGTCGAGCACGGCTCGTTCGCCACGCCCGAGGCGCTGAAGCTGATGAAGGAGCGCGGCGTCTATCTGGTGCCCACGCTCAGCGTCTACGACGTCTTCTACGAGACGGCGTCCAAGCATCCCGAACTGCTGCCGCCCGGCACGGCCGAAAAGGAGCTGGCCAACGACCTGATCCCCAAGCGGAACTTCCCCAACGCCGTGAAGGCCGGGGTCAAGATCGCCTACGGCACCGACCTGGGCGAAGGCGACCACACGCTGGAGTTCGACCTGCTGGTCCAGGGCGGTCTCACCCCCACCCAGGCCCTGACCGCCGCCACCGGCGCCGCCGGCGACCTGATCGGCGATCCGGCCGTGGGCCGGGTTGCGCCAGGTAGCTGGGCCGACCTCGTAGCCGTGAGCGGTGATCCGACCGCCGACATCAGCCTGATGCGCAAGGTGGCGTTCGTGATGAAGGGCGGGGTCGTCTACAAGGCCGGCGGGGTGGAAGTGCTGCCGCGGTAGCTCCTGTCCCCTCTCTCTTTGAGAGAGGGAGGGGCCCGCCGCGCAGCGGTGGGAGGGTGAGAGGTTTCACCGCCCACAAGCAAACCCACGTGGGTGGAACCGCAACTCCAACCACCGCGCCTCATCCGGAGAGAGTGTAACCTCTCACCCTCCCACGCCCTCGGCGTGGGCCCCTCCCTCTCTCTCAGAGAGAGGGATTTTGCGCCACGTACGCGTCCACCTGCGCCAGCCGCCGCGCCTTCTCGGCTTCGTCGAGGAACGAGCCGGTGAAGCTGTTCTTCGCCAGCACCACCAGATCGTCGCGCGTCAGGTCCACGGCCTTGGCCGTCTGCAGATAGTTGTCCAGCAGGTAGCCGCCGAAATAGGCCGGGTCGTCGGAGTTCACCGTCGCCTTCAGCCCCAGGTCCAGCATCTTCCGCATCGGGTGGGCCGCCAGATCCGGCACCACGCAGAGCTTCAGGTTCGACAGCGGGCAGACCGTCAGGGTCGTCCCGTCCGCGACCAGACGCGCCGTCAACGCCTCGTCCTCAAGCGCGCGGTTGCCATGGTCGATGCGGTCGACGCCCACCAGGTCGATGGCCTCCCAGACATATTCCGGCGGCCCCTCCTCGCCCGCGTGGGCGACGATCTTGAGGCCGAGGTCGCGCGCGGCCTTGAACACCCGGGCGAACTTGGCCGGCGGATGGCCGACCTCCGAGGAGTCCAGGCCCACGCCGGCGATCTTCGAAAGATGCGGCTTGGCCAGTTCCAGCGTCTCGAAGGCGCTGTCTTCCGACAGGTGCCGCAGGAAGCAGAGGATCAGCTTCGAGGTCACGCCCCAGCGGCTTTCGGCTTCCGCCATGCCGTCCAGCAGGCCGTCGATCACCGTCTCGAAGGCGATCCCGCGCTCGGTGTGGGTCTGCGGATCGAAGAAGATCTCGGCGTGCACCCCGCCGTCGGCCGCCAGGCGCTCGAAATAGGCCAGGGCCAGGTCCTTGAAGTCGGCCCGCGTGATCAGCACGCCCGCGCCCTGGTAATAGATGTCCAGGAAGTCCTGCAGGTTGGAGAAGGCGTAGGCGGCGCGGATCTCCTCGACCGACTTGTACGGCAGGGCGATCCCGTTGCGTTCGGCCAGGGCGAACATCAGTTCCGGTTCGAGGCTGCCCTCGATGTGCATGTGCAGTTCGGCCTTGGGCAGGCCGCGGGCGAAGGCTTCGAGCGTGGTGTCGGTCATGGGATTTCCATCGGCTCGCGACGTGGCGGGGTCAAGTCCGCACAAGGCGGCGCGGGAACCTTCAAGTCCCCGCGCCGAGGTGCGCTTCACCTCTTAGTTTCGACGCGTCGTATGCACCGCGTCGCGCTCGCGCCTGAAACGGTCTTGGAATGTCCCGCACGCCTGCAAGCGGCGGCGGCCGGCCGGTCCTGGTGCGAACTCCCTCCCCAGTTTGGCCGATTGTTCTTGGGAGACCGTAGGCTTACGCGCCGACGTGGGCGTCACGTCGGCCCGCACCGGCAGGTGCTCTCTCGGCCGAAACTGAACCCTTCGAATGTCCAGTACGACGCCCACGGCGTCAACCTGCGGCGCCCGAAAAAGCGGCGCCGTCCGCGCCCCTCTGGACTCTCGCGCGGCGTCGTGCAGGCTAGGATCAAACAAGCGTTCAAACGAACCAAAAGGGTGGAACCGCATGGCCGCGATCAACGCCGTCACCGATCTGACCGTCGAAGGCGACATCGGCGTCGTCACGCTGAACTCGCCTCCCGTCAACGCCCTGTCGGCCCAGGTCCGCGAAGGGCTGAAGAACGCCTTCGAGGCGGCGATCGGCGATCCGGCCGTCCAGGCCATCGTGCTGATCTGCGAGGGCAAGACCTTCATCGCCGGCGCCGACATCAGCGAGTTCGGCAAGGCCATGACCGGCCCCTCGCTGCAGGACGTGCAGAACACGATCGAAAACTCGCCCAAGCCGGTGATCGCCGCCATCCACGGCACGGTCCTGGGCGGCGGGCTGGAGGTGGCGCTGGTCGCCCACTACCGCGTCGCCGTGCCGTCCGCGAAGGCGGGCCTGCCGGAAGTGAACATCGGCCTGCTGCCCGGCGCCGGCGGCACCCAGCGCCTGCCGCGCATCGTCGGCGTCGAGAAGGCGCTGGAGATGGTCACCACCGGCCAGCACGTGCCGGCCAAGGCGGCTCTCGCCATGGGCCTGTTCGACAGCCTGGTCGAGGAAGGCGCCCTGCGCGACGGGGCCATCGCCTTCGCCAAGGTGGTGCTGGCCGAGGACAAGCCGCTGGCCAAGGTCCGCGACCTTTCCGCCAAGGTCGAGGCCGCCCGTGGCAAGCCCGAGATCTTCGCCGAATTCCGCAAGGCCAACGCCAAGAAGTTCCGCGGCTTCCTCGCCCCCGAAAACAACATCAAATGCATCGAGGCGGCGGTGAACCTGCCCTTCGACGAGGGGCTGAAGGAAGAGCGCCGGCTGTTCATGGAGCTGATGACCGGCAGCCAGTCGGCCGCCCAGCGCTACGTGTTCTTCGCCGAGCGCCAGGCCGCCAAGATCCCCGACGTGCCGGACGACACCCCCACGATCCCGGTGAAAAAGGTCGGCGTCATCGGGGCCGGCACCATGGGCGGCGGCATCTCGATGAACTTCCTCAACGCCGGCGTCCCGGTGACGATCATCGAGGCCAAGTCGGAGAACCTCGACCGCGGCGTCGCCACCATCCGCAAGAACTACGAGAACACCGCCAAGAAGGGCCGCCTCACCCAGGACGACGTCGAAAAGCGCATGGGGCTGCTGACCCCCTCCATGCACCTGGAAGACCTGGCCGACTGCGACCTGATCATCGAGGCCGTGTTCGAGCTGATGGAGATCAAGAAGGAGGTCTTCACCAAGCTCGACAAGATCGCCAAGCCCGGCGCGATCCTGGCCACCAACACCTCCTATCTCGACGTCGACGCCATCGCCGCCGTCACCAGCCGGCCGGAAAGCGTCATCGGCCTGCACTTCTTCTCGCCGGCCAACGTCATGCGCCTCCTCGAGATCGTGCGCGGCGAAAAGACCGACAAGTCGGTGATCGCCACCGCCATGCAGACCGGCAAGAAGATCGGCAAGGTCGCGGTGCTGGTCGGCAACTGCTTCGGCTTCGTCGGCAACCGCATGCTGGCCCAGCGCCAGCGCGAGGCCCAGAAGCTGATCCTCGAAGGCGCCATGCCCTGGGACGTCGACCGCGTGCTCTACGACTTCGGCCTGCCGATGGGTCCGTTCGCCATGAGCGACCTGGCCGGCCTCGACATCGGCTGGGACCCGGCCAAGACCAGCTCCTCGACCGTCCGCGAAGTGCTGTGCGAGATGGACCGTCGCGGCCAGAAGAACGGCAAGGGCTTCTACGACTACGATGAGAACCGCGTGGCCAAACCGTCGGCCGAAGTGGAGAAGGTGATCCTCGACTTCGCCGAGAAGCGCCAGATCCAGCGGCGCGAGATCAGCGACGAAGAGATCCTCGAGCGCTGCCTCTACCCGATGGTCAACGAGGGCGCGAAGATCCTCGAAGAGGGCAAGGCCATCCGCGCCTCGGACATCGATATCGTCTGGATCAACGGCTACGGCTGGCCGGTCTATCGCGGCGGCCCGATGTTCTGGGGAGAACTGGTCGGGCTCGACAAGGTCCTGGCCAAGATGAAGGAATTCCAGGAGAGGCACGGCGACGACTTCAAGCCGTCGGCGCTGCTGGAACGGCTGGTCGCCGAGGGCAAGGGCTTCAAGGACGCGTAGCCGCCGCTGCGCGGCGCCCCCTCAGTCGCTCCGCGACAGCTCCCCCAAAGGGGGAGCATCTACACCGCAAGATCCTCCCCCTCTGGGGGAGGTGGCCCGGAGGGCCGGAGGGGGCCAGCGCAGGCGCCCGCAAAGTGCAAGGAGTCCCCATGAGCATCCCCTCCATGATCAACGCCGACTACGGCGTGATGGGCGACATCCTCCGCGAGCGCGCCCTTGAGGCCCCAGGCCGCCCCGCCGTGATCATGGAGACCGGCGAGGCCGTCACTTACCGCCAGTTCGACGCCCTGGCCGACCGCGTCGCCGCCGCCCTGCAGCGCGACGGCGTCCAGCCGGGCGAGGCCGTCGCCGTCTGCGCCCTGTCGTCGATCCCCTATGCGGCCGTGTTCCTCGGCGGCCTGCGGGCCGGGGTGGCGGTCGCGCCGCTGGCGCCGTCCTCCACGCCCCAGGCCATCGCCGGCATGGTCGCCGACTGCGGGGCCAGGCTGTTCTTCGTCGACGCCGGCGTGGCCGAGGCCCAGACGCCTGCCCCGGTCGCCACCCGCACCATCGCCCTGGACGGCTCGGCCGCCGGCGAAGCCTTCGAGGCCTGGCTGGCGCCTGAAGGCGCCGCGCCGACGCCGGTCGAGATCGGCCCCGAGCATCCGTTCAACATCATCTATTCCAGCGGCACCACCGGCGCGCCCAAGGGCATCGTCCAGTCGCACGGCATGCGCTGGAAGCACGTCTTCCGCGGCGACGCCGTCGGCTATGGGGCGGACGCGGTCACCCTGCTGTCAACGCCGCTCTATTCCAACACCACCCTGGTCTGCTTCTTCCCCACCCTGGCCGGCGGCGGGACCGTGGTGCTGATGAAGAAGTTCGACGCCGGCCGCTTCCTGGAACTGGCCCAGCAGCATCGCATGACCCACGCCATGCTGGTGCCGGTGCAGTACCGCCGCCTGCTGGCCCATCCGGACTTCGACGCCTTCGACCTGTCCTCGACGCATCTGAAGTTCTGCACCAGCGCCCCGTTCGCCCCCGAACTGAAGGCCGAGGTCCTGAAGCGCTGGCCCGGCGGCCTGGTCGAATATTTCGGCATGACCGAGGGCGGGGGCACCTGCATCCTCATGGCCCACGAGCACCCGGACAAGCTGCACACGGTGGGTCGTCCCGCCCCCGGCCACGACATCCGCCTGATCGACGAGGACGGCGTGCAGGTCGGTCCCGGCGTGGTCGGCGAGATCGTCGGCCGCTCGGCCGGCATGATGAACGGCTATCACGGCCAGCCCGGCAAGACGGCCGAGGCGACCTGGACCAGCCCCGAAGGCCTCTCCTTCATCCGCACCGGCGACGTCGGCCGCTTCGACGACGAGGGCTTCCTCACCCTGATGGATCGCAAGAAGGACATGATCATCAGCGGCGGCTTCAACATCTATCCCAGCGACCTGGAGGCGGTGATCGCCGCCCACCCCGACGTGCTGGAGGCCGCCGTGGTCGGCGTGCCGTCCGAGGCCTGGGGCGAGACCCCCATCGCCTTCGTCGCCCTGCGGCCCGGCGCCGCGGCCGACACACAGACCGTCCGCGCCTTCGCCAACGAGCGCCTGGGCAAGACCCAGCGCCTGGCCGACCTCGTCCTCGTCGACGCCCTGCCCCGCAGCCACATCGGCAAGGTGCTCAAGCGCGAACTGCGCGACGGGTGGAACGCCAAGACCCCTCTCTCATAGAGAGAGGGATCAAAGTGCAAAACCCGCAAAAGCCGCAATCTGCACCGCGACGGCGCGCCGCATCGGGCGGCCCCGAGTCACTCGATACCTTCAGTTAACCATGATGGCGTCGTCGGGGCGCCTTTGTTGCGGAAGCGTCGATCGCATGTCCTCTCTCACAGCCGCCGTTCTGGCGTCGCAGCCGAAAGTTCAGGGTCCAGCCTCCGACGCGCCGATCGATTTCGACGCCGTCTCCCGCGCCCTGGTCCCGGCCGACGACCTGAACGGGCGACTGGCCCAGCGCTTCTCCCGTCCCACCGCCGTGCGCGCCGCCGCCGACCGCGCCGCCGCCACCGCCGACCTGCTGGCCGCCCAGGGCGCCCGCCCCGGCGGGGTCTGCATCGTCTCGGCCCTGGCCGGCCGCGAGACCCTCGAAGGCGTCGCCGCCGCCGGCCTGACGCCGTGGCTGGTCGACGTCGATCCGTTCACCTGGATGGTCGACACCGCCCACCTGCGCGAGCGCCTGACCGAGGCCCCCTGCCCGCTCGAGGCCATCGTCACCACCTGCGCCTTCGGCCGAGCCCCCGACCTCGCCGCCCTGGCCGCCTTCCAGGCCGAGACCGGCCTGCCGATCGTGGTCGACGCCACCTTCGGCTACGACGTGATCATGGACGCCCCGGTCCCGGTGGTCGTCGGCCTGCCGGGCGGCCAGGGCGTGTTCGTCGCCGCCGAGGACGCCGACCTGATCGCCCGCCTGTCGGCCCCCGCCTTCGAAGGCGAGGCCGGTCTCGACGGCTGGACCCTCAAGCGCCAGCAGCTGGCCACCAACGCCCAGCGCCTGCGCATGCTGCTGCTCGGCTCGCCGATCCAGTTCCAGCCCGGCTGGGGCCTGTCGTGGGTGTCCAGCGCCTGCGTCGTCAGTGTCGCCGAGGGCTGCGCCCCGGCCGTCGCCGCCCTGCTGGCCGTCGAGGGCCGCTTCGTCACCTGCGTGGGCGTGCGCGATCCCGAAGCCCCCGCCGACGCCGTTCCCGTCGTCGACCACCTGGCCGGCAAGATGCTCGGCCTGCCCTTCGCCGCCGACCTCGACATCGCCGACCTCGACGACCTGGCCGAGGCTGTGCGGCGCGCGGTGGCTCAGGCCTAAGGGTCCTTCTCCCCTTGCGGGAGAAGGTGTCGACGAAGTCGACGGATGAGGGGTCTCTCAAACCCGAAACACCTCACCCAGTCGTTCCGCCATCGCGGCTGACAGGCCATTCAACCCCTCATCCGACCTGCTTCGCAGGCCACCTTCTCCCGCAAGGGGAGAAGGATCCTAAGCAACAGAAAGGCCGGAGACTTTCGTCCCCGGCCCAGGGAGATCGACGGAGGAAGTCGATCGCCAGTTCCCCGAGGCGGGGATCTCAAAATTTCTTGCGCAGGCTCAGCTTGTAGGTCCGCCCCAGCGGATCGCCGGTGAACGGGTCGTAGCCGAGGTCGAGTCGGGCGTAGGACGGGTCCTTGTCGAACAGGTTGGTGATCGCGATGCTCGCCGTCGCATCCCGCGGCAGGAGCACGCGATAGGCCAGGTCGGTCAGCACCTGGGCGTCGATGGTCTTGCCATTGTCCACCGTCACGGCCGCCCCGGTCGTGTCCTTGTAGGCCCCGGTCGCGAACGGCGCGGTGCGCTGGTCGGTGTATTCGCCGATGTAGTGCACCGTCAGGCGCAGGTTGTGCGGCCCCCGGCTCCATTCGGCGAAGACGTCGCCCTTCCACTGCGGGATCGGCACGACGGTAGTCTGGTAGTTCAGCAGGCCCACCGCGTCGAAGGCCTTCTCGACCACCACGCCCTCGACGCTGGTCGCCCCCACCTCGTACTTCTGGATCCAGGTCGCGCTGCCGCCGACGGCCAGCTCCCCGCCCAGCACGCCCTGGAAGGCGTAGTCGGCCGAGAAGTCGAAGCCCGAATTCTCGATCGGCGCGCCGTTGATGTAGAAGGTCTTCAGCCGCGCGATGCTGGTGGTCGGGGTCCCGCACGCGCCGTTGAAGGTGAAGCGCGCCTGCAGGGCCGCATAGGCGCTGTTCCCACAATTGTTGGTCCCCGCCGCGCCGTTCGGATAGAGCGCGCTGGTGATGCCGGCCACCGGCTCGGCCACGATCGGGTTTTTGAAGTCGAACCGGAAGTAGTCGACGCTGGCCTTGAAGGCGCCGGCCTTGAACAGCAGGCCGAAATTGTAGGTGTTGGCCTTTTCCGGCTCCAGATCCGGATTGCCGAAGATGTCGACCGCCCGGAAGACGCCCAGGATCCCCTGCAGCGAGGTCACCGAGGTCGTGGTGGTCAGCGGATCGGGCGGCCCGCGGAAGGTCGAGCCGGCCGAGGCCCGCACCGCCATCCACGGCGTCGCCTGCCAGCGCACCGAGGCCTTGGGGTTGAAGGTCGAACCGACCCCGCCGCCGTAGTCCTCATAACGCGCCGCCAACTGGGCCTGCACCGTTTCGGTGATCGGCAGGCTGAGCTCGCCGAAGGTCGCCACCACGTCGCTCTGATTGTCGGCGGGCGTGTTGATGCCCAGGAACATGAACGGCCCGTTCCGCGCCGAGCCCGTGCAGGTGGTCACCCCGTAGTCCGGCGTGTTGACGCACGGATTGATCAGGGCGTTGGAGATGTCGTTGAAGGTCGAGGTGAAATAGGTCCGGCGGTACTGCACCCCGGCCGCCCAGGCGATGTCGCCGCCCGGCAGGGTGATGGCCGTCTTGCCGTTCAGCACGGCCTCGGCCACGAACAATCGCGAGGTCTGCTTGGTCGACAGCTTCTTGAAGAACCAGTCGGTCAGGTCCTTGCTGTTGGCCAGGCTGGAGACATAGCCGGGATTGGCGACGCCGGTGATGGCGTTGCCCGGGATCGCGCTGGCGAAGGGGTTGTAATACAGGCACCCGCCGACGCCGGGCGTGCCCTGGATCCCCGCCGTGTTCGGGTCGGTGTCGCAGTTGGGTCCGCCCAGGCCGCGCAGCGCCAGGGCGAAGCGGTTGACCAGTGTGTCGTAGCCCGTGCGGATGCCGACCTCCTGGGAATAGGTCAGCGCCGCCTCCCAGCCGACGCCGTTTGAGAACTCGCCCTTCAGGTCGGCCGAGACGCGGTAGGCGTCAAACGAGCGCGAGCCGATCGACGGGCCGTAGCCGAACTTGGGATTGCCGCCGATGCCGTAGGGCCGGTTGGCCGCGTTGATGGCCCCGAAGGCGAACACCGTCGCCGTCGGCACGGTGATCTGGGCGCCGGTGCCCAGGCCCGTCAGGGTCACGGTCGGGTTGGCGGCGATGAAGGCGGCCAGGCCCGGATTGGTCGCCGGCACGTAGTAGCGGCCGATCAGGCCGGTCGAGGCCGCCACCTCGGCGGTCGGCACGGCCAGGGCGGCGTAGGACGGCGAGGTGTTCCAGTCGGGCACGTCGGTATGCGACCACAGGGCCTCGACGTGCAGCTTGGTGGTGTCGGAAAGCCTGGCGTTGACCTCGCCATAGACCTGCACGGCGTTGGACTTTTCCACCAGGTTGTCGAACGGCGTGTAGTGCCAGTAGCAGACCGGCGTCAGGCCGCTGAAGCCGGGAAAGCCGCCCAGACTGGCGCAGGCCGGATCGCGCATGCCGTTGGTCGGGCTGGCCGCCGGGATGAAGGTCGAGGGATTGCCCGCCGCCGACCAGCCGGCTTCCGGATTGTCGAGATAGCCGCGATTGGCCCAGTCGCGCTCGGCGACGCTGAGCTTGGAGCGGTGCTGCCAGCCGGCGCTCAACAGCATGTCGCCGTTCTCCCACCGCTTGCCGTAGGTCAGGCTGAGGCCGTAGTCGCCGTCCGAGCCGTCGATGGCCCGGTAGTCGGCGGCCATCTCCAGCCCGTCGACGTTCTTCTTGGTGATGAAGTTGACCACCCCGGCGATGGCGTCGGAGCCATAGGTCGCCGCCGCCCCATCCTTCAGCACCTCCACCCGGCCGATGGCGGCGGCGGGAATGATGTTGGTGTCGACGATGCCCGCCCCGGCCGCGGCCAGCGGATTGATCGCCAGGCGCCGGCCGTTCAGCAAGACGAGCGTGCGCTGCGAGCCCAGCCCCCGCAGGTTCACCGAGCCCGAGCCTTCCGAGCCCTGGGCGCGGCTGTCGAACTGGTTGGTGTCGCCCAGCACCCCGTTCGACACCGACAGGGCCTTGATCATCTCGACGGTCGAGGGCGAGCCGCGCTTCTGCAGTTCCTCGGCCCCGATCACGTCCACCGGCAGGGCCGCGTCCTCGGGCGTGCCGCGGATGAACGAGCCGGTGACCACCACCTCCTCGACCTGCGTCGCCTCCTGCCCCCACGCCGCGCCCGCCGTCGCGGCGAGCGCCATCGCCAGCGCGCCGGCCGAGCCCGCGCGCAGATAGGTCTTCCTGGTCATCTTCCCTCTCCCGGTCTGTCTCTTCTTTTTCGGAGCGCTTGGGCGAGGACGGATCTCTCTCTAGGGGTCGACGGTATCCTCCACGCGCCAACGCCTCGGACGGCCGCCCGCCGTCGCGAAATCGCGCGTTTCGAAAATGGAAGATGCGAACTTAGACGCCGACACCTTGGGATCCCCCTCTCGCCGGATACTTTGTACGCAAAGCTTTCTTGGCCGCTCGACCGCAGGACGAGCGGGCTCGACATCGAGAGTCGAACGACTGTTTCGATGATTGAGTATGTTTTCCCAAGCGTCAACCGCCGTAATTTTCCGGCAAGCTGAGCCGCCTTGAATTCCGGGTATCGAGATGCGGCGACCACCCCGGGCGTCCGCCGCGCAGGCGCCAAGCCGGGACGAGGTCATCTACGTAGTGACCGCAATCGCGGACAATTCCCGTCGCACAGCGGCGAGACGGGCTTTTTTCCTGTGAGTTGTCGCCCTAATTGAGCGAACGACGGTCCTGTCTATCCGTTATGGGTCGGTCGTCCGACAGTGTGGGGTGAAATCTCGATGAGTTCCGACGCGATCGCGGATCGCCGGCCGACGGCTGCGCGCCTCTCCGCCCTGGCGGGCGCGAGCCTGGCCGCCCTGCTGCTGGCCGGCTGCAACACCGCCGCCCCGCGCACGCCCGACACCCGCCTGCCGACGGCCTTCGAGGCCCCGGCCGGCGCGCCCCTGCCCGCCGCCGCCCTCGACCAGTGGTGGACCCAGTTCGGCGATCCCCAGCTCGACGCCCTGATCGCCACCGCCCTTGAGCGCAGCCCCGACGCCCGCAGCGCCGCTGCCGTGCTGGAAGAGGCCCGCGCCGTCCGCAAGAGCAACATCCGCCAGCTCTACATCCCGTCGGGCCAGGTGAAGGGCGCGGCCAGCCGCAAGCACACCGAGATCCTCGACCAGAGCGGCGGGACCAGCTTCACCCTCGGCGGCGACACCGACAGCTACAGCGCCAATTTCGACGTCTCGTGGGAGCTCGACTATCTGGGCCGTCGCAAGGCCGGCCTCCAGGTGGTGAACAACGACCTGGCCGCCGCCCGCTTCGCCTATGAGGGCGCCCGCGCGGCCCTGGCCGCAAACGTCGCCCAGTCCTATTTCGAGGCCAAGGGCCTGGCCGTGCAGCTGGCCGACGCCCGCGAGAGCGCCCGCATCAGCCAGTCGCTGGGCGAGCTGGCGACCAGGAAGGCCAGGCTTGGCCTGTCGGCCGGTTCGGAAGCCGACAGCGCCGCCGCCACCCTGGCTCAATCCGAGGCCCAGGCGGCCGACTACGAAGCCCAGCTCCAGGCCGCCCGCCGCAGCCTGCTGATCCTGGTCGGACGCGGGATCGACCCGCTGGCCAGCCTGAACGTCGAGGCCGCCCTCGACGCCCCGCCGCCGGTTCCGGCCACCGTGCCGGGCGCCCTGCCGGGCGCCCTGCTGGAGCGCCGTCCCGACGTGCGCGAGGCCCAGGCCCGCCTGGCCTCGGCCGCCGGCAATCTCAAGGTCAACCAGCTGGCCCTGTTCCCGACCTTCAACCTGACCCCGGGTCTGGGCTGGGCCAAGAGCGTCTCGCCGGCCTTCGACTTCACCGGCAGCGGCGCCAGCGGCGGCACGACCTCGACCACCACCGGCTCCTGGACCCTCGGCGGCGGCCTCACCATCCCGCTGCTCAACATCCCCCAGCTGCTGGCCGACATCGACGCCCAGGACGCCCGCACCGAGCAGGCCGCCGTCGCCTACGAGAAGGCCGTGCAGACGGCCTATGGCGAGGCCGAGAACGCCATCACCCAGCTGGCCGCCGACAACCGCCGCGTCGCCCTCTTGAAGGCCGGCGAGGCCCGCGCCGCCAGCGCCTACGCCGCCAGCCGCAAGGGCTACGGCCTGGGGCTCGTCGACCAGACGACCAACCTGCAGAACGAGCAGACCTGGCGCAGCGCCCGCAGCGCCCTGACCGGCGCCCAGACCCAGGCCCTGCAACGCGCCGTCCAGACCTACAAGGCGCTCGGCGGCGGCTGGTCGCCGAACGCCCCCGCCCCGCTTCCGCCCCGGGCGTCCGCCCAGGCAGCCGACACCGCCTCCGAACGCGCTCCGCGATGAGAACCCCGCCCATGACGATGAAAACCGCCCGCGCGCTCGCCCTGCTGACCGCGTCCGCCCTGGTCCTGACGGCTTGCGGCGGCAAGGACGAGAAGAAGGCCGCGCCCGCCAGCCAGGCCCGCGCCGTCAGCGTCGGCGAGGTCCAGACCCGCCCCCTGGGCGGCGGGATCGAGGCCTCGGGCGTGCTGATCGCCCGCGACGAGGCCGCCGTCGGCTCCGAGCTCTCCGGCTACCGCGTCGCCCGCATCTACGCCGACGAAGGCGACTGGGTGCGCGCCGGCCAGCCGCTGGTGCAGCTCGACGCCACCCTGCTGAGCGCCCAGATCAGCCAGCAGGCCGCCGTCGCCGCCCAGGCCCAGGCCGAAGCCGCCCGCGTCTCGGGCCTCGACGGCCAGGGCGTGCTCAGCCAGGAGCAGATCGAAAGCCGCCGCTATAACGCCAAGGCCCAGGCCGCGGCGCTGGCCGAACTCCAGACCCGCCAGGGCCGCCTGACCATCGTCGCCCCCGTCGGCGGCCGGGTCATCGAACGCGGCGTCAAGCCGGGCGAGATCGCCGGCAGCGGCACGACGGCCTGGTTCCGCATCGTCCGCGACGGACTCGTCGAACTGGAAGCCGACGTCAACGAAAGCGACCTGGCGGGCCTGTCGGTCGGCCAGCCTGCCACCGTCACCCTGCCGGGCGGTACACAGGTCTCGGGCGCGATCCGCCTGATCAGCCCGCGCGTCAATTCCGACACGCGCCTGGGCAAGGTCCGCATCCGCCTGCCCGTGCGCGAGGACCTGCGGGCCGGCGGCTTCGGCAAGGCGATCTTCGGCGCCTCGGGCGCGGCGGTCGTCGCCGTGCCGGAAGCGGCCATCCGCTACGACGCCTCGGGCCTGTCGGTGGTCGTCATCGACGCCCAGAACCGCGCCAAGCAGGTTCCGGTCCGCACCGGCCGCCGCGGCGGCGGCTGGGTCGAGCTGGTCCAGGGCCCCGCCCCCGGCGCGCGCGTCGTGATCGGCTCGGGCGCCTTCATCGGCGACGGCGATGTCGTCAAGCCGATCCCGGTGGCCGCCAACGGGCAGAAGGCCGCCAACTGATGGCCGACCTCCGCATCTCAGCCTGGTCGATCAGGAACCCGATCCCGGTCGCGGTCGTCTTCATCGCCCTGATCATCGCCGGCGTCGGGGCCTACCTGTCGCTGCCGGTCAAGCAGTTCCCGAACGTCACCTTCCCGGCCGTGACCGTCTCGGTCACCCAGAGCGGCGCGGCCCCGGGCGAACTGGAGACCCAGGTCACCCGCGTCGTCGAGGACGCGGTCTCGGGCATCTCCAACGTCAAGACGATCCGCTCCTCGGTGACGCAGGGCGCCTCGACCACCACCATCGAGTTCGAGCTCGGCGAGGACCTGCAGAAGGTCACCGACGAGGTCCGCTCCAAGGTCGACCAGGCCCGCGCCAGCCTGCCCAAGGAGGTCGACGAGCCGATCGTCCAGCGCCTCGAGATCGACAGCGCCCCGATCATCACCTACGCGGTCTCGGCCCCGTCGATGAGCACGGCCGACCTGTCGTGGTTCGTTGACGACACCATCACCCGCGCCCTCCAGGGCGAAAAGGGCGTGGCCCAGGTGGCCCGCGTCGGCGGCGCCGAGCGCGAGATCAACGTCGTCCTCGATCCGGCCCGCATGGCCGCCTTCGGCGTGACCGCGCCCCAGCTCAACCAGGCCCTGGCCAATTTCAGCCTCGACGCCCCCGGCGGCCGGGCCAGCGTCGGCGGTCGCGAGCAGACCCTGCGGGTGCTCGGCGCGGCCAACACCCTGGAGCAGCTGCAGCAGATCACCATCCCGGTCGGCTCGCGCTACGTGAAGCTGACCGACGTCGCCGACGTCGGCCAGGGCGCCGGCGAGGAACGCGGCTTCGCCCGCCTCGACGGCAAGCCCGTCGTCGCCTTCCAGGTGATGAAGACCCGCGAGTCCAGCGACGTCGAGGTCGAGGACCGCGTCAAACAGGCCGTCGAGACCCTGGGCCAGAAGAACCAGGGCGTCGCCTTCACCAAGATCTACTCCACCGTCGACGAGACCCGCGCCAGCTTCGAGGCCACCAAGCACACCCTGCTGGAAGGCATGCTGCTGGCCTCGCTGGTGGTGTTCCTGTTCCTGCGCGAGTGGCGCGCCACCCTGATCACCGCCATCGCCATGCCGGTGTCGCTGATCCCGACCTTCGCCTTCATGGGCATGGTCGGCTTCTCGCTGAACGTCGTCACCCTGCTGGCCCTGACCCTGGTCATCGGCATCCTCGTCGACGACGCCATCGTCGAGATCGAGAACATCGAAAAACGCGTCGCCAAGGGCCAGCGGCCCTATCACGCGGCGATGGAGGGGGCCGACGCCATCGGCCTGGCGGTCGTCGCCACCACCTTCACCATCGTCGCGGTGTTCGTGCCGGTGTCCTACATGCCCGGCATCCCCGGCCAGTTCTTCAAGGAATTCGGCCTGACGGTCGCCGTCGCGGTGCTGTTCTCGCTGGTCGTGGCCCGCCTGCTGACGCCGCTGCTGGCCGCCTACTTCCTCAAGCCCGTCCTGCGCCCGCACGAGCGCAAGCCGTTCGAGGGCCTCTATCGCAAGAGCCTCGACTGGGCGCTCGACCACCGGATCATCGCCTTCATCCTCGGCGGCGTGCTGACCCTGGGCTCGATCGCCGGCGCCGGCTTCCTGGCCTCGATCGGCGTGCTGGCCGTCGGCTTCCAGCCGGCCGGCAACGCCAACTACTACTACATCAAGCTGCAAGGCCCGCCCGGCGCGACCATCGCCGACATGGACCGCACCGCCCAGGCGGCGACCAAGATGTTCGCGGCCCGGCCCGAGACGGCCCACGTCTTCGTCCAGGTCGGCTCCAACATCGCCAGCGGCTTCAGCGGCCAGAGCGGCGCCGACGTCCGCGACGGCACCGTCACCGTGGTGCTCAAGGGCGACCGCAAGCTGACCGTGACGGAGATCAAGCAGGAGATCCGCGCCGGCCTGCGCGACATCCCCGACGCCCGCGTCAACCTGCAGGGCGACTGGGGCTCGTCCGACATCCAGAACATCATCACCTCGGACGACGGCGCGGCCCTCGACAAGGCCGCTCTCCAGATCGAGCGCGAGATGCGCGGCCTGAAGACCGTCGCCGACCCGCGTCCGTCCTCGCCGCCCAGCGGTCCGGAGATCGTCATCCGGCCCCGCGCCGACGAGGCCGCCCGCCTGGGCGTCTCGGTCACCGACATCGCCTCCATCGCCCGCGTGGCCACGGTGGGCGACATCGACGCCAACGTCGCCAAGATGACCCAGGGCGAGCGCCGGATCCCGATCCGCATCCGCCTGCCGGAAGGCGCGCGGTCGGACCTGGCGGCCATCGGCGCCTTGCAGGTGCCCACCGCCGCCGGCGGGATCACCCGCCTCGACAGCGTCGCCGACATCAGCTTCCAGGCCGGTCCCGCCAAGATCGACCGCTTCGGCCGCAAGCGGCAGCTGACCATCGAGGCCGACCTCAACGGCGGCGCCCAGCTGGGCCAGGCCCTGGCCGAGATCAACGCCCTGCCGACCATGAAGAACATGCCCGCCGGCGTGGCCCCGGCCTCGGCCGGCGACCAGGAGGCCTTCACCGAGCTCTTCACGGGCTTCGCGGTGGCCCTGCTGTCGGCCGTGGGCCTGGTGTTCGGCGTGCTGGTCCTGCTGTTCCGCAGCTTCTTCAAGCCGATCACCATCCTCTCGGCCCTGCCGCTGGCGATCAGCGGCGCCCTGGTGGCGCTGGTCGTCTGCGGCCAGCCGCTGTCGATGCCGTCGCTGATCGGCTTCCTGATGCTGATGGGCCTGGCGGCCAAGAACTCGATCCTGCTGGTCGAGTACGCCATCGAGCAGGAGCGGGCCGGCATGAGCCAGCGCGAGGCCCTGATCGACGCCTGCCACGAACGGGCCCGCCCGATCGTCATGACCACCCTGGCCATGATGGCCGGCATGCTGCCCACCGCGCTCGGCCTCGGCCAAGGCTCGGAGTTCCGCCAGCCCATGGCCGTGGCCGTGATCGGCGGCCTGATCACCTCGACCATCCTGTCGCTGGTGCTGGTGCCGGTGGTCTACGAGGTCATCGACGACTTCGAACGCTGGATCACCCCCAAGATGGCCCGCTGGACCACGCCGCGGGAAGCCTCGGGCGAGGCCGCGACGCCGGTGGACAGGCTCTGATCAAAAGGGGCCGGAGAAGACCCCCTCCGGCCCTCCGGGCCACCTCCCCCAGAGGGGGAGGATCTCGTTCGACGCTGCGCCAGGAAGATGCTCCCCCTCTGGGGGAGCTGTCGCGGAGCGACTGAGGGGGTCTCACCCCGCCTCCGCGACCGCCGTCGTCTCAGGCCCCACCTTCCCGCCGCAGGCCGCGCAGATCACCACCGCCTCCAGCCGCTGGCCGCACGGAACGTGGGTCAGCACCTCGGGCGGACCTTCCGGCCCCGCCAGCCAGCGGTCGCCCCAGGCCATCAGCGCCACGATCAGCGGAAAGAGCTCGCGCCCCACCCCGGTCAGCCGATACTCCCAGCGCTCGGGCCGTTCCTGGTAGCGGACCTTCTCCAGCACCCCCAACGAAACGAGCCGACCCAGGCGGTCGGACAGGATGTTGCTGGCCACGTTCAGCTCGGCCTGGAAGTCGCCGAACCGCCTCAGGCCGTAGAAGGCCGCCGCCGCCAGGTACGAGGTCCAGCGGTCGCCGAGCACGGCCACGGCCCGCTCCACCGCCGGGTCGCCCCGGCCCTCCCCTTCGGCGATCGAGCGGCGCTGGGCGCGCGGCGGCGGCGCGGGATCGAAACCCGCGCCCGGTCCCGGCGCCACCGTCACCTCGCGCGCGCTCACCACCCCGCCGCAGGCCTTGCAGGCCATCTCGGTCTTCAGCACGCAGCCGCAAGGCTTGTGGATCACCCGCTGGGCCGGCTCGCCACTGCGCCTTTCCTCCCAGCGCAGGATCATCAGGGCCGCGTCGAACAGCCCCCGGCCCTTCTCGGTCAGATGGTAGCCATGCCGCGCCGGCCGTTCCTGGTAGAGCCGCTTCTCCAGCACCCCGGCCGCCTCCAGCCGCGCCAGGCGGTCGGTCAGCAGCGAGCGGGCCATGCCGGTCTGCGCCACGAAGCCGTCGAACCGGTTCACGCCCCGGAACGCCGCGTACAGCACCAGCAGCGTCCAGCGGTCACCGATCAGATTCAGAGCCCGCGCCGCCGAACTCGCGCGCACCGTGCGAAAACTGTGGTTTTCAGGCGACATCGTTCTGTCGTGATGGCGTTCGCCCATCCCTGTCAATTGCCTCGCCGCACCCTCGCTTTTATAACGAGACTAACAAGAGCGGGGGACGGGAAACTCGCCTGCCGGTGCGGAGAAGTGCGATGGCCTACATCCTGGGGGGATGGCAGAGCGACTTTTCCGCCAACTGGTCGCGCCAGGGTTGGGGCCTGGCCGACGCTTTCAGCGAGGCGGTGGCGCAGGGACTTGCCGCCACCGACCTCGC
The DNA here is from genome assembly GCF_059415485.1 of Caulobacter sp. GW821-FHT10C03. Lineage (NCBI taxonomy): Bacteria > Pseudomonadati > Pseudomonadota > Alphaproteobacteria > Caulobacterales > Caulobacteraceae > Caulobacter > Caulobacter sp. GW821-FHT10C03. The sequence goes on along the minus strand of NZ_JBWKNI010000026.1, from coordinate 3,962 downwards.
GCCTTCCGACATCGACACCGGCCACGTCGGCAACTTCGCCGGCGAGCTGTTCGCGGGCCAGGGCCTGCTGGGCGGCTTCTTCGGCCTCGTGCATCCCGACCTCGACGGCCTGCCGACCATGCGCCACGAGGCCGCCTGCGCCTCGGGCAGCGTCGCCATCCTGTCGGCCGCCGCCGAGCTCGAGGCCGGCCGCTACGACCTGGCCTGCGTCGTCGGCATCGAGCAGATGCGCAACGTCCCCGGCCAGACCGCCGCCGAACACCTGGGCGCGGCCGCCTGGGCCGGCCACGAGCACCAGGACGCCCGCTTCCTGTGGCCCGCCGCCTTCTCCGACCTGGCCGAGACCTACGACCAGCGCTTCGGCCTGCGTTACGAACACCTGATGGCGATCTCGGAAAACAACTTCGCCAACGCCCGCCGCAATCCCAACGCCCAGACCCGCGACTGGCGCTTTCCGCCCGAGGCCTTCACCGCCGACGACATCGCCAATCCGGTCGTCGAGGGCCGCACCCGCAAGCAGGACTGCGGCCAGGTGACCGACGGCACGGCGGTGATCTTCCTGGCCTCGCCCGAACGCGCCCGGTCCTATGCCGAGGCCCGGGGCATTCCGCTCGACAGCCTGCCCCGCATCAAGGGCTGGGGCCATCGCTCCGCGCCCATCCCGCTCGACCGCAAGCTGGCCAAGAGCCGTGACGGCGGTCATGTCTTCCCGCAGGTGCGCCGCGCCATCGACGACGCCCGCGCCCGGGCTGGCGTCTCCCACCTGTCGGAGATCCACGCCGTCGAGACCCACGACTGCTTCGCCATCACCGAATACATGGCCATCGACCATCTGGGCCTCACCGCGCCGGGCGAAGCCTGGAAGGCGATCGAGGCCGGCGACATCGCCATGGGTGGACGCCTGCCGGTCAATCCGTCCGGCGGACTGATCGGCGCCGGCCATCCGGTCGGGGCCACGGGGGTGCGCATGGCGCTGGACGCCTTCAAGCAGACCACGGGAACGGCCGGCGACGGCCAGGTCGAGGGCGCCCGCACCGTCCAGACCCTCAATATCGGCGGCTCGACCACCACCACGGTCAGCCTGGTGATCGGAACCTGAGATGCTGCAGATCCTGCTCGTCGACGCCGCCGTCTCGGCGCTGGCCTTCCTGGTCCTGTGGGGCGTCTCGCTGAAGATCCGCGACGTCAGCTTCATCGACGCCTGGTGGGGCGTCGGCATGGCCCTGATCGCCTGGACCGCCTTCCTGCAAGGCCCGCCCACGCCGCGCGGCCTGCTGCTGACCGCGCTCTGCACTGTCTGGGCCGCGCGCCTGGGCGGCTATCTCTTCTGGCGCTGGCGCAAGCACGGGGCCGACCGCCGCTACGTCGCCATGCTGGGCCACGCCGAGAAGGCGCGCGGCTGGAGCTTCGCCAAGGCCTCGCTGCTGTTGGTCTTTTCCCTGCAATACGTCATGCAGTACGTCGTCGCCCTGCCCGTCCAACTGGGACAGGCGGCCGGACCGCTCGGCCCGCTGGCCGCGATCGGCGCGGCCCTGGCGGTGATCGGCATCGCCTTCGAGACCGTCGGCGACGCCCAGCTCGTGCGCTTCAAGGCCGACCCGGCCAACGCCGGCAAGGTGATGGACCAGGGCCTGTGGCGCTACACCCGCCACCCCAACTATTTCGGCGACGCCTGCGTCTGGTGGGGCCTCTTCCTGATCGCCGCCGAAGCCCTGCCCTGGGGCGCCGCCTCGATCGTCGGCCCGATCCTGCTGACCATCACCCTGACCCGCTGGAGCGGCGTGCCGACGACGGAAGGGCGACTGAAGAAGACCCGGCCGGAATATGCGGATTACGTGGCGCGGACCTCGGGGTTCGTGCCGTGGTTTCCCAAGAAGTCAGCCCTTCTCCCATAGGGAGAAGGAGGGGCCCGCGCCGCAGGCGTGGGAGGATGAGGGGTTAGGGACGGTTGACGGCGTGCCGGCACGATCTAGGGCACTGAGGTGAGGATGAAACCCCTCACCCTCCCATCGCTTCGCGACGGGCCCCTCCCTCTCCCTATGGGAGAGGTTTCAGCTCCGACCGCCCCGCCCAGACGCTATGCGTCCCGCTGCTGATCTTGTGCGGCAACGCCACCCGGCACACCGGCTCCATGCTCCGCGCATCCACGATCAAACACTCCGACGTCCCCTGCACCTCGTCGATGACGAAGCTCACCAGCCAGCCGTCGTCTTCCTCCACCGCCCCCGGCCGCGCCGCGAACGGGGCCTCGCTGGCGTAGCGGCCTTCCGGCAGCTTCAGTTCGAGGCTCTCGCCCGAAACCAGGTCGTGCTTGACGAAGCCGTCGAACAGGAACCAGCCCGGCCTGGCCGTCGTCGAATAGGCGTAGCGATAGGGCTTGCCCGCCCAGGCCTGGTTGAACATGCCGAACTCCAGCACCCGGTCGTCCAGCCGCTGCTCGACCGTCTCGCCCGTCGCCAGGTTGAACCGCCAGCGATGGAGCTTGGGCCGGAAGCTGTGCTCGTCCAGATAGGCCATCAGGTGGGCGTACTGCTCCGGCGCGCCGGCCAGGGGTCTGGGCGTCGGGTTCTCCTGGAAATAGCCGTCGACCACCACCTCGTCGCCCTCCTCATAGGCGTTGAGGAAGTGCAGCACATAGGTCGGCGCGGCCTCGAACCAGCGCGGCTCGCCGCCCTGGCGCGGCACCAAAGCAAAGCGCGACGGCACGCCCTTGTGCAGCCGCACGGCGTGAATGCCCCGCTCCAGCAGCCCCGCGTCCCAGAACACCGGCAGGTCGTTGAAGATCGCCCAGTTCGCGCTGAACGCCATGTCGTGCGGCAGGCGCGGCCCCGGCAGCGGCACGGGCTGGTACAGCGTCCGCCGCCCCGTCCGATCGACCACCCCGTAATGCATGTAGGGCGCGTGCTTGGAGTAGTTGAAGAACAACAACTCCCCGGTAACCGGATCGACCTTGGTGTGGGCCGAGACCCCGTCGATCGGCGCCCAGGGCGCGGGGCCGAGGGTCTCCAGCGTCAGGGGGTCCAGCCGATAGGCCTCGCCGCATTGGTAGAAGGTGGCGATCGCCTCGCCGGCGTGGACGACGATGTCGGTGCTGGCGCTGTCCTTCAGGCCTCCATGGGCGCCGAAGCCCGGCCGCAGAGACGTGCCCGGACCATCGGCCAGGCCGCCCCACAGGCTCTGGCCGGCCTCCTGCTCGGCCTCGAAGCCGCGCGTGCGCACGAACCGGTTGCGATACCGCGCCTTGCCGCCCTGGAAGTCGATCTGGTGCACCATGCCGTCGCCGTCGAACGGGTGGTAGCGGCCCAGCGGGTCGTGCACCGGGTTCTCGGTGTTGCGCAGATAGACCCCGTCCAGCTCGGCCGGGATCGCGCCCTCCAGCACCACCAGGTCCTCGGCGTCGAGTTCCTCGTGCTGCGGCGTCCAGGCGCCGGTCATGTACGGATGGTCGGTAGGCCGCAGCGATGTGCGGACCGATGGTTGGCGCGCGACTTTCATGCCGTCCTCCCCAGGCTGGCCCGGGAAGCTTAGACCGTAAGTCTCGTTATGCAAGCTTCATCATTCGACGGCCGACTTGCTGCATCGCAAACAAAAGAAAGGCCCGCGTGCCGGAGCGCGCGGGCCATTTCCTCGGACGCCCCGAAAGAGGCGCTTACGCAGCCGAAATCAGAGGACGGCGCGGTTCTTGTAGGCCGAAACGGCCAGAGCGATCAGGCTCAGCATGGAATATCCAGTCATCTTCGTCGCCAGGGCCGAATTGCCCCGACGCCCGCCATATATGCTGACAACGTTGTCATTTCAAGGTCGAATGCTGCGACGCAACAACGCATCCTCCCGCGTGAAGGGGGGGAGGAGACTGGGCTCGGCGCCCCCTCCCGTAAAATCCCCCGAAAGCGGAACAACTGATCCCTCTCCCCTTGCGGGAGAGGGTGGCCTGCGAAGCAGGTCGGGTGAGGGGTCTCTCA
>NZ_JBWKNI010000025.1:0-75943 GCF_059415485.1 Caulobacter sp. GW821-FHT10C03 | reverse complement strand
GGCGGCGCGGCCAACATCCTCGCCGTCACCGCCTGCTCCAGCCGTCTGCGGCTTGAACTGGTCGATCCGTCCAAGCTGGACGAGGCGGCGCTCAAGGCCGCCGGCGTCCGCGCGCTCGTGCGGCTGGGCGGGCCGGTGGCGCACCTGGTGCTCGGACCTAACGCCGAGGCCGTGGCCAGGGCGCTGCAGGAGACGGTGGCCGTCTAGGGCTCTCCCCCTTCCGTAAAATCCCCGCGAAAGCGGGGACCCAGGCGTTTTATCGTCGAGCGCCACACCTTTCAGAAAAAGCCTGGGCCCCCGCTTTCGCGGGGGTTTTACGGGGGAGGGTGTGGTCTATCAGGCCGCCGCCGTCGCCTCGGTCTGGCGGCGGTCGTCCCAGACGGCGATCGCCCAGACCACGAAGCCGCCCAGGGCCAGGGCGCAGCCGACCCAGCCGGTCGAGCGCCAGCCGAAACCCGAGGCCACGGCCAGACCGGCCAGCCAGGGTCCCAGGGCGTTGGCGGTGTTGAAGGCCGAGTGGTTGAGGGCGGCGGCCAGGGTCTGGGCCTCGCCGGCCACGTCCATCAGGCGGGTCTGAAGCGCCGCGCCGAGCCCGCCGCCGCAGCCGATCAGGAACACCACCGGGACCAGGGTCCACAGGCTGCCGACGGCCAGCGGATAGAGGGCCAGCGAGGCGGCGCTCCACAGCAGGATGACGCCGACGGCCGGCATCAGGGCGCGGTCGGCGGCCCAGGCGCAGACCAGGGTGCCGGCGGTCATGCCCAAGCCGAACACCATCAGCACCAGCGGCAGGGCGGCCGGCGAGGCGTGGGTGACCTCGATCAGGGTCGAGGCCAGATAGGTATAGACCGCGAACATGCCGCCAAAGCCGATGGCCCCGATGCCGAGCGTCAGCCAGACACGGCGGCTGGCCAGGGCCGACAGTTCACGCAGCGGGCTGGCGTTCTTCGGCGCGGCGTCGCGCGGGGCCAGCAGATAGACCGACAGAGCGGTCAGGGCCGCAAGCACGGCGACGATGACGAAGCCCCAGCGCCAGCCGATCCACTGGCCGACGGCGTTGGCCAGCGGCACGCCGACGATGGTGGCCACGGTCAGGCCGATCATCACCCGGGCCACGGCCGAGGCGCGTTTGTCAGGCGCGGCCAGCGAGGCGGCGACCAGGGCCGCGACGCCGAAATAGGCCCCGTGCGGCAGGCCGCTGAGGAAACGGAACAGCACCATGGTCTCGAAGTTGGGCGACAGGGCCGACAGGCCGTTGCCGACCGCGAACAGCACCATCAGGCCCACCAGCAGGGTCCGGCGGGCGATCTTGGCGGCCAGCACGGCGATGATCGGCGCCCCGACCACCACGCCCAGGGCATAGGCGCTGATGGCGTGGCCGGCGGTCGGCTCGTCGACGCCCAGGGTGCGGGCGAAGTCGGGCAGCAGGCTCATCGAGGCGAACTCGGTGGTGCCGATGGCGAAGCCGCCCAGCGCCAGGGCCAGTTGGACGAGAGCGGCGGAGGGGGCGCTGCGGGCGGGGACGCTCATGGCGGGCCTTGTCGGAACGGAGGGCGGCGAAGCCGGTCGCGCACGCGCCTATCGCCCGCCCGGGTGGATCCCGGCGGACGTGGCGCGCGGTTAGGGCCACGCTGCGGTTTGATCGAATGTGTGCATAGCTATTCACTCGCCAGCCGACGCGCAACCCTCTAAACAGGCTCGCGTGGGGAAAGGGGTGCGAGGGATCGTCGCATGAGCGGAAACTGGCGGCCGCCGTCGTCGATCGACGTGGCCAAGGCGGCGGGGGTGTCGCAGTCGGCGGTGTCGCGCGCCTTCACGCCGGGCGCGAAGATCGCCGAGGCCACGCGCGCCAAGGTCATGGCCGCCGCCGAGGCCCTGGGCTATCGGCCCAACCTCCTGCCCAAGATCCTGCAGACCAACCGCTCGGGCATCGTCGCCGTGGTCGTGGGCGGGTTCTACAATCCCTATTTCGCCATGACCCTGGAGGCCTTCTCCAAGGCTCTGACGGCGGCGGGGCGGCAGATGCTGCTGGTTCGGGTCGACAGCGACCGCATCCTCGACGGCGTCGTCGATCAGCTGGCCGGCTATCGGGTGGACGCCGTGGTCTCGGCCCTGGCCCTGACCTCGCAGGAGGCCGCCGACCAGCTGTCGAAGCTGCGCATTCCGATCGTCACCCTGAACTCGGACCTGGCCGGGGACTGGATCCGCTCGGTGTCGTCCGACAACTTCGCCGCCGGCGAGACCGCGGCGCGGCTGCTGCACGCCCGTGGCGGGCGCCGGTTCGGCTTCGTCGCGGGCCCTGCCGACAGCCCGGCCCAGGTCGCCCGCGAAGCCGGTTTCGCCCATGGCCTGTCGAGCCTTGGCCTGCCGCCGGCCGTCCGTGCCGGCGGCGGCTATGACTACGCCAGCGGGGCGCAGGCGGCGCGGGTCCTGTTCGGCGAGGCAGAGCGGCCCGACGCCCTGTTCTGCGCCAACGACCTGGCGGCGTTCGGCGCGATCGACGTGCTGCGCGAGGCGTTCGGATTGAAGGTCCCCGACGACGTGCTGCTGGTCGGCTACGACAATCTCGACATGGCGGCGTGGGCTCCCTACCGCCTGACCTCGTTCGACCAGGACATCGAGGCCCTGGTGGCGGCGGCGATGGAGCTGCTGAGCCTGGAAGCGGGGGCGACCTGCGTCGCGCGGGTCGTGCCGGCCCGGCTGGTCGAACGCGAGAGCACGCGATCAGGCTAGCGCCGTGGGCGCTTTCGCAGGGTCGATTTTCAGGGGGTAATGGCGGAGAGGGTGGGATTCGAACCCACGGTGCCCTTCCAGGCACGCCGCATTTCGAGTGCGGTACATTCGACCACTCTGCCACCTCTCCAGGGGGTCTTCGTGGCTGGCTTGGGGCCAGCCTTGAGTGAGGGCGGGATACCTATCCGCGCCGCCGAAAGAGCGCAAGAGGCTCCGGTGCGCTTTTCTGTCTCAGGGCGCAATTTCCTGCGTCGGGCGACGGCTTGATCCGCGTCCGGACCGTGGCGGCTCAGGCTTTCGGGTAGAGAACCATCTGGGTGCAGCGGAAAAGGGCGATGGTCTTTCCCGTGCCTTCGGCCGTGACGACGGCGTCCCAGACCTGGGTGTTGCGGCCGCCGTGGATCAGTTTGGCCTCGCAGGCCACGCCGCCGTCGCGGGCGGTGCCCAGGAAGTTCGACTTCAACTCGATGGTGGTGAAGCCGGTCGCGCCCTCGGGCAGGGAGACGACGCAGCCGTAGCCGGCGGCGCTGTCGGCCAGGGCGATGACGGCGGCGGCGTGCAGGAAGCCGTTGGGGGCCATGTGATGGCTTTTGACGTCGAAGCGTCCGCGCACCAGGCCTGGCTTGGCCTCCAGCCATTGCAGGCCCAGGTGGTCGGGCAGGCTGCCGGCCTGGACGGCGGTGAGGTTGGCGCTCTGGTCGTCGGCCATGGCGAGGCCTCCTAATGCTTCACGTGCGAAGTATTAGGCGCGCCGAGGGCGACGAAGGCAAGTCCGTTTTTAAAGCGAACTGATATTCCGCGACGGAAAGCGGACGCCGGCCTCGTCGGGATAGGGCAGCTTGCCCGAACGGACGGCGACGTCGAGGGCGGCGATGGTCAGGGCCGAGGGGGCGGGCTTTTCGCCGGCGCGGCGGGCGACGAACTCGGCTTGCGAGACCGCGTCGCCGGCGTCGGGATTGGCGGCCTTCTGAGCGGCGACGGTGGTTTCGCCCTGGCTCGATAGCAGACGGGTGTCGTCGGGCAGCGAGAGCAGCTTGCGGGCGTCGGCGAACAGGCCGGCCGCATCGGCGCCGGGGGCGTCGCTGTCGGGCAGGCCGGTGGGCAGAAGAGCGTCGCCGACGAAGACCACGTCGCCGGCTTTGTAGGCCACCGCGCCGGGCAGGCGGCCAGAGAGGGCGATGGGGTGGAACTCAATCCCGCCCATGATCAGCGGCTCGTCGTCCTCGCGGGCCAGCTTGTCGAAGTCCCAGCCTTCCAGGTCGACGCCCTCGGCGCCGAGCGCGGGCACGAGGCGCTGCAGGCTTTCCAGCACGTGGGCGCCGATGGCGACAGAGGCGCCGGTCTCGTATTTCAGGTGGCCGGCGGCCGAGAGGTGTCCGGTGTGGACGCCGGTCTCGAGGATCCAGGTCGGGCCCAGGTCCTTCTCGCGAATGTCGGCGATGATGCCGTCGACGAAGGCGGTCGAGGTCTCGCCGGTGGCCGGGTCGAAATCGAGCACCGGATCGACGATGGCGCACAGCAGAGTGGCCGGATCGGCCACGAGATAGGTCACCCGCCCCGTGGCGGCATGGTGATACGCAGTGATGTCCGGCTGCATGCTTACGCCTGAAGGTCCCCGATTGCTGGGCACCATGACGGCAAGCCGTTAAGCTTCGGCGAACGCCGCAACGGGACTCGTCCGAACCCGAATTTTACGGACGGTCGTCGATGTCGCAGGGGCGCTGGGCGCCGCGCATCTGCGTGGCCCACAGCGGTTCGATGTAGCGGCCGTCGTCGGCGCGGAGACCGCTCGCACAGCGTTCGGCGGCCGAGCCGCGACCGGTCATGTCCAGCGACAGGGCGATCGACTGGCTCTTGCCGCCGCGACCATAGCCGTAGGGGCCGTAGCCGAGGCCGCCATAGCCGTAGCCCCCATAACCGTAGCCGTCGTAGCCATAGCCGCCGCGGCCGTTCTTGCCGTACTCGGTCTGGCTGACGGCGACGCCCAGGGTGCCGTTCTCGCCGACGGGATAGAAGGCGGTGACGCCCATGTGGCGATAGCCGCCGGTGCCGACGCCGACCTCGACGCTGCCGTGGATCTTGCGCTTGGTCGGGCCGTCCTCGTCGGCGCGCGTCAGGTTCAGCGGGCCGCTGTTGTCGTCGACCGTCTTGACCGGCGAGGCCTTCAGCCAGGCGTCGATCTGCTCCTGGGTGGTGAGCGGACGGGTCGCGGCGGGCGCGGCCGGAGCCGGCGCGGCTTCGGCCTGGGCTTGAGCCTGGGCCGGGCTGGTCGTCGCCTTGGCGGTGGCCACCACCTCGTCGTCGGCGCCGGCGGCGAAAGCCATCACGGGCGCGGCGAGCAGGGCGAGTGCGGGAACGAGGCGGGCGGCGAGGGACATGGGACAGATCTCCAGCCCTTTACCGATAAGCGGGCGGTCAAGCCGAATTAGGGCGCGAATATTGCTCGGACGCAAGGCGGTTCAACGCTTTCGGCGGCGCGCCCGGCTGACGCTTTCCGAGGTCCAATACTCCGGTGGGAGCTTGAATTTGCCGCGCTGGTCGAACGCGCGGTCGCCGCGCAGGGCGCCGGCCCGGAAGAGACGCCAGCCGCGCCAGGCGATGAAGGCGACCCAGGCCAGGGAAGCCGCCGCGACAATGATCCAGCCGGCAAGGGCCGCGGGTGGAGCCAGGTGCGGTTTCAGGAAGACCATGGCGAGCACCAGCAGGCAGACCGGCAGCGGGGCGGCGGTCTTCGGCCTGGCCAGTTCCCGATCCACGAAGCGGCGAAAGCGCAGGTAGGTGCGGCCTCTGGCCATCGGCTACAGCGCCTCCAGCCCGGCCTCGACCGCCGCCATGTCGGGCGGCAGGGGCGTTTCGAAGCGCAGGGTCTGCCCCGTCACCGGGTGGACGAAGCCGAGCAGGGCCGCATGCAGGGCCTGGCGGGCGAAGGCGGTTTCGGTCAGCACCGCCTTGACCGGGGCCGCCGGGGCGCCGGCGCCGTAGACGGGGTCGCCGAGGCACGGCGAGCCCTTGCTGGCCATGTGCACGCGGATCTGGTGGGTTCGGCCGGTCTCCAGCCGGCAGGACACCCGGGCGGCCAGGGGCTTGGCGCCGTCGCCGCCGAAGGTGCGCTCGACCCGGTAGTGGGTGGTGGCCTCGCGGCCGCCGCTCTTCAGAACCGCTATCTTCTTGCGGTCGTGCGGCGAGCGGCCGAGGCGCGTTTCGATCGTGCCGGACGAAGGCTGCGGCGCGCCGCGCACCAGGGCCACGTACATGCGGTCGATGTCGTGGGCGGCGAACAGGGCCGAGAGGCCGCGATGGGCCGCGTCGCTCTTGGCCGCGACCATGACGCCGGAGGTCTCCTTGTCGAGCCGGTGGACGATGCCGGGCCGGGCCACGCCGCCGACGCCCGACAGGCTGTCGCCGCAGTGGGCCAGCAGGGCGTTGACCAGGGTGCCGGTCTCGCTGCCCGGCGCCGGGTGCACGGCCATGCCGGCCGGCTTGTCGACGACGATCAGGTGGGCGTCCTCGTAGAGCACGCTGAGCGGAATGGTCTCGGGCTGCGGGATCGCCGGGGCCGGCGGCGGCTCGACGACGAGATAGTCGCCGGCCTGGGCCTTGGCCGAACCGTTGGTCACGGGGCGGGGCTCGCCGCCGGCGTCGAGGCGGAAGACCCGGCCCTCGGCCATCAGGGCCTGCAGCCGGGCGCGGGACAGCGCGTCGAAGAGGGCCGCCAGAGCCTTGTCCAGCCGCTGGCCGACCAGGTCGCCCGACAGTTCAGCCGTCAGGCGCCGTTCGCCTCCAGCGGGCGCATCCAGCAGGTCTTCGACGTCGTCCTCAGCTTCAGCCACGCTGTTTCACGGCTCCTTCACAACCCCGTCGCGTAAGCGACACCGCCGCTCCCTACGGGCGGGGCCTCGTACAGTTGTTTTGAGGGGAATAGTCCATGCGCGCCATCCGCACCACTACGCTCGCAGGCTCGCTTTCTGGCGCGAGCCTGCTGGCCCTGGCGATCGCCAGCCCTGTCCTGGCCGCCCCGCTTCCGGAAGCCGAGACCGCCGCCGCGCCGACCCAGGTCGACGAGCTGATCGTCACCGTCCAGAAGCGCGAGCAGAAGGTCCTCGACGTGCCGATGGCCCTGACGGCCTATTCCGGCGAGAAGCTCGACGAGCTGGGCCTGCAGGAGTTCGAGGAACTGGGCCAGTTCGTGCCTGGCTTCGACGTGCAGAACCAGTCGCCCAACAACCCCGGCTTCGTGATGCGCGGCATTACCTCGGACAGCGGCGAGGCCACCAACGAGCCGCGCGTGTCGGTCTATCAGGACGGCGTGTCGATCTCGAAGTCGCGCGGTTCCTACGTCGAGCTCTTCGACCTGGAGCGGGTCGAGATCGCCAAGGGTCCGCAATCGACCCTCTACGGCCGCGGCGCCCTGATCGGCGCGGTCAACATCATCCAGGCCAAGGCCAAGCCGGACTTCGACGCCAGCCTCAAGGTCGAGGGCGGCGACTACGGGTACTTCATGGCCGAGGGCATGGTGAACGCCCCGATCACCGACGCCCTGGCCGTGCGTCTGTCGACCCGCGTCAAGAAGCGCGACGGCTATGTCGAGAACCTGCTGGGCGGCGAGGACTTCAACTCGACCGACACCGTGGCCGCGCGCCTGGCTGTCAACTACACGCCCAACGACCGCTTCAAGCTGGACGTGCTCTACAACTACCAGCAGGACAATCCGTCGGGCACCTCGTTCAAGTCGCTGACCTACGCCCCGACCGACCCGACCACCGGCAAGGTGATCGGCGACCTGGGCCGTAATTCCGGCGCGGCCCTGTCGACCGTCGATGGCTTCGAGAACGGCCAGCCGCTGGGCCTGGACCGCCGCCTGTGGAGCCTGACGGCCCTGGCCAGCTACAAGCTGAACGACGCCCTGACCCTCAACTCGACCTCGGCCTACCGCTACTTCAGCGGCGAGGAAGTGTTCGATCCGGACGGCTTCTCGCTGCCGCTGTTCGTGTTCGCCGAGGACGCGCAGGGCAAGTCGGCCAGCCAGGAGTTCCGCCTCAACTACGACGCCGGCGGCAGGATCACCGCCTTCGGCGGCGTCAGCATGTTCTGGGAAGACGGCAGCCAGCGCGTGCCGCTGCGGATCAACGAGAAGATCGCCTACCTCTTCCTGACCGGCCAGCTGTCGATCCCCAACGGCCTGTCGACGACCGTGATCAACGCCATCCCGGCCCTGTCGGCGCTGTCGTCGGGCCGCACCGAGGAATACACCAACTACGGCAAGACCAACTCCTACGACGCCTTCGCCGACGTCACCTTCAAGGCCACCGACCGCCTCGAGCTGACCGCCGGCCTGCGCTACACCTACGACGACAAGACCAGCGGCTACGGCGCCTGGATCAGCAGCCCGTCGATCATCGGCGGCAGCACCGCCACCGTCACCCGCGGCCTGATCGTCCAGCCGGTCTCGACCTACTACAAGGACTTCACCGACAGCGGCGTCACCTGGCGCCTGGTGGCCCGCTACGAGCTGGCCGACGACGTCAACGTCTATGGCTCGGTCTCGACCGGCCGTCGTCCCAAGGTGCTGACCGGCGCCAGCCTCAGCGAAGTGCCGGCCGAAGAGGTCACCTCCTACGAGGTCGGGGCCAAGGCCGCCCTGCTGGATCGTCGCCTGACCGTGGACGGGGCGATCTACCGCTACGACTACGAGAACTTCCAGACCAGCGGCGTGACCAGCACCGGCACGGCCATCACCATCAACGCCGGCGAGGCCAAGGCCTACGGCTTCGAGGGCCAGGCCAACTTCCAGGCCACGTCCGACCTGCTGGTGTTCGCCACCTACGGCTACAGCCACGCCCGGTTCGGCAACGGCCGGTTCGAGGGCAACCACTTCCGTCTGTCGCCCGACCACTCGTTCTCGCTGGGCGTGAAGGCCTCGCGCGACACCGGGATCGGCAAGTTCACCTTCCTGCCGACCTGGACCTGGCAGTCGGAACAGTTCTTCGACAACAACAACGACATCGCCGCCCTGCAGAGCACGACGGGCGTGATCAAGGACACGGTGCAGGACGAGGTCCAGAAGGCCTTCGGCCTCTTGAACCTGCGCCTGACCTACCAGCCCAAGGACAGCCCTGTGACCTTCGGCGCCTTCGTCACCAACGCGCTGGACCAGGACTACATCAAGGACGCCGGCAACACCGGCGACGCCTTCGGCATCCCCACCTTCATCGCCGGCGAGCCCCGGTTCATGGGCGTGTCGGTGTCGTTCAAGCACTAGGAGCGAGACCCTTCTCCCCTTGCGGGAGAAGGTGTCGCCGAAAGGCGACGGATGAGGGGTCTCTCAGACTTCCGACGCCGCGACAGCTGATCGGCTGTCGCGGCGTTTCTGTACGCGCGACCCCTCACCCGACCCTGCTCCGCAGGGCCACCCTCTCCCGCAAGGGGAGAGGGAACGGGTTTGCGATCTCACGCGGTGAACCGCTGAGCTGATGGAGAGGGCGCGGGGCGTCCGGGCCTCGCCCGGAGCTGTGAGTTTGAATACCGTTTCGACGAAGCTGGACGCCCCGCGCGATCGTTGTGCCTCAGGCCGGGGCGCGCGGGCCTTTTCCGCCCTTCACCCCCTTCGGCTTGTGCCTTCCCCGGAACCGGGCTGTAAGCTTCGCTAGCCATCGCGTGCAGACAGAAGGCGCCGGAGCGGACCCTCGGACGGGCGGGAGCCGATACAGGCAGACCCCCGATGGATGGGTTTACGTCCCCCATCCTCCTTTAAGCCTGGCCCGGCCCTGCTCACGCAGCTCCGGCGGCCCCGCTCGATCGCATCCACGTCGCACGCTTCGGGCCGGATCCTTGCGCCCTCTCCCTGCGACGGGACGGGTCCATTATGCAGCGGGTTTCAGCGCGTCTGATCCAGAGCGCTGAGAAAGTTGCAAGCGGCTGGATTGGTTGGGGTCTTTGGCGAGATCGCCGGGGATAGACGGCGCTCTATCCCCGTCAGCGTTCCTTCTCCCCTTGCGGGAGAAGGTGGCGGCCGAAGGCCGTCGGATGAGGGGTCTCTCAGATGGGAGACGCCCCGCCCGGCCTAACCGCTGCACGCGGCTTTCAGTTCTGAGAGACCCCTCACCCGACCTCGCTCCGCGAGGCCACCCTCTCCCGCAAGGGGAGAGGGAACAGGCGGCTGCGCTTTCGCGGGGATTTTACGGGGGAGGAGCCGAAAGGGACTTTCCCTCTCGGCAGGATCTTAAGCGAACAGCCCCGGCTTCGGCGCCACCGCCTTCAGCGCGGCGGCGAAGTAGTCCTGGACCTCCTGGAACAGGTCCGGCCGGTAGATGGCGCGCGGGTCGTTGGCCTTGTCGTCGTCGAAGGCGTGGGTGGCGTCGGGGTAGAGCTTGAGGTCGACCTTGACGCCGTCGGCGCTGAGCCGTTCCAGCGCCTTCTTGGGATAGCGCCAGCCGACCACGCCGTCCTTCTGGCCCAGCACCGACCACACCGGCGGCGCACCCGGTCCCCAGCCCCGGCTGCTGGTCATCGAGGGATAGGCCGCATACGGATAGACCAGCAGTGCGCCCTTCACCTGTTTGCGCAGGGCGACCGCGTCGGCGTCGGCCAGGCCGGTGGCGCTGGGGGCCGAGGTTCCGGCGGCGTAGGCGTCCATGATCGTCCAGGCGCCGTGGCTCCAGCCGGCCAGGAAAACATGGTCGGCCCGCGCCCAGGATTGGGTCTTGAGCCAGGCCAGGGTCCCGAACGCGTCGGCCGCGCGCTTGGCCCCATGCAGGGTCATCAGGGTGCAGACGAAGAGCTTGCCGTCGAGCGTGCTCATGCCGCGCGGCGCGAACGAGTCGAGCACGATGGCGGCGTAGCCGGCCTTCACGGCGACCTCGGCATAGGTCTCCAGGAACGGGGTCTTGCCGCCGCAGCCGTGCAGGATCAGCGCCACCGGAAAGGGGCCCAGGCCCGCGGGCTTGAACACCCGCGAGCGTGAAACGACCTTGGCTCCCCAGCTGACGCTGTCCATCGTGCTCACTCAATCCTTAGTGGCGGAACACTCGCACGCCGGTGAAGGCCATAGTGAGGCCAAGCTTGTCGGCCGCCTCGATGACCTCGGGGTCGCGCATGGAGCCGCCCGGCTGGATGATCGCCGTAGCCCCGGCTTCGGCCGCCTGGATCAGACCGTCGGCGAACGGGAAGAAGGCTTCCGAGGCGCAGGCGCACCCACTGAGGTCCAAGCCAAAATCAGCTGCCCGAAGGGCAGCGATGCGGGCGCTGTCCTTGCGGTTCATCTGGCCGGCGCCGACGCCCAGGGTCTGGCCGGCGCGGGCGTAGACGATGGCGTTCGACTTGACGTGCTTGCCGATCTGGAAGGCGAACAGCATGTCGCGGATCTCTTCCTGCGTGGGCTGGCGCTTCGTGACGATCTTCAGGTCGGCCGCCTTGATCCGCGCGTCGTCGCGGGATTGCACGAGGAAGCCGCCGGCCACGCTCTTGAAGGTGTCGCCGGTCGACAGCGGGTCGGGCAGGCCGCCGGTGACCAGCAGGCGCAGGTTCTTCTTGGCGGCGAAGACGGCGATCGCGTCGTCGTCGGCTTCCGGCGCGATCACCACCTCGGTGAAGATCTCGACCATGGCCTCGGCGGCCTCGCGGGTCAGGCGGGTGTTGACAGCGACGATGCCGCCGAAGGCCGAGGTGGGGTCGCAGGCCAGGGCCCGCTCATAGGCCTCGCGCTGGGTGGCGCCCAGGGCCACGCCGCAGGGGTTGGCGTGCTTGATGATGGCGACGGCCGGACCCTGGGCCGGGTCGAACTCGGCGATCAGCTCGAAGGCCGCGTCGGTGTCGTTGATGTTGTTGTAGCTGAGTTCCTTGCCCTGCAGCTGGCGGGCCGTGGCCACGCCGACGCGGGGGCTGGGGAAGGTGTAGAAGGCCGCCTTCTGGTGCGGGTTCTCGCCATAGCGCATGGTCTGGCGCAGCTCGCCGGCGATCGCCTTGCGGGCCGGGAAGTCCTGGCCGAGCTGAGCGGCGAACCAGGCCGAGATGGCGGCGTCATAGGCCGCCGTACGGGCGTAGGCGCGGGCGGCCAGGGTCTTGCGCAGAGAGAGGGTGGTGCCGCCGTCGGCCTTCAGGGCTTCGAGCACTTCAGCCAGGTCGGCCGGGTCGGTGCAGACCGACACATAGCCGTGGTTCTTGGCCGCCGAGCGGATCATGGCCGGGCCGCCGATGTCGATGTTCTCGACGCACTCTTCGTACGAGCCGCCCTTCGCGACGGTGGCCTCGAACGGATAGAGGTTCACATAGAGGATATCGATGCCGCCGATGCCGTGGTCGGCCATGGCCTTCGCGTGCTCGGGAGCGTCGCGCACGCCCAGCAGGCCGCCGTGGACGATGGGGTGCAGGGTCTTGACCCGGCCGTCCATCATCTCGGGGAAGCCGGTCAGGTCCGACACGTCCTTCACCGGCAGGCCGGCCGCGGCGATGGCCGCCTTGGTGCCGCCGGTCGAGACCAGCTCGACGCCCGCCTCGTGCAGGACCTTGGCCGCTTCGACCAGGCCGGTCTTGTCGGAGACCGACAGCAGGGCGCGCTTGGGGGCGACGAGATCGGGGGCGGACGGATAGTCGGGGGCGGCGGGCACGGGGGACTCCGGGTCTGGTTGCGGTCAGAAAGGAGCCCAGGCGCGCGGCATATGCGTCTCGAGCTCCCCGGTGGTCACCCACCTTCAACGCCAGTCACTCGAACGGCGCGGAACATACGGAGGGGGGCCGGGGAGTCAATGCGGCGTGGTGGTTGAGGAACCTCCCCCTGTGGGGGAGGCGATCGCGAAGCGATCGGTGGGGGGAGTTGGTGGGCAATCGGCCCTGGTCAGCGGCAGCTGAAAACGACCCCCTCCGGCCCTCCGGGCCACCTCCCCCAGAGGGGGAGGATCTTGTTGCGCGGCCTCAGATGCTCCCCCTCTGGGGGAGCTGTCGCGGAGCGACTGAGGGGGCGCCGTCAGGCGCTCGGCGCCGTCAGCAGCACTTCCACCGCCACGCCGGCCGCGGCCAGAGCCTGGATGTCCGCCGCCTCGACCGGGGCCGCGACCAGCCGCACGACCTGGCGGCCGCTGCGGGCCAGTTCGATCAGGTGTTCCGGCGAAGCTTCGGCGGCCGACAGGCGGTGGGCGTCGCGGCGCGCCATGGTGACGACCTCGGGATCGGCGGCCTCGTCGATGACCAGCACGTCGGCGGCCGACAGGGCCCGCACGGCGCGCAGGGTCAGCAGGTCGGCCGGGCCCTTGCCGGCCACGAAGCGGACCTTGCCCTCCTTCTTGACGCTCTTGGCCAGGGCGTCGCGGAACAGGGCGCCGGCCTTTTCCATGTCGCCGGTCATGGCCGCCTGGGCCGCCTCGCCCGACAGCGCCTCGCGCAGGAAGGCGCGGCGTTCGTGCAGGGTGGGCAGGGCGCCGCGCACCTCGCTCTGGAAGTTGCGCATCAGGGCGGCGACCCGGCCGGCGCCCTCGGGCACCTGGGCCTCGATGTCGGAGCGCAGCATGGTGGCCAGCACGGGGGCCGCGCCGCCGGTGCCGACGGCGGCCACCACCTCGCCGCGGTCGATGACGGCGGGGGTGTTGAAGTCGCACATGTCGGGTTTGTCGACGACGTTGACCAGCACCCCGGCGGCGCGCGCGGCGCGGGCGGCGGCCTGGGCGAACACCTCGTCGGAACTCGAAATGAAGGCCAGCACCGCCCCCGTATAGGAGCCGGGCAGGAAGGCCGCGTGGCCGTCCAGCCGCACCAGGGTGGCGGGCGAGCCCTCGAACAGCCGGGCCTTGGCCTCGGCGCCTTCGCCGGTTCCGGCGATCACCACCTTGCGGCCGGCGAGGGGGAAGTAGGCGGGGAAGGAGTCCAAGGCGGGGGTCCTCAACAGGCGTCGTGCGTTCAAGCTAGGGCGCGTCGGCCAAGAACGTGAGGCCTTTCGCGCAACAGGCGTCGCGGATGTGACCTTCCAACCATCCTGACGGCGTTAAAATTTCACTGGCGGAGCCTCGGGAGAACGGTGTTAGCTGCCCCGAGGGCAGGAGACAGACGCATGGCGGCGAGCTTGGACGTCAACGGCAAGACGATGTCGGTCGAGGCCGATCCCGATACGCCGCTGCTGTGGGTGCTGCGCGACGAACTGGGCCTGACGGGCACGAAGTTCGGCTGCGGCCTGGCCCAGTGCGGGGCCTGCACGGTGCATGTGAACGGCGACCCGGTGCGCTCCTGCGTCACCCCGATCGCCGCGCTGTCGGGCGCCAAGATCACCACCATCGAGGGCCTGGGCGGGGCGCATCCGCTGCAACAAGCCTGGGTGAAGCTGGACGTGCCGCAGTGCGGCTACTGCCAGTCGGGCCAGATCATGTCGGCCGCCGCCCTGCTCGAAGCGAATAAAAAGCCGACGGACTCCGACATCGACGCGGCCATGGGCGGCAACATCTGTCGTTGCGGCGCCTATCAGCGGATCCGGGCGGCGATCAGGCAGGCCGCGACGGGCCAGGCGATCCCGGTGGTCGCCGCGCCGGCTGTCGTCGCCGAACCGGCCAAGGAGGCCGACATCGACGAGGCGATCTCGGCCGCTTCCGGCGCGACGTCGCGGATCCAGCGGGGAGAAGTGCGATGAACGCGCCCGTGAAATCCGAAGGCTTCAGCCGCCGCGAGGTGGTGGTCGGCGCGGCGGTGGTCGGCGGCGCCCTGGTGGTCGGCTGCTCGCCGGCCGACCTGATGAGCGCCGGCTCCAAGGTCGAGGTCGGGGCGTTCGGCCCGTTCATCCGCTTCGAGCCCGACGGCTTCGTCACAGTGATCTCCAAGCACATCGAGTTCGGCCAGGGCAGCCATGCGGGCCTGGCGGCGATTGTCGCCGAGGAGCTGGACGCCGACTGGGCCAAGGTGCGGGTCGAGCAGTCGCCGGCCAACGCCAAGCTCTACGGCAACGGCGCCCTGGGCGCGCAGCTGACCGGCGGCAGCTCGGCGATCTCCAACAGCTGGGAGCAGCTGCGCAAGGCCGGAGCCGGGGCGCGGGCGATGTTCGTCGAGGCCGCCGCCAACCGCTGGAACGTCCCGGCCGGCGAGATCGTGGTCAAGGACGGGGTGCTGACCCACGCCTCGGGCAAGAGCGCCGCCTTCGCCGACCTGTCGGCCGACGCCGCCAAGGTGACGCCGCCGCAGAACCCGCCGCTGAAGGACCCCAAGGCTTTCACTCTGATCGGCACCGATCGGGTGCGGCGCAAGGACGCCCAGGCCAAGGTCGACGGCACGGCCCGCTACACCCAGGACGTCCACCTGCCCGACATGCTGACGGCGATGGTCGCCCATCCGCCGCGCTTCGGGGCCAAGGTCGAGAGCTTCGACGCTGACGCCGCCAGGAAGGTGGCGGGCGTGGTCGATGTCTACGAAATCCCGACCGGGGTGGCGGTGGTGGCGAAATCCACCTGGGCCGCGCGGCTGGGGCGCGAGGCGCTGGTCGTGCGCTGGGACGAAGGCAAGGCCGAGAAGCGCGGCTCGAAAGAGATCACGGCGGCGTTCCGTGATCTGGCCACCGGCAAGGGTCCGGCCGAGCAGAAGTGGGAATCGTTCGGGGCCAAGGGTGACGCGGCGGCCGCGGCCGGGGGCAGCGACGCCTTCGAGGCGGTCTACGAGTTCCCCTATCTGGCCCACGCCACCATGGAGCCGATGAACTGCGTGGCCATCGTCGAGGGCAATTCGGTCAAGCTGGTGCACGGCTCGCAGGGCCAGACCCTCGACCAGCTGAACGCGGCCAAGATCGTCGGTACCCTGCCCGGCTCGGTCGAGGTCGAGACCCTGTTCGCCGGCGGCTCGTTCGGGCGGCGGGCGACCTTCAATTCCGACTACGTGGCCGAGTGCGTGCACGTGGCCAAGAAGGTCGGCGGCGGCAAGCCGGTGAAGCTGGTCTGGACCCGTGAGGACGACATGAAGGCCGGCTACTACCGGCCGCTGGTGGTCCACGCCGTGCGGGTCACGCTGGACAAGGACGGCCTGCCGGCGACCTGGCGCCACCGCATCGTCAGCCAGTCGATCATGAAGGACTCGCCGATGCCCTCGAAGGGCGTCGACCAGACCGCCGTCGAGGGGGCGTCGGATTCGCCCTATCTGAAAGCCACGCCCGTCGTCGACGCCCAGGTGGCGTTCCCCGAAGTGGGCGTGCCGGTGCTGTGGTGGCGCTCGGTGGGGGCGACCCACACCGCCTTCGTCATGGAGCACACCATCGACCAGCTGGCCCGCAAGGCCGGCAAGGATCCGGTCGAGTATCGCCGCGCGCTCTACGCCAAGGCCGGCGCCAATCGACACCTGGCGGCCCTCAATCTCGCCCTGGAGAAGGCCGGACCGAAAGCGGCCTCTAAAGAGCAGGATGGGGGCTGGACGCGCGGGGTGGCGGTGCACGAGAGCTTCGGCTCGGTCGTGGCCCAGGTCGCCGAGGTCAAGCTGGTGGACGGAGAGCCGCGCGTCGGCCGGGTGGTCACCGCCATCGACTGCGGCGTGGCCGTCTCGCCCGACCAGATCGCCGCCCAGATGGAGGGCGGCACCTGCTACGGGCTTTCGGCGGCGCTCTTCGGCCAGGTGACCCTGACCGAGGGCGTGGTCGACCAGAGCAACTTCGACACCTATCGCGTGCTGCGCTTCGCCGAGGCGCCCAGCGTGGAGACCCACATCGTGCCGTCGGCCGCGCCTCCAAGCGGGGTGGGCGAGCCGGGGACGCCGGTGATCGGCCCGGCGACGGCCAACGCCCTGCTGGCGCTGTCGGGCCAGCCGACCGTCAGCCTGCCGTTCGTCCGGAGCGCCTGACCGGGCGAACTGTCTGATTGTTAACTCTGACGCGTCCGAAATTGACGCCTCACCGGCTGGACGGGAGGCTGTGCTGGGACCATGTTAGCGCCATGGTCGAGCCTGCCGACAGCCTTGGTTTCGAGAAGCTCACGCCTCGTGAGCGCGAGATCCTGCGCCTGATCGCCCAGCACCAGCGCTCGAAGGAAATCGCGCGCCTGCTCAGCCTGTCGCCCAAGACCGTCGAGATGCACGTGCTCAGCGCGCGCCGGCGCCTGGCCGGCATGCCGCGCCGCGACGCCGCCCTGGCCTTCGTGGCGTGGGAACAGCACCCCGGTAATGACTACCGTAGGCAATCGCCGGGCCTAGCCGACGAACCTGAGCCGGTCTCTCCTGACGACAGCAGCGGGAGCGGCCATGAACGACAACACACCCAAGACCAAGACTGGCTCGCCCCCGGGATCGGCCTTCTTCATCGCGAGCTGGAAGTCTCTCGAGGAAGGCCTGACCCTGATGGCGGCCACCCCCGAGCGGGAGCGCCTGGTGCCGGAAACGGTGTCGGCTCTGCGCAAGGCCCAGGCGGCCGGCGATCCTCCTTCGAAGCTGTTGCTGCGAGTGCTCGCGGCCACGGCCTTCCTGTCGGACGACAGTCCGATCAGGTCCGAACGCGGGGAGGTTGGCGCCATGACCTGAGCCCAGCCCAATGGATGGGCCTGATCCTGGTTTCAGCCCTGGCGGCCGGCGTGCTGCTCAGCGTGGTGACCATGGGAGCCCATGAATTCCTCTTCGCCCTCCAGCGATTCCGCGAGGGCTGGAGCGCCCCGCCGACGAACTGATCGTCGGTCTCGGGTCAGCCAAAAAACCGAATTTCCAACAATCCAAGCCTTTGAACGTGCGGGGGGCGCCCGCGCGAGTGGGAGAGTCTTGCATGAAGCGCAGCGACGCAGCCCGTGCCGGGGCCGAAAAACTGAAACAAGCCGAAGCCGCGATCGACGCGGCCGTGCGTGAAACCGCCGAGCTGATGGGCCTGCTGCCCACGCTGCGGCTGGATGCGCAGCTGTCGGCCGTGATCGGCCAGGAAGCCCTGGAGACCCTGGGGATCACCCTGACCCACATCCTGTCGGCCCGCCGCACCATCGTGAAGGCGCATGGCGATCTGGCGGAAGTCCGCTCGCAGATCGGCTGCGGCGCCCTGGCGCTGGGCGACCTGGGCAAGGTCGAGGGCGGCGACACGCCGCGCACCTCGGGCCTGCGCGCCGTCGACGGCGGTCGGGCCGCCTGATCGTCTCCGGTATGCGCGAAGTTCTAATGGAGGGCGCGGCATGAGCGCGGTCCTGGCGATTATGGATCCGGCCATCGAAGAGGCCGCCGAGTTCGGGCGGTGCATTCGGTCCCTGTGTCCGACCCAGCAGCGTGTGCTGACGGTGCTGCTGCGGCGGCTCGTCGATATGGAGGCGGCGGACGACGCCGATGGCGCGGTGCGCGTCGTCGATGAGATCCGCCGGATTCTTTGCGACGGCGAGAAGACGCGGCACTAGAGTTCCGTCCGCCTAGCGGGCGGTCGCCGATATCCAAGGCGTAAAGCTCCGGCTCGGATCGCACTTGATCCGAGCCGGACTTGCGTCAACCTGGAGCGGTGAAGGGGGGCGTACAGTGTCGGCTTATCTCTATCTTTTCCTGACCCTGGTGATCTGCGGCCTGGCCTTCTGGCGGGGCGGGTCGTCGGAGAAGCGGATCGCGGTCACCCTGCTGGCCGGCTGGGCCGCCTCGCTGGTGATGTTCCGCCACAACCGCATCAATCCCGACGTCGGGGTGATGATCGTCGACGCCGTGGCGGCGCTGATCTTCATCTGGGAGTCGATCCGCTCGCGCCTGCTGTGGACCGTGGCGATCTCGGCGTTCCAGCTGGTCGCCCTGGCCTCGCACGTGGCGGTGCTGATCGACCTGCGGGTGACCATCAACACCTACATGATGAGCCTGGCGGTCTGGAGCTACGCCATCCTGCTCACCCTGGCGCTGGGCGTCTGGCTGCACTGGCGCGAGATGCGGCGGTACGAGGCGGACCTGGCGGAGTGAAGCGCAAGCTCACGGCTTTTCCCCAGCCGCGACGACCAGCCTTCAGGCTCGGCTACCTGGCCGGCGAGCACGCGCGCCTGGTCGCGGCCGTCGAACGGCGGGTCGCCGACGCGCTGCAAGCCCACTTCTGTCCGCTGCTTTCGTCGCCGCTGGGCGAGGAGGGCGTGCGGGCCGATGCGCGAATGATCGTGCGGTGGTTCAGGGCCTCGTCCCGCGCCTCGCTCTCGCTGCGGCTTCTTCTCCAGCATCGCCTGGGTCATGAGCCGCCCCGCGAGGTTCTGCGCGCCGTCTGGCGCGTTGTCGCCGCCCAGGACCGTGCGCTGGATTGGCCCGGCTGGAGGAGGGGCCGCGACGACACCGTGATGCGCCTGCGGTTGCGCCCCAAGCTCTCCGGTCTTCACGTCCTGAGGTGGCGCGCGACCGCTCCGCCGTGGCCGACCGCCGACGGAGGCTTCTGATCGGGGCGGCGGGCCTACCGCTCCAGGTCCTCGCGCCGGTCGACGTCGAACAGCACGCCGGGGTCGTCGGTCTCTACCAGGGCGATGGCGTCGCCGGCCTTGGTCAGCACCCCCTGCGCGCCGCGATCGCCGGCCAGGGCGGCGAGGTCGGCGAACCAGCGGCGGGCGAACAGCACCGGATGGCCGCGACGGCCGGCGTGGACGGGAGCGGCGATGCCGACGCCCGCGCTCAGGGCCTGGATCAGGTCGGCAGCAAGGTCGTGCGGGACGCGCGGCATGTCGCCCAGCAACACCAGCGCCGCCTCGGCGTCGGCCGGCAGGGCCAGGATCGCCGTGCGCAGCGAGGCCCCCAGCCCCTCGTCAGCTTCGGGCGCGGCCAAGGGTCGCAGGCGGGGCTCGGCCCGGGCCTCGACCAGGGCCAGGGCGGCCGTATCGCCCGGGCGCAGCACCACCGTGATCCCGCGCGCCGGCGCGGCCAGGGCCGTATCCAGCGCGTGATCCAGCAGCGGCCGGCCGCGATAATCGGCCAGCAGCTTGCCGCCGCCGAACCGCGAGGCCGCCCCCGCCGCCAGCACGATCGCCTCCAGCCGCATCAGTTCCCTTTCCGCCAGGCTCCGAGACGCCTATTCTATCGCGGATATGACGTCCCCTGACGACACCCCCCGCCTGATCGACGGCTTTGGCCGGGCGGTGAGCTATCTGCGCGTGTCGGTGACCGACCGCTGCGACCTGCGCTGCGTCTATTGCATGGCCGAGCACATGACCTTCCTGCCGAAGGCGGAGGTGCTGACGCTGGAGGAGCTGGACCGCCTGGCCTCGACCTTCGTTGGCCTGGGCGTGCGCAAGCTGCGGCTGACCGGCGGCGAGCCGCTGGTGCGCAAGGGGATCATGGAGCTGGTCCAAAGCCTGTCGCGCCACCTGAAGACCGGCGCGCTGGACGAGCTGACCCTGACCACCAACGGCACTCAGCTGGCCCAGCACGCTGAACGCTTGGCGGCGGCGGGGGTGAAGCGGATCAACGTCTCGCTCGACACGCTCAAGCCCGACCTCTTCCGTCGGCTGACGCGCGGCGGCGACGTGGCCAAGGTGATCGGCGGGATCGACGCGGCCCTGGCGGCGGGCCTCCAGGTCAAGATCAACGCGGTGGCGCTCAAGCGCGACAACGCCGCCGAGCTGCCGGCCCTGATCCAGTGGGCGCACGATCGCGGCTGCGACATGACGCTGATCGAGACCATGCCCCTGGGCGAGATCGACGAGGACCGCACCGACCAGTTCCTGTCGCTCAGGGATGTCCGGCGCGAGCTGTCGTCCTACTGGACCCTGACCGACCAGGCCTATGCCACCGGCGGTCCGGCCCGCTACGCCAAGGTCGAGGAGACCGGCGGGCGGCTGGGTTTCATCACCCCGCTGAGCCACAATTTCTGCGACGCCTGCAATCGGGTGCGCCTGACCTGCACCGGCACCCTGCACACCTGCCTTGGCCGCGACGACGCCAGCGATCTTAGGGCCGTGCTGCGCGGCGGGGCCACCGACGGCGAACTGGTGGCGGCGATCCACGCGGCGATCGGGTCCAAGCCCAAGGGCCACGACTTCCAGGTCGACGCGCCACGGCCGGCCGTGGCCCGCCACATGTCGACGACCGGAGGCTAGTCATGGCCCGCGTGCTGCTGTTCGGGCGCCTGGCCGACCAGGCCGGCTGGCGCGAGCGCGAGGTCGAGGCGGGAAGCCTTTCCGCCCTGCGCGCTTCCATCGCCAATGATGACGCGGGTCTCGCCGAAGCCTTGGCTGGCCCCGGCGTGCAGGTGGCGGTCGATAAAGCGCTGGTGCGGGGCGAGGCGGCGCTGGCCGGCTCGACCGAGGTCGCCTTCCTGCCGCCGATGAGCGGCGGATGATCACCCTGACCGAGGCGCCGTTCGAGCCCGGGGCGCTGCTGACCGAATTCTGCAAGGGCCGCGACGAGACAGGCGCGGTGGCCAGCTTCGTCGGCCTGGCCCGCGCCGAGGGTGGCAACGCCTCGATCCTGGAGCTGGAGGCCTATCCGGGCTTCACCGAAAACGCGATCGCGGCCTTCGCGGTCGAGGCGGCCGGGCGGTTCGATTTGCAGGACTGGCGGATCGTCCATCGCGTCGGAAAGATCGCGCCGGGCGAGGCGGTGGTGTTCGTGGCGACGGCGTCGAAACACCGCCGGGCCGCCTTCGAGGCGTGCGACTTCCTGATGGACTGGCTCAAGAGCCGGGCGCCGTTCTGGAAGAAGGAGCATGGTCCGGGCGGCGCCCGCTGGATCGAGCCGACGGCGCAGGATAGGACCGACGCGCAGCGTTGGGATTGAGCCAAAGCGCGACAGCCGAAAGTGTCAGCGGTTTCGGCGCCCGTCGCGCGACAAGCGAAGAAATGGAGAGACGGATGTCGGCAGGCCTCACCCCGGGCGGCGGGATCAAGCCGGAACTGCCGTTCAAGCCGGTGCGGGTGGCGATCCTCACCGTCTCCGACACCCGCGACGAAAGCACCGACACCTCGGGCGACATCCTGATCGAGCGGGTCAAGGCCGCCGGCCATGAGTTCGCCGGCCGGGCGGTGGTGCGCGACGACATCGAGAAGATCCGCGCCACCGTGCGCGGCTGGATCGCCAGCGGAGAGGTCGATGCGGTGGTCTCCACCGGCGGCACGGGCCTGACGGGGCGCGACGTGACCGTCGAGGCGCTGCAGCCGCTGTTCGACAAGGTCATCGACGGGTTCGCCGTGGTGTTCCACCTGGTGTCCTACGCCACGGTGGGGCTCTCGACCCTGCAGTCGCGGGCCACGGCCGGGCTGATCGACGGGGTGTTCGTGTTCTGCCTGCCCGGCTCGAACGGGGCGGTGAAGGACGGCTGGGACAAGGTCATCGGGCCGCAGCTCGACAGCCGCCACAAGCCCTGCAACATGGTCGAGCTGATGCCCCGGCTTCTGGAACGATAGGATTTCTGGAAAAGTGAGCAAGCTGACCCACATCGACGACCAGGGCCGGGCCCGCATGGTCGACGTCTCCGACAAGGCCTCGACCGTGCGCGAGGCGGTGGCGAGCGGTTTCGTGCGGATGACGCCGGAGACCCTGGCGCTGGCCGTCTCGGGGGCCGGCCGCAAGGGCGACGTCCGCGCCGTGGCCGAGCTGGCCGGGGTGATGGCGGCCAAGAAGACGTCGGACCTGATCCCGCTGTGCCATCCGCTGGCGCTGTCGAAGGTGGCGGTCGAGGTCGAGCCGGGCGAGGGCGGGCTTTCCGTCACCGCTCGCGTCAAGACCACCGGTCCGACCGGGGTCGAGATGGAGGCCCTGACGGCGGTGTCGGTGGCCTGCCTGACGATCTACGACATGCTCAAGGCCGCCGAGAAGGGCATGGTCATCGAAGCCGTGCGGCTGGTCGAGAAGACGGGGGGCAAGTCCGGGGATTGGAAAATCTGATCCTTCTCCCCTTGCGGGAGAAGGTGGCGGCCCCCCGGGTCCGGCGAAGCCGGCCCGAGGATAAACTCCAGCCGACGGATGAGGGGTCTCTCAGACGTCTAACGCGCCGCCCTGTCGATCCGTCGTCGCGGCGGACAGGGCTTTCGACCCCTCACCCGACCCGCTGCGCGGGCCACCCTCTCCCACAAGGGGAGAGGGATCCGAATGCGCCCTTCTCTCCAGCGCCGGCTGTCCATGGCGCGCCGCGATGATCTCGCCGATGACCGCGATCGCCACCTCGAACGGGGCCTTGCCGCCGAGATCCAGGCCGATCGGCGCGCGCAGTTTGGCCAGGTCGCGCTCCGTCAAACCCTCCGCCCGCAACGCCGCGATCCGTTCGGCCAGCCGCCGCCTGGCGCCCAGCAGGCCGACATAGGAGGCGGGCGAGGGCAGGGCGGTCAGCAGGGCCTCGTGGTCCAGGGCCAGGTCGTGGCCGCACACCGCCACCGCCGTCCAGGGATCCAGGCCGATCGCGGCCAGAGCCTCGCTCGGCGCGGCGCGGCTGTACGCGACGCCGGCCAGGGGCGGCGGCTCCAGCGGTCCCTTGGGGCGGACCAGGGTGGTCTCGAACCCGGCCTGGGCGCCGAGGCTCGCCAGGGCCAGGGCGGTCGGATCGCCGCCGATCACCACCAGGCGTGGAACGGGATCGAACCCCCGGCCGAAGGCGCCGGGCCAAGGGGCCGGCGCGGCCTCTTTCGTCGCGCAGAGGCGCCGGACGCCGTCGCTGAACCAGACCGCCGGCCGCCTTTCGGTTGCGTGAGTCAAAAGGTCGCGCACGGCGACATCGTCGGCGTCGAGACGCTCGACAAGGATTTCGATGCGCGCGCCGCACAGCAGGCGGATGTCCGGCCAGGGGCTTCCCTCGCCATAGACCAGGCGCCGGGGCGCGCCGGTTTCCAGCACCGCGCGGGCGTGGATCTCGACGTCGCTCTCGATGCAGCCGCCCGACAGGAAGCCGCTCGTGAAACCTTGCGCGAAAAGCATCTGCGTGCCGACCGGGCGCGGTCCGCCGCCCTCCAGGGCGATGATGGTGGCCAGGACCGCCGGCCCTTCCGCCAGGGCCTTTTCCAGGGCCGGCCGGATGTCGTCGGCCAGGCCGTGCATGGGCCATTCGGAGCCGGAAAGGACGGCGGGATCGGTAAGGTCCATCGGCCCGATCTTAACCCCTCGGCAAGTTTCCAGAAACGCCTTCTTCAAACCTTGGCGCGTACGCTGCCCGGCATTGGTGCTCACCCGACGCGGATTTTCATGTCGCTCACCGTCTCCAAGCTCGGTCTCGCCGCCGCCCAGTTCGGACTGGACGGCATGAACGCGTCGCCGCGTTCGCGTTCCCCCGAGATCGAGGCGCGTGACATCCTGAACATCGCCGCGCGCGCCCGCCTGTCGGTGCTGGACGTCTCGGGCGTCTATGGCCGTTCGGAGTCCGTGCTCGGCGACCTGATCCCGCGTCCGGTCTCGTGCCGCGTCACCATGGCGGCCGCCCGCGCCGACCGCGGTCCCGACTTCGTCGAGGCCGAGGCCCGCGCCTCGCTGCGCCGCATGGGCCTGGAACGCGCCGACGCCATCATCGTCCAGTCGCCGTCGGAACTGTTCGGCGCCCATGGCCCGGCCATGTGGGACCGCCTGCACCGCCTGCGCGAGCAGGGCCTGTTCCGCAACATCGGCATCTCCGCCCACGCCACCGACGATCCCGTCGGCGTGGCCCGCCGCTTCAAGCCCGACATCATCCAGGCGCCGGCCAGCCTGCTCGACCAGCGCCTGCTGGCCGACGGCTCGCTGCAACGCATCGCCGGCATGGGCATCGAGGTGCAGCTGCGCTCGATCTTCCTCAACGGCCTGCTGTTCCTGCCGCCCGACCGCGTTCCGGCCCAGCTGAAGGGGGCCTCGGGCCGCCTGTCGCGCGTGCGCCGCATGATCGCCGAAGGCCGTTCCGACCCGCTTCAGGCCGCCCTGGGCTTTGCTTTGTCGCGCCCCGAGGCTTCCGCCGTGATCGTGGGCGTGACCTCGGCCGCCGAACTGTCGGCCGTCGTCGCCGCCGCTTCCAGCCCGCCGCCGGACCTCGACTGGGACGAGATGGCCATCGACGACCCGGTGGCCCTCGACCCGCGACGTTGGGTCGCCTAGCGGCGGACCCGACTCGAAGCTCAAGGTTCAAGAAAGAACCGAGAAGACGCCTCGAAGGGAGGCAAAGCCGATGATCCTCGCTGTCCTGCAGGCCCGCATGGGCTCCAGCCGTCTGCCCGGCAAGGCGATGGCCACCCTCCAGGGACAGCCGATGATCCTGCGCCAGCTGGAGCGGATCCGCGAGGCGCGCACCCTTTCCAAGATCATCGTCGCCACCAGCGACCAGGCCGCCGACGACGCGCTGGCCGGTTTCCTGGTGTCGCGCGGCGTCACCGTTTATCGCGGCGCGGGCGCCGACATTCTGGATCGCATCGCCCGCTGCGCCGAGGCCGCCGGCCCGGTCAGCCACATCGTCCGGCTGAAGGGCGACGCGCCCTTCGTCGATCCGGGCCTTATCGACCAGACGGTCCGCCTGGCCCTGAGCACCGGCGCCGACTACGCCTCCAACCGCGTGCATCGCACCTATCCGGCCGGGCTGGAGGTCGAGGTCATCGCCGCCCAGACCCTGCGCACCGCCGCCGCCGAGGAGCGCGACCCGCTGGCCCGCATCTCGCCGACCGCCGCCATCCGCAGCCAGCCGGGCCGCTTCCGCCAGGCCCACCTGCGGGCCGTGCGCGACTGGTCCAGCCTCGACTGGCGCGTGAAGACCCCGGCGGATCTCGCCTTCGCCCGCTCGATCTACGACGCCCTGCACCCGGTGGACCCGGGCTTCCGCATGGGCGACGTGCTGGACCTGGTCGAGAGCAAGCAGGACCTGGGAAGGTTCGCGGCTTAACGTCCTTCTCCCCTTGCGGGAGAAGGTGTCGGCGAAGCCGACGGATGAGGGGTCTCTCAGACGCAAAACGCCGCGACAGCCGATCGGCCGTCGCGGCGTTTCTGTTCGTGCGACCCCTCACCCGACCCCGCTCCGCGGGGCCACCCTCTCCCGCAGGGGGAGAGGGATCAGGAGGGAAACCCGCCCGCTCGCGCTAGCGAAGACGCCGGGGCCTTGCCCAGGCGTTCGCTGATGTCGCGGCCGATGGCGATCAGGGCGCTAAGGTCGTAGCTGGTCTCGAAGCCGGCCCGCTCCAGCATGTAGACCAGATCCTCGGTGCCGATGTTGCCCGTCGCCGCCGGGGCGAAGGGGCAGCCGCCGAGGCCGCCGACCGAGGCGTCGAGCACGTCGATCCCGGCCTCGACGCTGGCGAAGGCGTTGGCCAGACCCGTGTTGCGGGTGTCGTGGAAGTGCATGCGCAGGCGGGCGTCGGGCGCGGCGGCGCGGACGGCCTCGATGCGCTTGCGGACGGTCCAGGGATCCGCCACGCCGATGGTGTCGGCGATGGCGATCTCGGGCACGTTCATGGCCGCCGCCTCGCGGGCGATGGCGACCACCTGGTCTTCGGAAATCTCGCCGTCGAACGGGCAGCCGAAGGCCACCGAGATGGTGGCGGTGATCGGCGGGCCGCCGTCGATCGCCTGGCGCTCGACGATGGCCGCCAGGGTGTCGAGTTGCTGGTTGACCGTGGCGCCCTGGTTCTTCACGCCGAAGCCGTCGGACGCGCAGACCACGACATTGGCTTCGTCGCAGCCGGTCGAGACGCAGCGCTCCCAGCCGCGCATGTTGAGCACCAGGCCGATGCGCGAGCGCTTGGGATCGGGACCGCCCAGGGCGTCCATGATCTCTTCGGCGCCGGCCATCTGCGGCACGCGGTTGGGATTGACGAACGACACCACCTCGGTGCGGCGGGCGCCGGCGGCTTCGAGGCGGCGGATCAGGTCGAGCTTTTCCTCGACCGACAGTATGGCCTTCTCGTTCTGCAGGCCGTCGCGGGGACCGACCTCGACGATCTCGATGAAGCGGCTCATGGCTGGGCCTCCACTTCGGCGCCGCTCACGGCGTCTTCCGGTGCGTCATGGCGGCGCGGCTCGCCGCGATAGATGCGCAGCACCTCGTCGTCGCCGTCGGAATAGTTCAGGCCCTTGATCTCGCCGGCCGGGCGCGGGGCGTGGCCCATGGCGGCCAGGGCGGCCTTGAACTTCGCATCCTCGCGGCCCTCGACCACGGCCGGGCGGCCCTCGTCGACGGCGTCGGCCGCGCCTTCCGCATCAGTGAGTTCAGTGGTGGTGCCCAGCTGGAAGACCATGCTGGGCTCGGAGTAGCCGGTCACCGCCACCGGGCCGGGGGCGCCGGCGCGGGGGGCCAGATCGGCCTTCTCCAGGGCGCGGGCCAGGCGCTGCGACAGCCACAGCGAGTCCAGGCGCGGGGCCAGCAGGCCGGCCATGGCGCCGTGGGCCAGGATGCCCAGGGCGCCGGCCGTGACCAGGGCCAGGGCGGCCTTGCGCTCGCGCAGGATCAGCCAGCCGCCGGCGACGGCGGCCGCGACGAACAGCAGGGCCGAGAGGATGGCCAGCGGCAGGGCCGAGGGCGTGGCGTACTGCTTCCAGGCGACGACGCAGACGGCGGCGAAGGCGAGGCCGGCGATGGCCAGCAGCACCGTGCCGACGATCCGTGAGGGCAGACCGAGCGGCTTGCGCAGGGCGGCCGCCATCAGCATGGCCAGAGCCCCGAAGGCGGGCAGGGTGTAGTGGGCCAGCTTGGTCGGCAGGATCTCGAACATCAGCCAGGTCGGGATCAGCCAGCAGAGGGCGAAGCGCACGCCCGGCTCCTTGCGGCCGGTCCAGCCCAGAACCAGGGCGGCGGGGAGCAGCAGGGTGACGGGGAACAGCAGCAGGGGCGAGAGCAGGGCGTAGTAGCCGAAGATGCCGCCGTGGCGCTCGTGGCCGCCGGCCAGCTTGGGCGCCAGGTCCCCGCCCACCGCCGCGCCCCAGAAGGCGCCGTCGGTGGCGACGGTGATCATCGTCGCCCAGGGCAGGACGATGGCCGCGAACAGGATCAGGCCCCAGCTCCAGCCCAGCTGCTTGAGCCAGCCGGCCTTCCGGTCCCAGGCCCACAGGGCGAGGATGGCGAGGATGACGACCAGCAGGCCGACCGGACCCTTGATCAGGGCGGCCATGGCCATGCCGATCCAGAAGGCCAGCTTCGGACCCTTGCCGGCCTTCTCGCCGGCGAGGCCCGCGGCGTAGATCCTGGCCAGGCCCGCCATGGCCAATGTCGTAAAGCCGCACAGCGAGGCGTCGGTCTTGGCGATGAACGCCTCGGTCGACAGCAGGAAGGTCGCGCCAAGGATCGCGCCCGACAGCAGGCTCTCGCGCGGGCCGAAGAAGGCGGCCGCGCCCCAGGCGCAGGCGGCGGCGGCCAGCATGGCGCCCAGCAGCGAGGGGATGCGGTAGGCCCAGATGCCCCGGTCCTCGGGCGCGGAGACGGCCGAGACCGCCGCGGCCTGCAGCCAGTGGATGCCGACCGGCTTCTTGTTGCGCGGCTGGTCCTGCAGCCGGATGTTCACATAGTCGCCGGTCTCCAGCATCTGGGCCGTCGCCTGGGTGAAGCGGGACTCGTCGCGGTCGAGCGGCGGCATGGCGAACAGGCCCGGCAGGCCGGCGATCAGGGCCACCAGGGCGGCGAAGACCGGCGCGCGCCAGCCGCGCGACCAGGCGTCGAGGCGGGATTCAAGGCTCATGCTGGCGGTCGGGCTGGGGCTCGTATTGGCGCTCATGAGCGATGGAATAGCACGATCCTTTCCTGGCGCGAGTTTTGCGGTAAAAGCGGCCATGACGTCTTCCAATCCCGCCGCGATCCCCGATTTCTCCGTCGTCGTGCCCGTGTTCGACGAGGGCGGCGCGGCGCCGGCCCTGGCGCGCGAGATCGCGGCCGCCTTTGCCGGCGAGTCCTACGAGATGATCTTCGTCGACGACGCCAGCCGCGACGACACCAAGGCCCTGCTGACCGCCCTGAAGGCCGAGATCCCGCAGCTGCGCGTGCTGGGCCACCGCAAGAACTCCGGCCAGAGCCGGTCGATCCGCAGCGGCATCCTGGCCGCCCGCGCTCCGATCGTGGTCACCATGGACGGCGACGGCCAGAACGACCCGGCCGACGCGCCGCGCCTGGCCAAGGCTTTGCAGACGGCTCCGGCGCAGCTGGCCCTGGTGGGCGGCGAGCGGGTCAAGCGCCAGGACAGCAGCGCCAAGCGGTTCGCCAGCAAGTTCGGCAACGGGGTGCGCAAGCGCCTGCTGAAGGACACCGCCAACGACACCGGCTGCGGCCTGAAGGCCTTCCGCCGCGAGGCCTTCCTGCGCCTGCCGTACTTCGATCACATCCACCGCTACATCCCGGCGCTGATGCTGCGCGAGGGCTACGAGATCGCCTTCCAGCCGGTGAACCACCGTCACCGCGAGACCGGGGTTTCGAAATACACCAACTTCGGCCGCCTGAAGGCCTCGATCAGCGACCTGTTCGGCGTGATGTGGCTGCAGTCGCGGGCCCGCAATCCGCAGGGCGTGGACGAAGCGTAGGGCGGGGCGACGTTCGGGGCCTCGGCCATTTTCCACCGAGTATCCCCGCTAAGGCGAGGATCCAAGCCGAGGCTGAACATGGCCCACGGCCGCGCCTTCTCCCGAAAGTCAGCTTGGGTCCCCGTTTTCCGCGGGGAAAATCGAACTTGAAGAACGGCGCAGAGTCGATCCGACCTGAGCGCCGTCGGCCGTCCTTCCGCGCAAATGAATCCAGGGTTGTATTTTTATCAACCTCTCGCTTGACGACTTTCTCACTTGGAGAGAACGTTGTTATCCAAAGCTCGGCCTTGGCTGGGCGCCGGTTCATTCGCGGGGGCGGGCATGAGCGAGGGCGGGGCCGGTACGGCCAGCGAGATCTTTCGGCTGAGGCTGAACAGTCGGCGGGGCTATGTCGGCTGGGGGTTGGGATTGCTGCTCCTAGTGTCGCTGCTGCTCGGCGGGGTCATCACCTTCGTCAAGGGTCGTGACGACAGCGCCATCTGGTTCGTCGGCCTGCTGGTCATCTTCATTACCGCGATGGCGACCACGGCGGTGGTCTTCAAAGGGCTGAGGCTGGGATCGGCCCAGGAGGCTTTCGGCCTACCCTCGGGGTCGATCCGGGCGCTGTTGGCCGTCGGCATCATGGTGCTGTTCGTGGTCTTCGGCCTGAACTACGTCACCTTGAGCCAGAAGCCGGAGGTTCTGTCCTTCCTCACCGAGACCTCCGTCGCGGCGGATCAGGTCCAGGCCGAACGCGCGCGGTATGAGGCCCTGGGCTTCCGGGTGGCGATCAGGGATGTCGGCGCGGCGGCGGTTCCCGCTTCGGCAGGGGTGGCCGCAACGCCCGCCAAGCCCGCCAAGCTGGCGCTCTACAGCACCAATGGTCCGAGCACGGAGTCCCAGGAGTTGGTGCGCCAACTGCTGACCGCCATCATCACCCTTCTGACCACGGTGATCGGCTTCTACTTCGGCTCGCGCACGGCCGTCGAAAGCCGCAAGGAAGAAGGGCCGGGCGCGCCCGCAGCGCCGCCGTCGCCGCTGGTGGTCGAACGCGACGCCCTGGGCAAGGACCTAGAGGCCGTAACCGGCGAGCTCACGCCGCTCGCCCAGCGTCTCCAGCAGGTCGTCCAGGCGCCCGATTTGGCCGATCCGCTCGAGCAGGCCAAGCGCAAGGCCTTGCAGGCGACCGCCGTCGCCGACGGCAAGACCCTGGAGGACCAGTGCGCCGCAGCCGCCAAGGGGCTGGAAGACTACGACAAGGAGGCCGCCGCGCTCGCCGCCGGACCGCAGCCGGACGCTCTGGACGTCCACCGGACGGCGGCCGCCGAGGCGATCAAGGCCGCCCGGACGGCGATCGAGCAGATCCGCGCCGGCCTCGACGCCTACAAGCGTCAGGTCGAGGCGCTCGAACAGCTGACGGCGGAGGGCTGAGTCATGAGCGTCTATCGCGTCACCGCGCACGCCCTGAACCTGCGGGCCGAACCGGCCAAAAGCGCCACGCGCCTGGCGGTCATGCCGGGGGGAACCTTGGTCGACAGCGAAGGTCCCAGCAGTGATCCTGCCTGGCTGAAGGTGGCCTGGAACGGGCTCGCCGGCTATGCGGCGGGGCTGCACCTGGCGCTCGATCCCGGCCGCGTCAGCGCGCCGACGTCGCCCGCGATCACCTGGCCCTCGACCTTTCCGCCCGCGCCGTCGGTCGAGAGCCGCGATCGCCGGGACGACCATCTGCACCCCGCCGTACGGGAAGCGGTTCAAAAGGTCCTGGCGACCCTGAATGGCGAAAACATCCCATTCGCGCTGTTCGAGGGCTATCGCACGCCGGAGCGCCAGGCCTGGCTCTACGCCCAGGGGCGGACCAGTCCCGGGGACAAGGTGACGCGCGCCCAGCCCTGGAGCTCCTATCACCAGTACGGCCTGGCTTGCGACCTGGTGCTGTTCGAGAACGGCGCCTGGAGCTGGAACGACAAGGGCGAGCGAGGGGCCTGGTGGGATCGGATGACCGAGGTGGCCAGGGCCTACGGCCTGGAGACCCTGAGCTTCGAGCGACCGCACGTGCAGTGGGCCGGCGTGACCGACCTGGCCAAGGGGCACGGCTTTCCTCCCGACGGCGATGTGAGCTGGTACGAGAACCTAAGCCTGTGCGCCGCGCGCTGGAGTCGGGGCGGACGCTCGCCCGGCGCCCCGCCCCTGACCTTCGCCGAGCGGCCGCCGTTGCCCGAGCCGTAGGGCTCTGGGCGCGACCGGGGTCGGTGGCGGGCTACACCGTGGGCCTTAGGGGCGGGGGTCGCTCGCCCGACAGGCGGCCCCGGCTTCACCACGGCCCCGAAACCGGTTAACCCTGAAAGCCGTCTCGGGGGAATTCACCGCAATGTTCGCCGCCTTTCCGCTGCTGGCCCTGCCGGTGCTGATCTACAATCTGCTGGCCCTGACCGTCGGCGGCGGCTTTTCGTCCGACGCGGCCAGCTACCGGTTCGGCGAGCAGCTGTTCCGCATCCACATGGCCTCGCGGGTCGACTGGATCGTCAGCTGGGGCGACCTCTTGCTGGGCGCCTCGCTGGTGGTGCTGTTCGTCGAGCTGCTGAAGTCGACGACCAGCCGCAAGATCGCGATCATCAACCACTCGCTGTCGATGGTGCTGTTCATCGTCTGCCTGGTGCAACTGCTGCTGCTGCCGGCCTTCGCCACCTCGGTGTTCTTCCTGATCACCCTGATGGTGCTGCTCGACGTGCTGGCCGGCTTCATTGTCACCATCGTGGCCGCCCGTCGCGACGTCGATTTCGGCGACCGCTGAGGCGTTTCTTCAAGCCGTGGGCCGGCCGCGCGCGTTAGCCTCCTTCCCAGGAGGCCCCGATGGACGACGACCAGCCGCCGGAAGACAGCAAGCTCACCCGCAGCAAGGAAGCCTGGGCCAGGGCCGGCAAGTTCCTGACCGGCCACACCGCAAGGCCCGAGGCCGAGCGCCTGCCGCCCGGCCAGCACCTGACGCGCGACTGGCCGGTGCTGGACCTGGGCCTCAAGCCCGACCTGCCGACGGCTGACTGGCGGCTGCGCATCGACGGCCTGGTGGCCCGCCCCGCCACCTGGGACTTCCAGGCCCTGCTGGCCCAGCCGCAGAGCGCGCCGGTGTCGGACATCCACTGCGTCACCACCTGGTCGCGCTACGACAACCACTGGCAGGGCGTGCTGACCCGCGACCTGGCCGAGGCCGTCGCGCCCAGGGATGAGGCGCGGTTCGTGGTGCTGCATTCGTACGACGGCTACACCACCAACCTGACCCTCGAAGACTTTCTGCATGACGGCGTGCTGCTGGCCCACGGCTGGGAGGGCGCGCCGATCGCGGCTGAGCATGGCGGGCCGGTGCGGCTGGTGGCGCCGCACCTCTATTTCTGGAAAAGCGCCAAGTGGCTGAAGCGGATCGAGTTCGTCGCCGCCGACAAACCGGGCTTCTGGGAGGAGCGTGGCTATCACAATCGCGGCGATCCCTGGGCCGAGGAACGCTATTCGTGAGGGCGGCGGATTTCGACAAGCGCGGCGGTCCGCGCGCGCCTATCTATCGGTAACAGACCCTCTTACGGACGCCGTTCATGACCGCTTCCAACCTCTGGCTCGCCGCCGGCCTGCGCACCCCCTTCGCCAAGGTGGACGGCGCCCTGGCCGCCCATGACGCCATCGACCTCTCCGTGCCCGTGGTGAAGGCCATGCTGGAGAAGGGCGCTCGACCCGACTTCGCCGTCTGGGGCACGGTGATCCCCAACCTGACCTGGAGCAACATCGCCCGCGAGGTGCTGCTGGACGCCGGGGCCGATCCCACCGTCCCGGCCTTCTCGACCGTCATGGCCTGCTCGACCAGCATGGCCGGCGTGCTCGAGGCGGCCGGCATGATCGACGGGCGCGGCCGGGATCTTGCTTTGGTCGGCGGCGTCGAGGCGATGAGCCGGGTGCAGATCGGGCTGTCGGTGCGGCTGTCGGACTGGATCCGCCGCTTCCAGCAGGCCCGCGACCTGAAGGGACGGCTCAGTGTGCTGTCGGCGTTCAAGGCGGCCGATGCGCGGCTCTATGTGCCCAAGGTGGCCAATCGCACCACGGGCCTGTCCATGGGCGAGCACACCGAGATCACCGCCAAGGAATGGGGTCTGGCCCGCGCCGACCAGGACGCCATCGCCTTCGCCAGCCACCAGAACGCCGTGCGCGCCTGGGAGAGCGGGTTCTTCGACGACCTGGTGATCCCCATCGGCGAGGCCCGGCGCGACACCATTCCGCGCAAGGACAGCACGCTGGAGAAGCTGGCCAAGCTGAAGCCGGCCTTCGACAAGACCAGCGGCCAGGGCACGCTGACGGCCGGCAATTCCTCGCCCCTTACCGATGGCGCGTCCAGCATCTGGGTGGCTTCGGAGGCGGGGCTGGCCCGCCTGCCCGAGCGAACGCCACGGGTGAAGATCCTCGACTACGAGGTCACCGCCATCGACCTGCGCAACGAGGGCCTGCTGATGGCCCCGGCCTACGGCGTGCCGCGCATGCTGGCCCGCAACGGCCTGACGCTGGGCGACATCGGGCTGTGGGAGATCCACGAGGCCTTCGCCGCCCAGGTGCTGTCGCACATCGCCGCCTGGGAGAGCAGAAAGTTCCTGGCCGAGAAGGCCGGCGTCACTGCCGACCTCGGGGCCTTCCCGCGCGAGCGGATGAACCCCACCGGCGGCAGCCTGGCGATCGGCCACCCGTTCGGGGCCACCGGGGCGCGGATCCTGTCCCAGGCGACCAAGGAACTGGCCGCGCGCGGCAAGGGCGAGAAGGCCATCGTCAGCATCTGCGCCGACGGCGGCCAGGGCACGATGATGCTGCTGGAAGCGGCGTAGGCGCTTTCTGTCCGTCTGCACGATTCCCGTGAAACGGTAGCGAAAATCTGCCGATGTGCTGGAGGCTGGACGTAGAACCGGCCCGAGGACTAGGGGCAACCTCGGGCCGGCGGTACGCATGTCGCGTTGTGGGGGGTGAACGCGACGTCCTGAAATTGAACCCGCTCGCCCCTTCAATCAAGCGAATGAACGTCGCTCGGCGCTTTTGTCGCAGGGAAGCGTTGTCAGGAAAACGTTGTCAGGTCAGGGCCGTGAAGATCAGGGTGACGACGGCGACGTCGAAGGCTCGGATCAGGAGGGTCAGCATAGGTCGGCGCGCTCTGCGGAAAGATTCAGGGCTCGACCTAGCAAGACTGGCGCCAAGCCGGCCTTCGGCGCTAACAATTCCACATGACGTTGTTTTTCGACCCTGGGTGGTATGACGCGCGGCTGGCCGAGCGCGGGCTCGACCGCGCCGCCCTGGCCGCGGCGGCGGGTCTGAGCGCCGAGGCGCTGGACCTGGCGTTCAAGGACCAGCGCGAGCTGAGCACCGCCGAAGTGGCTGTTTTCGCCGAAATGCTGGGGGTTTCGCGCGAGGAGGCCGCGCAAAGGGCCGGGATCGGCGCGCATGCGGCGCCGGTCGATCCGGCCGCGCGGGGCATCGCCGAACTGGAGGCGAGGGTGGCGGCGCTGGAAGCCAGGCTAGCCGCTCTCGAGCGCTAGATTTCGGTCTTCTTGATCAGGCCCGCCTTGGGACGGCGGTCGGCCGGGCCGGAATATTCCGTGCCGAGATAGGTCGAACGGGCGTTGTCGAGCACTTCCTGCCCACCGCGCAGACCGCGCTTCTGGCCGGGCTGGCCCATCAGATGGGCGGCGAAAGTCGCGAAGGCCCCGCGCCGCGGAGGCGGCGGCGGGGCCGGCGTTTCCTCTTCCTCGCGAACATGAGTCACGTCTTCCCCGTCCGCCTCTCGGCGGTCGGAGTCCCGGGGCGCGGGCAGCGCCCGGCGTGCGTTGGCCGCACGTCGGATGGGATCGATCGGACCGTTCATGGTGAGTAACCCTAGCGGCGCGTCCGTTAAGAACGAATGCGCCGGCATGGTTGACGCCCGTTCAGGATTTACGGCTTGGTCGCCAGCTTGGCGATCTGCTCCTGCATCGCTTCCAGCTGGCGCTTGAGGTCGGCCAGGCTGTCCTCGCTGGGCGCGGAGGGGGCCGGCTGCGGCGGCGGGGCGGGCGGGGCCTCGGCGGCCGCGCCGTCTTCCGGGCGATTGTAGGCGAAGGGCGAGAACATCTTCATGGCCCGGTCGAACAGGGCCATGTTCTGGCGGATCTGCTCTTCGTAGATGGCCATGCCCGGCGCCGCGGCCTTGCCGGCCAGGCCCTGGCCGGTGAACTGCTGGCGCATGCGCTCCTGCTGCTTGGAGAAGCTTTCCAGCGACATCTCCAGGTAGCTGGGCAGGAAGGCCTGCATCGAGTTGCCGTAGAAGCCGATCAGCTGGCGCAGGAACTGGATGGGCAGCAGGTTCTGGCCGCCGCCGCGGTTCTCTTCCTCGAAGATGATCTGGGTCAGGACCGAGCGGGTGATGTCGTCGTTGGACTTGGCGTCATAGACGACGAAGTCGACGCCCTCCTTCACCATGTCCGACAGGTGCTCGAGGGTGACGTAGGAACTGGACGCGGTGTTGTAGAGCCGGCGGTTGGCGTACTTCTTGATGACGACGCGCTGGCCCGACCCTTTTTCAGCTTTGTCAGCGCCGGGGGCGGCTTCGCCTTTTTCGGGGTTCTCGGACATTTCGTTCCCTGGGACAGCGGTGTCGCCCGCCTTTTCGCA
This sequence comes from Caulobacter sp. GW821-FHT10C03, assembly GCF_059415485.1. Classification (NCBI taxonomy): domain Bacteria; kingdom Pseudomonadati; phylum Pseudomonadota; class Alphaproteobacteria; order Caulobacterales; family Caulobacteraceae; genus Caulobacter; species Caulobacter sp. GW821-FHT10C03. The sequence continues at coordinate 40,282 of NZ_JBWKNI010000025.1, read as the reverse complement.
TCGCACTATCGCCAATGCAAAGGCATGGCGCCAGTCCCGCGAATAGTTGGACTGCGCATCATGACGTGAAAATGTATTCGTGACGAACGCCGTTCGTTTCGGCATGGTGCTGTTGCACTGCAAAAGTGTGGGCGCCGCACCTGCGAAGGCGTCACCGAACAGTCACGGGAAAACGAAAGCCAATGACCGACATCGTCATCGTCTCCGCCGCTCGCACGCCGGTGGGCTCCTTCCTCGGCGCGCTGTCCAGCCTGCCGGCCTCCGAGCTGGGCAAGACCGCCATCGTCGCCGCGGTCGAACGGGCGGGCCTGACCCCGGCCGACGTCGATGAAGTGATCCTGGGCCAGGTGCTGCAGGCCGGCGCCGGCCAGGGTCCCGCCCGCCAGGCCTCGGTCAAGGCCGGCGTCCCGGTCGAGAGCCCGGCCTGGAGCCTCAACCAGCTGTGCGGCTCGGGCCTGCGCGCGGTGGCCCTGGGCGCCCAGCAGATCCTGTCGGGCGACGCCAAGATCGTCGTGGTCGGCGGCCAGGAGAGCATGAGCCAGGCCCCGCATGCCCAGGCCCTGCGCACCGGCCAGAAGATGGGCGACCTGGGCTTCGTCGACACCATGATCAAGGACGGCCTGTGGGACGCCTTCCACGGCTACCACATGGGCCAGACGGCCGAGAACATCGCCAACCGCTGGCAGATCACCCGCGAGGACCAGGACAAGTTCGCCGTCGCCAGCCAGAACAAGGCCGAGGCGGCCCAGAAGTCCGGCAAGTTCGCCGACGAGATCGTCGGCGTGACCATCAAGGGCCGCAAGGGCGACACCGTCGTCGACCAGGACGAATACATCCGCCACGGCGTGACCCTGGAGAGCATCTCGGGCCTGAAGCCGGCCTTCTCCAAGGACGGCTCGGTCACCGCCGCCAACGCCTCGGGCCTCAATGACGGCGCCGCGGCCCTGGTGCTGACCACGGCCGAGGAAGCCGAAAAGCGCGGTCTGAAGCCCCTGGCTCGGATCGTCTCGTGGGCCAACGCCGGCGTCGATCCGGAGATCATGGGCACCGGCCCGATCCCGGCCAGCAAGAAGGCCCTGGAAAAGGCCGGCTGGACCGTCGCCGACCTCGACCTGATCGAAAGCAACGAGGCCTTCGCCGCCCAGTCGATCTCGGTGGTGCGCGAGCTCGGCCTCGACCCGGCCAAGGTCAATGTCAACGGCGGCGCCATCGCCATCGGCCACCCGATCGGCGCCTCGGGCGCGCGGATCCTCACCACCCTGGTGCACGAGCTGAAGCGCTCGGGCGGCAAGAAGGGCCTGGCGACGCTGTGCGTCGGCGGCGGCATGGGCGTGGCCCTCTGCATCGAGGCCGTCTGACCCCGGAAGAAGTCTTCGTGACAAATCGCGTCCGGGGCTTGCGCTCCGGACGCGATGGCGTGCAACCATGACGTAACGGTAGCGGGAGACTTCTGAATGGCTAGAGTTGCATTCGTGACCGGCGGCACGCGAGGCATCGGTCGGGCGATCTGCGAGCGGCTGGTGGCCGACGGGTTGAAGGTCGCCGCGGGCTATTCCGGTAACGAGGCGGCCGCCGAGGCCTGCGCCAAGGAACTGGGCGTGACGGTGGTCAAGGGCAATGTCGGCTCGTTCGAGGACTGCCAGGCCGCCGTGGCCAAGGTCACCGCCGAGCTCGGCCCCATCGACGTGCTGGTCAACAACGCCGGCATCACCCGCGACGGCTTCCTGCACAAGATGACCTACGAGCAGTGGTCGGAAGTGATCCGGGTCAACATGGACTCGGCCTTCAACATGACCCGCCCGGTGATCGAGGGCATGCGCGAGCGCGGCTGGGGCCGGATCGTCAACATCAGCTCGATCAACGGCCAGAAGGGCCAGGTCGGCCAGACCAACTATTCGGCCGCCAAGGCCGGGCTGATCGGCTTCACCAAGGCCCTGGCGCTCGAGAACGCCAAGAAGGGCGTGACCGTCAACGTCATCTGCCCGGGCTATATCGACACCGAGATGGTGGCCGCCGTCCCCGAGACGGTGCTGGCCGGCATCATCGGCGCCATCCCCGTCGGCCGCCTGGGCAAGGGCGAGGAGATCGCCGACATGGTGTCGTTCCTGGCCGGCGAGCGGGCCGGCTTCGTGACCGGCGCCACCCTGTCGTTGAACGGCGGCCAGTACCTCGCCTGACGGTCGTTGCGCCCGGGCCGGAAGGCTTGTGGCTTGACCGCACGGTCCCGGTCGGCGTCTGTAGGCGCCGACCGGGATGTTCAGGGGGCGCGTGGCGATTGCCGGGCGCCAGGGAAGCGTTGCAGAAAAGTCGCATGGCGACGCTTGCCAGGAAGCGCCGCCTCCACGTCCAAGAATCGCCCCAGTCGGGGACCATCACCGTCGCCATGATACGACCGACGGTGGAAACGATGGGGCCGAGAGGCTGCGCGGCCGCGCTGGCGCTCACCCTGATCGGAGCAGGGTTCTGCGCCTCGCCCGCCGCCGCCCAGTCCAAGCACAGCCTGCGCGACGCCCTGTTCGGCGATCGCGCCACGGCGGAAGCCCGCAAGCCGCCGGCGCCGCCGGTGGCCCGCTACGTCTCGGAAGGCGGCGGGGCCTTCGTGCTCGACCGCGCCACGCCGACCGCCCTGCTGAAGTTCGAGAACAGCAGCGAGGTGTGGGTGCTGTCGCCCCACGCCGGACCGCGCGGCGACGTGATCTACAAGAACGAGCTGGGCGAGCCGGTGCTGCGCGCCACCAAGCTGGGCGGCATGATCCTGTTCACGCCTGACCGCCCGGCCGGCGCCGCCGCGGCCCTGATGGGCCGGGCCACGACCATCCAGCCGCCGGCCTTCATCAAGCCCAGCGCGCTCTTCCTGCGCATGGCCCAGGCCGCCGACCGCGCCAGCCGCGCGGCGCGCCACCAGGTCAGCTTCGAGACCGTGCAGGACGCCCGGCCCGAGACCTCGGTGCTGGTCGCCGAAAGCGCCAATGTCGCGGCCGAGGCCTTCGAGCGCATGGCCCGCAACGGCGACCGCAACCTGCTGAACCGCATCGGCCGCGTGCTGCTGGCCGAGGGCCGCAAGCCCGGCGCGGCGGTCAAGGACGACGCCCTGATCATCACCTACGCTTCGGGCAAGGGTCTGGCCGGCCGCCCGTCATCGGAGCGGATCATCAAGGTGGTGGACCAATAGGCCTCGCCTATCGCCGCGTTTAAAGGGCGCGAAGCCTGGGCGGTGGACTCCTGGAAAACTTGGCTCTAGGGTGCCCGGATGATCCTCGCCGCCAGCCAACAGCTGTTTTGGTATTTTAGCTATCCGACGCCTCTGGCGCCGGGAGGGGATCGTTTGGCCTGAGATCAGGCCGCCAAAAACGCCTTTCACCAGCCGCCAGGGGTTCCCCGGGCGGCTTTTTTAATGGCCGCCGGACCTCCCGATCTTCTTCTCGATCTTCCAGGAACCGCGCCATGCCTTCTTCTTCCACCGCCGCCAGCCTCGTCTCGCTGCCCGTCCCCACCGACGACCTGCGCATCTCGCGCCTGCAGACCCTCAGCCCGCCCGCCCAGGTGATCGGCGAGGCGCCGGCCTCCTCGTCGACGGCCGAGATCGTCGGCGACGCTCGCCAGGCGGTGCACGAGGTGCTGCACGGCCGCGACGACCGCCTGGTGGTGGTGATCGGCCCCTGCTCGATCCACGACCCCAAGGCCGCTCTCGACTACGCCCAGCGCCTGGCGGCCGAGCGCGAGCGGCATGCCGGCGAGCTGGAAGTGATCATGCGGGTCTATTTCGAGAAGCCGCGCACGACGGTCGGCTGGAAGGGCCTGATCAACGACCCCGACCTCGACGGCGGCTTCCGGATCAACGAGGGCCTGCGGCTGGCGCGGCGGGTGCTGCTCGACGTGTCGGCCCAGGGCCTGCCGACCGCCTGCGAGTTCCTGGACGTCACCACCCCGCAGTACATCGCCGACCTGGTGGCCTGGGGCGCGATCGGCGCCCGCACCACCGAAAGCCAGATCCACCGCGAGATGGCGTCTGGCCTGTCGTGCCCGGTCGGCTTCAAGAACGGCACCAACGGCGACGTGAAGGTGGCGATCGACGCGGTGACCGCCTCGGCCCAGCCGCACCACTTCCTGGCCGTGACCAAGGAGGGCCGCGCGGCCATCGCCACCACCACCGGCAACGCCGACAGCCACGTGGTGCTGCGCGGCGGCAAGACGCCCAACTACGACGCCGCCAGCGTCGGGGCGGTGGCTGAAGCCCTGGTCAAGGCCGGCCTGCCGCCCAGGATCATGGTCGACGCCAGCCACGCCAACAGCGGCAAGAACCACGAGAACCAGCCGGCCGTCGTCGCCGACATCGCCGCCCAGGTGGCGACCGGGACCTCGCCGATCATGGGCGTGATGATCGAGAGCAACCTCGTCGCCGGCCGCCAGGACATCGTGCCCGGCAAGCCCCTGACCTACGGCCAGTCGGTCACCGACGCCTGCATCGACTGGGACACCTCGGTGCGCGTGCTCGAGGACCTGGCCGCCGCCGTGCGGGCCGGCCGCGCCGCCAAGGCGGGCTGAGCGTTCGCCGCCAACGAAAAAGGACCCCGGCGGGCTTCGCCGGGGTCCTTCGCAGTGGCCGCTTCTGATCCGCTTGGGATTGGGGACCGGTAATCGCGGGCGGCGGCCTCGTTGACGCGCCCAGACTGGGCCGCGCCAGACTGGGCCGTGGGCGAGGCGCGGATGAAGTTACAAGCGCGACAGGTGGATTAAATCGCCGACAGGGTAGGCTAGGGTCGTCCTTCTCCCCTTGCGGGAGAAGGTGGCGCCCCCGGGTCCGGCGAAGCCGGCCCGAGGGTAAACTCCGGCCGTCGGATGAGGGGTCTCTCAAACTTTCGACGCTGGGGCCGGTCGATCCGCTCGTCGCGGCGGACAGGATTTTCAACCCCTCACCCGACCTCCCTCCGGGAGGCCACCCTCTCCCGCAAGGGGAGAGGGATCAGGTCTCAGAGGCTGGTGCCGCCCACGGTCAGGCCGGTGATCTTCAAGGACGGCTGGCCCACGCCGACGGGCACGCCCTGGCCGGCCTTGCCGCAGACGCCGATGCCGGGATCGAAGTCGAAGTCGTTGCCGATCATGGTCACGCGGGTCAGGGCGCTGGGGCCGTCGCCGATCAGGGTCGCGCCCTTGACCGGGGCGGTGATCTTGCCGTCCTCGACGAGGTAGGCCTCGGTGCACTGGAAGACGAACTTGCCGTTGGTGATGTCGACCTGGCCGCCGCCGAAATTGGCGCAGTAGAGGCCCTTCTTCATCGAGGCGATCATCTCGGCCGGGTCGTGGTCGCCCGCCAGCATGCCGGTGTTGGTCATGCGCGGCATCGGCATGTGGGCGTAGGACTGGCGGCGGCCGTTGCCGGTGGCGGCCATGCCCATCAGCCGAGCCGACATGCGGTCGTGCATGTAGCCCACCAGAATGCCGTCCTCGATCAGGATGGTGCGCTCGGTCGGGGTGCCCTCGTCGTCGATGGTCAGCGAGCCGCGGCGGCCGGGGATCGAGCCGTCGTCGAAGACGGTGACGCCCTTGGCGGCCACGCGCTCGCCGATGCGGCCCGAGAAGGCCGAGATGCCCTTGCGGTTGAAGTCGCCTTCCAGGCCGTGGCCGACGGCCTCGTGCAGCAGCACGCCGTTCCAGCCGGGGCCGAGCACCACGTCCATCTCGCCGGCCGGGCAGGCGACGGCGTCGAGGTTCACCAGCGCCTGGCGCAGGGCTTCGTCGACCTGCTCCTGCCACTTGTCGGGGCTGATCCAGGCGGCGAAGCCGGCGCGGCCGCCGGCGCCGGACGAGCCGGCCTCGCGCTTGCCGTCCTTCTCGACCGTGACCTGGACGTTGAGGCGCACCAGCGGGCGCACGTCGCGGATCAGCTTGCCGTCGGCGCGCAGGATCTCGACCACGCGGCGCTCGCCGGTCAGGCTGGCCATCACCTGGGCGACGCGGGGATCGCGCTGGCGGGCGAAGGCGTCGATCTCCTGGAGCAGGCTGACCTTCTCGGAGAAGGCGGGCGAGGAGACCGGGTCGTCCTCGCCATAGAGCTTTTCGTTGGTCGAGCGCGGGCCTTCGGCCGAGATCCCGGCGTGGCCGCGCTTGGCGAGGCTGGCCGAGGCCGCGGCCCGGCCGATGGCGGCTTCGGAGATCTCCGAGGCGTGGGCGTAGCCGGCGGTCTCGCCGGCCACCACGCGCAGGCCGAAGCCTTCGCCCGAGTCATAGGAGGCGGTCTTCAGCCGGCCGTCGTCGAAGACGAAGGCCTCGCTCTCGGACCGCTCAAGGAAGAGCTCGCCGTCGTCGGCCCCGGCCAGGGCCTCGCCCAGGATGGCGCGGGCGCGTTGCGGGTCGACGCCGGCGGCGTCCAGCAGGGAAGGGGCGGAGAGGGGAGCGGTCATCCGTACAAGTTAGGCGCTCGAAGGCCCCGCGTCATCTCCCTCCGCCCCGCGATCCTGTCGCGGGGCGGAGGGGAGGGGCTCACCAGTCCTCGTTGACCTCGCCCGAGCCGGCGATCGACTTGGACAGGCGGGCTGGGCGCTCGGTCAGGGTGACGTCGCCGCTGCCGGCGATGCTGACGTCGGCCTCGCCCGTCGGACCCAGCTTGGCCTCGCCGCTGCCGGCGATCTCGACCTTGGCGTCGGCGACGGTCAGGGCGCTCAGCTCGGCCTCGCCGGATCCGGCGATATGCAGGTCGACGGCCTTGGTCTTGCCCGAGGCGTAGACCTCGCCGCTGCCGTTCAGCGCCAGGGCCAGGCTCGGCTGGTCGTAGGACTGGATGTCCAGGTCGCCCGAGCCGTTGAGCACGAAGCTCTTCACCGACGGGGCCGAGACGCGGATGATCAGGTCGTCGGAATGGGCCAGCAGCCGCACTCCGTCGCCGGTGATCGTGAAGCCGCGGCCATTGCCGTCGCCGTCGAGGTGCAGGCGGTCGCCCGACAGCACCACGCGGCGGACCAGGCCTTGCGGACCCTCGACGGTGACGCCGGCCTTGTCGCTCTGGGTGAAGATCACCCGGGCGGGCAGGTCGATGCGCAGGGCCTCGGCGCCGGTCCAGGCGATCTGGCGGGTGGTGTTGGGACCGTGGTCCTCGATCGTCACTTCGCCGTTGCGATGGACGGAGACGCGGCCGTCGTTGTCCTCGACGTTGAAGTGGATGTTGGCGGGGATGGTCCAGCCGCCTTGCTGGATCATCTGGCGGCCGCCGATGGCGAAGGCGGTTCCAAGGCACGCCACGGCCAGGACGAAGCTGGCGACGGCGATGATGGTCAGGTTGCGGATCATGGCGCGACCTCAGGCTTGCGGTTCGATGGCCGGCTTCAGCAGCCGGTAGTGGAGGCGGCCGTACCAGACCAGCACGTTGACCAGGCCGACCGTGACCAGGCCGGTGACGGCGGTCAGGGCGGTGGCCGCGGCCATCAGGCCGATGCCGCCCAGGATGGCGACGGCGGGGCCGCCTGGCGGGTTGAAGAACGGGCCGGCCGAGAACACCAAGCCCCCGGCGATGAAGACGCCGATCCCGGCCATGAAGAAGCCGAAGATCGCGCCGATCACGCCGATCAGGAAGGGCAGCAGGATCAGGATGTCGATCGCGCCCAGGCCCAGAACCGCGAACACGGCGGCGGCGGCGGCCGACGGGTTCTTGGTCTCTTCCCAGCGCTTGAGGCCGGCTTCGGCGCGCAGCTCGCGGGCCAGGCGTTCGGGATCGCCCAGGGCGGCGGCCGTCTCGGCCTCGGTGCGGCCGGCGGCGACGGCGTCGTCGAAGTGGGCGTCGTAGTCGGCGACCGCGTCGGCGATGGTGGTGGCCGGCAGGCCGGCCAGGCCGCGCTTCAGGCGGCTGATGAATTCGGCGCGGGTCATGCGGCGGCTCCCAGGATGTCGTCCACGGCCTTGGTGAAGGCGGCCCATTCGGCCTTCTGGGCGGCGAAGCTGTCGCGGCCGGCGGTGGTCAGGCGGTAGTATTTGCGGGGCGGACCGCTGGTCGACTCGACCAGGTAGGTCTCGACCAGTCCGTCGGACTGCAGGCGTCTCATCAGCGGGTAGATGGTCCCCTCTCCCATGTCGATGTCGTGGGCCAGCTGGCTGGCGATCTCGTAGGCGTAGCTGTCGGCCTTCGACAGCAGGGCCAGCACGCACAGCGCCAGCACGCCCTTCTTCAATTGTGTTTCGATGGCTTCAGGCACGGCTCTCGGTTCCTGTTGGTAGGAACCTTGTACCGACAGGTAGTGTGTGATGCAAGGTAGCTGTTATTACAAGTTATCAATGTTCGGAGATCGGCGTGATTCGCCTGTCGGTCGTGTGGATGGATTTGGCGAAGTTATTGAGAATGCTTCGCAACTGGTGCGATTCCCCTGCTCCACATGTGGTTTCGGGTGCTTGGCAACAGGGATTGATGCGCGTATGCACGCCTGCGACCGATCGGCGCCATGGGGAGAGCTCCGACTTGTTGCAAAGTCGATTGCTTGAACCCCGGTATCCGGTCGTATTGTGCAAGTCGGCGCGGCGGGAGACGGAGTGTCACCCCGTTAGAACGCCGCCGAAACGGGCCGAGAGGGAAATGAAGCAATTCCAGGGGATGCGGCGGAAGTGGGCTGGCCTTTGCGCCGCCGCCGCCACGATGGCGTTCGCGGGGCAAGCCTTCGCCGAGGATCTATTGGGTCAGCCGACGCCTGGGGGGATCGCCCTCCAGCCCGCCGCGTCGGTGCTGAAGCATGACGCGATCTGGTTCCACAACTGGATCCTGCTGCCGATCATCACGGCCATCACCCTGCTGGTCCTGGGCCTGATCATCTGGATCGCCGTGCGCTACAACGCCAAGGCCAATCCGGTCCCCGCGAAGTTCAGCCACAACACCACGATCGAGATCATCTGGACGCTGGTGCCCGTGCTGATCCTGATGATCATCGCGATCTTCTCGTTCAAGCTGCTCTTCCGCTACAACGACATGCCCAAGCCCTACATGACCGTGAAGGCCACGGGCTATCAGTGGTACTGGGGCTACGAGTACCCCGACCAGAAGATCCCCGAGATCATCTCCAACGTGCTCACCGAGGAGCAGGTGGCCGCCAAGGGCCTGCCGCACAGCCTGTACCGGCTGGCCGCCAGCGAGGCGATGGTGGTGCCGGTCAACCAGGTGGTCCGCGTGCAGGTCACCGGCGCCGACGTGATCCACGCCTTCGCCCTGCCGGCCTTCGGCCTGAAGATCGACGCCATCCCGGGCCGCCTGAACGAGACCTGGTTCAAGGCCGAGAAGGTGGGCACCTACTATGGCCAGTGCTCGGAGCTCTGCGGCATCGACCACGCCTTCATGCCGATCGAGATCAAGGTCGTCAGCCAGGCCGAGTTCGACGCGTGGGTGAAGGCCAAGGCTCCGGCCGCGGCCCCCGCCGCCACGCCGGCCGCGACCGAAGCCGCCGCGCCCGCGGCCGCTCCCGCCACGACGACGCCCGCCGCCGCTGCTCCGGCCGCCGCTCCCGCTTCCGCTCCGGCCGCGGCTCCCGCCGCCGCGCCGGCGGCCTAAGAACGCTTTAGGATATCAGTCCGATGGCTCACGCCGCTGACATCGATCACCACGACGACGGCCATGGCGCCGACGAAAAGCCGCCCTTCTTCGCCCGCTGGTTCTTCTCGACGAACCACAAGGACATCGGCACGCTCTACATCCTGTTCGCCATCATGGCGGGCATCGTCGGCGGGGCCCTGTCGGGCCTGATCCGCTGGGAGCTGATGCACCCGGGCATCCAGGTCTTCACCGACAACGGCCTGCTGGCTCAGCTCGGCGTGTTCAAGGGCAAGCACGGCTACAACGCCGTGGTCACCGCCCACGCCCTGATCATGATCTTCTTCATGGTCATGCCCGCCATGATCGGCGGCTTCGGCAACTGGTTCGTCCCGATCATGATCGGCGCGCCGGACATGGCCTTCCCGCGGATGAACAACATCTCGTTCTGGCTGCTGGTCGCCGCCTGGGTGCTGCTGTGCACCTCGATGTTCGTCGACGGCGGTCCGGGCCACGGCTTCGGCGGCGGCTGGACGATCTATCCGCCGCTGTCGACCACCGGCCACACCGGTCCGGCCATGGATCTCGCGATCCTGTCGCTCCACCTGGCCGGCGCCTCGTCGATCCTCGGCGCGATCAACTTCATCACCACGATCTTCAACATGCGCGCGCCGGGCATGACCCTGCACCGCATGCCGCTGTTCGCCTGGTCGGTGCTGATCACCGCCTTCCTGCTGCTGCTGTCGCTGCCCGTCCTGGCCGGCGCCATCACCATGCTGCTGACCGACCGCAACTTCGGCACCCACTTCTTCGACCCGGCCGCCGGCGGCGACCCGGTGATGTTCCAGCATCTGTTCTGGTTCTTCGGTCACCCGGAAGTGTACATCCTGATCCTGCCGGGGTTCGGCATCATCAGCCACATCGTCTCGACCTTCTCCAAGAAGCCGGTCTTCGGCTACCTCGCCATGGCCTACGCCATGGTCGCCATCGGCTTCGTCGGCTTCATCGTGTGGGCCCACCACATGTACACGGTCGGCATGAGCATCAACCTGCGCGCCTACTTCGTGGCCGCGACGATGATCATCGCCGTCCCGACCGGCGTGAAGATCTTCTCGTGGATCGCCACGATGTGGGGCGGTTCGATCAGCTTCAAGACGCCCATGCTGTGGGCGATCGGCTTCATCTTCCTGTTCACGGTCGGCGGCGTCACCGGCGTCGTCCTGTCGAACGCCGGCATCGACTACAGCCTGCACGACACCTACTACGTGGTGGCCCACTTCCATTACGTGCTGTCGCTGGGCGCCGTCTTCGCCATCTTCGCGGGCTTCTACTACTGGTTCGAGAAGATGTGGGGCGTGAAGTACAACGAGTTCCTCGGCGCTCTGCACTTCTGGATCATGTTCGTGGGCGTGAACCTGGTGTTCTTCCCGCAGCACTTCCTGGGCCTGGACGGCATGCCCCGCCGCTATGTCGACTATCCGGACGCGTTCGCGAAATGGAACTACGTCTCGTCGGTCGGCTACATGATCACCGTGGCGGGCGTCGGCGTCTTCCTGCTGGTGCTCATCGAGGCCGCCATCCGTCGCCGCAAGGCCGAGGCCAACCCGTGGGGCGAAGGCGCCACCACGCTGGAATGGACCCTGTCCTCGCCGCCGCCGTTCCACCAGTTCAGCGAGCCGCCGGTCATCAAGGCCGACGATCATCATTGATCACTGGCATCACTGATCTCTGGTAAGATAGCAGTATAAGCGCGGGGGGCGCGGATCCGGCGACAGCCGGGCCCGCGCCCTTCGCCCATCAAGACCCAGCTTTCCAAGATACCGTATCCCATGGCCAAGCCCGCCGTTCTCCCGTCAGACACGCACCGGACCGAGCCGGTCCGCGCCGCGCGCTGGCAGGACTATTTCCAGCTGATGAAGCCGCGCGTGATGTCGCTGGTGGTGTTCACGGGCCTTACCGGCTTGGTAGCCGCCCGCACCCACATCCACCCGCTGCTGGGCGCGGTGGCGGTGCTGTGCATCGCCGTCGGGGCCGGGGCCTCGGGCGCGCTGAACATGTGGTACGACGCCGACATCGACGCCAAGATGCGCCGCACCCGCGGCCGTCCGGTGCCGGCCGGCCTGGTCGAGGGCTCCGAAGCCGCCGCCCTGGGCGTGGTGCTGAGCCTGCTGTCGGTCATGCTGCTGGGCATGGCGATCAACTGGCTGGCGGCGGGCCTGCTGGCCTTCACCATCGTCTTCTACGCCGTGGTCTACACCATGTGGCTGAAGCGCTGGACGGCCCAGAACATCGTCATCGGCGGCCTCGCGGGCGCGCTGCCGCCGGCGATCGGCTGGGCGGCGGCCACCGGTTCGGCGCCGCTGAACGCCTGGCTGATGGTGCTGATCATCTTCCTGTGGACCCCGCCGCACTTCTGGGCCCTGTCGCTCTACATCAGCACCGACTACGCCAAGGCCGGCGTGCCGATGCTGCCGGTGGTCAAGGGCGCCAAGGCGACCCGCCAGCAGATCCTGATCTACAGCCTGATCTTCATTCCCGTCTGCCTGGCGCCGGCCTTCACCGGCCTGGGCGGTCCGCTGTATCTGGCCGTCTCGGGCCTGGGCGGCCTGGTGTTCCTCACCTTGGCCTGGCGGGTGTTCCGCAGCGACGCCGGCGACGCGGCCGACCCGCGCGCCGCCGACCGCGCCCTCTACGAGGTGGACGCCGCGCCCGCTCCCGCCGCCGAACCGGCCGTCGAGGGCAAGCGCCCGCCGCCGGTGGGCGGGGCCAAGGACGCCCGCAACCTGTTCGCCTTCTCGATCCTCTATCTCTTCGCCCTGTTCGCCGCCCTGCTGGCCGAGGCCATGATCGGCGTGAAGGCTCTGGAGCTCATCTCTTGACCGACCCGAAGAAGACCGTCTCCGTCCAGCCGGACAAGGCGGACGCCATCAAGGCCCGCAACGGCCGCAACATCGCGCTGGCCGTGGGCCTGGTCGCCTTCGTCGTGCTGGTGTTCGTGGTCACCCTGGTGAGGCTGGGCGCCAATGTCGGAAACCGGTTCTGATCCCACGCCGGGCGGGGCCGGCGCCGACAAGACCACGCTGCAGGCCCGCCGCAACAAGCGGGTGGCGCTGATCTGCGCCGTCGCCTTCGTCGGCATGGTCGGCGCGGCCTATGCGGCGGTGCCGCTGTACAAGCTGTTCTGCCAGGCCACGGGCTTCGACGGCACGGTGCGCCGCGCGCAGGCCGCCCCGACCAAGGTGCTCGACCGCACCGTCCAGATCCGCTTCGACGCCAACATCCGCAACCTGCCCTGGACCTTCACCACCGAGCAGGTCAGCCAGGACATCAAGCTGGGCGCCTCGGGGCTGGCCTTCTTCAAGGTCACCAACACCAGCGACAAGCCCCAGACCGGGCGGGCGATCTACAACGTGGTGCCCGAGCAGGCCGGCCCGTACTTCCAGAAGATCGAGTGCTTCTGCTTCTCGAACCAGACGATCCAGCCCGGCCAGACGGTCGAGTTCCCGGTCGTCTACTTCGTCGATCCGCGCTTCGCCGAGGATCCGGAGACCAAGGGCAAGTCCGAGATCACCCTGTCCTACACCTTCTTCCCGGCCGTCGAAGGCCAGGAAGGCAAGACGGACGTGCCTCGCATCGTCGAGCCTCTTGGCGGAACAGCGTCCAGCAGACTATAGCTTTCGGCAAGGGAGAGGCGCGGGCCGGGGGGACCCAAGCGACGCGCCATCAATAAGATTAAAGAGGGTTCGCGACACATGGCCCACGGCGCCGTCAAACACGACTACCACATCCTGCCGCCCAGCCCGTGGCCGTTCGTCGGCTCGGCCGCCGCCACGGTCATGGCGCTCGGCCTGATCGCCTGGATCAAGGGCGGGGTGTTCGGCATCGAGAAGGGCCAGTGGTGGCTGTTCGCGACCGGTCTGGCCGGCGTGCTCTACACGATGTTCGGCTGGTGGCGCGACGTCATCAAGGAAGCCAACGCCGGCGATCACACCCCCGTCGTCTCGATCGGCCTGCGCTACGGCATGGTGCTGTTCATCGCCTCGGAAGTGATGTTCTTCGTGGCGTGGTTCTGGATCTTCTTCGAGATGGCCCTGTTCCACCATCACCGCACCCTTTCGGGCATCGAGGAAGTGCGCACCGCCTGGGCCGCCTGGCCGCCGGCCGGCGTCGAGACCGTCTCGCCCTGGCACCTGCCGCTGGTCAACACCCTGACCCTGCTGCTGTCGGGCACGACCATCACATGGTCGCACCACGCTCTGCAGCAAGGCGACCGCAAGGGCGCCCAGTGGGGCCTGATCCTGACCATCCTGCTGGGCGCGCTGTTCACGACCATCCAGGTCTACGAATACGCCCACATCAATCACGAGCAGCTGTTCTACAACGAAGCCGCCGCCAATTCGGGCCTCTACGGCTCGACCTTCTTCCTGGCCACCGGCTTCCACGGCTTCCACGTCTTCGTGGGCACGCTGTTCCTGATCGTCTGCCTGATCCGCCTGATGAACGGCGCCTTCACGCCCAAGCAGCACTTCGGCTTCGAAGCCGCCGCCTGGTACTGGCACTTCGTCGACGTGGTCTGGCTGTTCCTGTTCGCCTTCATCTACGTGATCTTCGGCGCCTCGACGCACTAAGGTCATAGCCGTTCTAGGGGGCCCGGAGCGCAGACCAGCGTTCCGGGCCTTTTTCGTTTTCAGCGTCTGCGGGGATCGCATGCCCAAGACCAACCCCTACGCCGCCGGCGCCGCCGGGCGATGCCCCGTCTGCGGCGAGGGCTTCCTGTTCGAGGGCTTCCTCAAGATCGCGCCGCGCTGCGAGGCCTGCGGCTACGACCTTGCCAAGCTCGAGACCGGCGACGGGGCGTCGACCTTCGTCATCCTGATCGCCGGCTTCCTCTGCGCGTTCGGGGCGCTGTTCTCGATGTTCGCCTGGAACTGGCCGGTATGGCTGCTGCTGGTGGTCTGGCTGCCGCTGACGGGCCTGGCGTGCCTGTTCCTGATGCGGCCGGCCAAGGGGCTGATGGTCGCCGCCCAGATCGCCAACAAGGCCTCGCAAGCGGGGCGCGACGATGTCTGAGACCGCTCCGAAGAAGCCCGGCTTCCCGATCGGCCTGACGATCGCCACCCTGATCGCCTTCGCCATCCTCTGCGGCCTGGGGACCTGGCAGGTGAAGCGCCTGGCCTGGAAGGAAGACCTGCTGGCGCGGATCGAGAAGCTGAAGACGGCGCCGGCCCGGCCGCTGGACGAGGTGCTCGATCAAAGCGCGCCCAAGGCGCTGGAGTGGAACCGCGTCACCGTCACCTGCAAGTGGCAGGAGACACCCCGCAAGGAGCAGCCGCGCTATGCCTTGCGCGACGGCCAGATCGCCTGGCGGGCGATGGCCTTCTGTCAGTCGACCGGCAACCCCGATCACGTCGTGGCGATCGACCGGGGATACATAGAGGCGGCCGCTGGGTCGCTCTCCACACCGGACTATGAAGGACCCCAACCCGAACAGGTCACGGGGATCCTGCGTTTCGCGCCGACGGTCGAGCAGACGGAGACGCAGACCGACAACGGGCAGCGGGTGAGCTCAATCATCGTGACCCCGCATCCGAAGCCCGCGCTGATGGTGGTCGCCGAAAAGGAGGCGCCCGCCGTCCCTGGCGTCACGCCCGCGCCGTTGCCGGCAGAAATTTCCAACCGGCACCTGGAATACGCGCTTACGTGGTTTGGTCTTGCCGTCACCCTGCTCTTTATCTATGCCGCCATGCTCTGGCGGAGGATGAGGCCCTGATGCGTTACGTCTCGACCCGGGGCGAGTCCCCCTCGATCGGTTTCCTGGACGCGGTGCTGGCCGGCCTGGCCCCCGACGGCGGCCTGTACGTGCCCGAGACCTGGCCGACCTTCACGCCCGAAGAGATCGCCGCCTTCGCCGGCAAGACCTACGCCCAGGTGGCCGCCGCCGTGCTGGGCCGCTTCGTCGGCGACGACATCCCGGCCGACGACCTGCAGACCATGTGCGACGAGGCCTATGCCAGCTTCACCCACGCGGCGGTGACGCCGCTGAAGCAGCTGGCCGCCAACCGCTACCTGCTGGAGCTGTTCCACGGTCCGACCCTGGCCTTCAAGGACGTTGCGATGCAGCTCCTGGGCCGGCTCTACGACTACGTGCTGTCGCGCCAGTCGCGGACCATGACCATCATCTGCGCCACCTCGGGCGACACCGGCGGCGCGGCCGTCGAGGCCTTCCGCGGCCGCAGCAACGCCCGCATCGTCGCGCTCTTCCCGGAAGGCCGGATCAGCGAGGTCCAGCGCCGGTTCATGACCACGGCGGCCGACGCCAACGTGTCGTGCGTGTCGGTGCAGGGCTCGTTCGACGACTGCCAGGCCATCGTCAAGCAGGCCTTCCAGGACGACCAGTTCCGCCACGCGGTGGACCTGTCGGGCGTCAACTCGATCAACTGGGCGCGGATCGCGGCCCAGAGCGTCTATTACTTCACCGCCGCCGTCAGCCTGGGCGCGCCTGCCCGCGAGATCGCCTTCGTCGTGCCGACGGGGAATTTCGGCGACGCCTACGCCGCCTTCGTCGCCAAGCAGCTGGGCCTGCCGATCGCCAAGGTCGTGGCCGCCACCAACAGCAACGACATTCTCGCGCGCGCCTTCGAGGACGGCCGCTATTCGCGCGGCGCCGTGGCCGCCACCCAGAGCCCGGCCATGGACATCCAGGTCGCCTCCAACTTCGAGCGCCTCTATTTCGAGGCCGTGCGCCGTGACGGCATCGAGACCGGCCGGGCCTTCCGTGGCTTCGCCACCACCGGCGTGCTCGACATCCCGCCCAGCGCTCACACGATGATGCGCGAGCTGTTCGTCGGGGCCTCGGTCAGCGAGGCCGACACCGCCAAGACCATGCTGGCCACGCTGAACGAGACCGGCGAGGTCGTCGATCCGCACACCGCCGTCGGCCTGGCCGCCGCCGCCCGCCTGCGCCTCGAAGACCCCACGACCCCGGTCGTGGTGCTGTCGACCGCCCACCCCGCCAAGTTCCCCGAAGCCGTGCTGGCCGCCACCGGCGTCGTCCAGGGCGTGCCGCGCGGCGCGCCCGACCTGTCGGCCAAGCCCGAACGCTTCGACCGCCTGCCGGCCGATCCGGCGGCCGTGAAGGCCCACGTGCGGGCGTTCGCGGGGAAGTGACTTGAGAGAACCTCCCCCTGTGGGGGAGGCGATCGCGCAAGCGATCGGTGGGGGGAGCGGGCGATTGACGGCTTCGCAAAGCGGAAGCTGAAAACGTCCCCCCTCCGGCCTTCGGCCGCCTCCCCCACAGGGGGAGGTTCCCGGATCTGTGGCTTTCGGGCGCTTACGCGTCTACACGGAGGGAAATGACCCTTCCGACCCTCCACACCCTGCCCAATGGCGTCCGCGTCGTCTGCGATCCGATGCCGGGACTCGAGACCCTGGCGCTTTCCGTCGTCGCCGGGCGCGGGGCGGCCTATGAGGATCCGGCGCGGTCGGGCTGGTCGCACCTGCTCGAGCACATGGTGTTCAAGGGCGCGGGCGGGCGCAGCGCGCGCGACATCGTCGAGGTGGTCGAGGCCCAGGGCGGCCAGATCAACGCCGCCACCGGCTATGAGCGCACCAGCTTCCAGATCCGCGCCCTCAAGGGCGGTCTGCCGCTGGGCGTCGAGGTGATCGCCGACCTCGTGCGCCGGCCCACGCTCGACGCCGCCGATCTGGCCCGCGAGAAGCAGGTGGTCGCCCAGGAGATCGCCGAGGCCGCCGACGCGCCTGACGACTACGTCTTCGACCTGCTGCAGAAGGGCGCCTGGGGCGACCATCCGGTCGGCCGGCCGATCCTGGGCACGGTCGACACGGTCGAGGCCGCCACGCCGGAAGCTCTGTCGGACTGGCGCGCCAGCCTCTACGCCGCCGACCGGCTGGTGGTCAGCGCCACCGGCGCGGTGGAAGAAGCCGAGCTGCTGGACCTGGCGCGGAAGGCCTTCGGCGACCTGCCGGCCACGCCCGGCGCGCCTGTGCCCGAGCCCGCCCCCTTCGTCGGTGCATCCTTCGCCGAGACCCGCAAGCTGGAGCAGGCGCATCTCGTTCTGATGCTGCCGGCCGCCGGTTCGCGCGACGACGACTATTTCGCCCTGCGGGTCTTCGCCGAGGCCCTGGGCGGGGGCATGTCGTCGCGCCTGTTCCAGGAGGCCCGCGAGAAGCGCGGTCTGGCCTACAACATCGACGCCTATGCCGACACCTATGCCGACATCGGGGCGCTTGGCATCTACGCCGGCTGCGCGGCCAAGGACGCAGGCCAGACCGCCCAGGTCTGCGCCGAGCAGCTGCTGGCCCTGGTCGAGCGCATCGACGAGGCCGAGCTCGCCCGCTGCAAGGCCCAGCTGAAGGCGCACATGTTCATGGCCCGCGAGCAGCCGCTCGCCCGCGCCGAGCAGGCCGCCGGCCAGGCCCTGACCTTCGACCGATTGTTCTCGCCCGCCGAACTGGCGGCCGGGGTCGACGCGGTCGGCGCGGCCGACATCGCCCGCCTTGGCGGGCGGATTCTGGCGCCCGCCAAGGCCGCCACGGCGGTGCTGGGGGCCAAGGGCGCGCTGGGCGCCGGGGAAATCTTCCGGCGGACGTTGTTCGGCGGACAATAAGCCGCAATTGTGCGGCCCTGCTGTTCGAGACCCGTCCTTGTCCGCCATTCTCCGTCTTCTCCGCATCGACCAGGGCCCGCGCATCGAGGGCGATCGGGTCTATCTGCGCCTGCCGCGCCTGGGCGATCACAAGCCGTGGGCGGAGCTGCGCGGCGGCTCGCGCGCCTTCCTGACGCCGTGGGAGCCGACCTGGCCGGCCGACGACCTGACACGGGCCGCCTTCCGCCAGCGGCTGGCCGCCTACGCCCGCGAACTCGAACTGGGAGAAGCCCTTCCGTTCTTCGTGTTCCGCAAGTCGGACGACGCCATCGTCGGCGGTGTGCGCCTGTTCAACATCCGCCGGGGCGTGGCCCAGACCGGGGTGGTCGGCTACTGGGCCGGCGAGGCGCATGCGGGGCAGGGCTACACCACCGAGGCCGTGCGGGCGGTGATCGATTTCGCCTTCGGTCCGCTGGGCCTTCACCGGCTGGAAGCGGCCTGCATGCCGCATAACGCGCGCTCGGCCGGCCTGCTCACGAGATGCGGGTTTTCCGAGGAGGGATATGCGCGCGCTTATCTTAAAATTAACGGCGAGTGGCGAGATCATCGTCTGTTCGGGTTGATTGCTCCGTCGTGAGTTTCGCCCCGGACCGCACGCCGTCCATCCATGGGGGATCGGGCGGCGCGGGAACGGGCATGTCTTTCAAGGTAGCCGAGCGTAGGATCTGGGACGCGACGACCACGCTGGAAGCGTTGGGCGCCGCGGAGGTCGCGCTGTGGCACTGGGACCCCGAGACCGACCGGCTGCGCATCAACGGCGCGGCCCGGGCCCTGGGCCTCTCGCCCCTGGCTCCCGAATGCGCCTCGGCCGCCTTCCGCGCCCTGGCTTTGCCGCAGGACCGCGCCCAGGCCGAAGAACTGCTGCGGGTGCGCGAGGCCGGCTCCGAGATCGTCGTGCGCATGCGCATGCGCGGCGGCGAGACCTGCATCTGGCGCGGCGTCTGGCTGGAAGAGGGCCTGCGCGCCGCCGGCGTCATCGCCCCGGAAGTGAAATTCGCCGCCTCGGGCAAGGACGACCTCACGGGGCTCCTCGACCGCCGCAGCTTCATCGCTCGCGCCCGCGAGCGCCTGACCCATACCGGCGTGCATGAACTGGTGGTCGCCGACCTCGACCGCCTGCGCCGCCTGAACGAGGCCCTGGGCCACGAGCGCGCCGACCTCGTCCTGGCCGCTCTCGGCTCGCGCCTGGCCGCCGCCTTTCCCGAGGGCTCGATCCTGGGCCGCATCGGCGAGGACGAGTTCGCCGTGCTGTGCGAGCCGCACGGCTACGAGCCGGCCGAGCTGCTGCGCTCGGCGCTGGAACAGCCGCTGCGCATCGCCGGCTTTGACATCCACCCGACCCTGACCATCGGCGCGGTTTCGGCCGAGGGCGGCGAGGACGCGCCGGAGGCCGCCGAGCTGGTCCGCCGGGCCGAGCTGGCCGTCGAGGCCGCCGCCGCCAACGGGCGCGGCTCCGCCGCCGCCTACGGCCGCTCGATGGAGACCGACGGCCTGTCGCGCCTGGCGCTGGAAGCCGACCTGCGCGGCGCCATCGGCCGCGGCGAGATCATCCCCTATTTCCAGCCGGTCGTGCGCCTGTCGACCGGCGCCCTGTCGGGCTTCGAGGCCCTGGCGCGCTGGATCCACCCGCGTCGCGGCCTGCTGCCGCCCGACGAGTTCCTGCCGCTGATCGAAGAAATGGGCCTGATGGCCGAGCTCGGCGAGCACATGATGCGCAGCGCCGGCAAGCAACTGGCCGCCTGGCGTCACACCCACCCGGCCGTCGGCGCCCTGACCGTCAGCGTCAACCTGTCGACCGGCGAGATCGACCGTCCGGGCCTGGTGCACGACGTGGCCCAGGTGCTGCGCGAGAACGGCCTGCCGCGCGGCGCGCTGAAGCTGGAAGTCACCGAAAGCGACATCATGCGCGATCCCGAGCGGGCCGCGGTGATCCTGCGCAGCCTGCGCGAGGCGGGGGCTGGCCTGGCGCTGGACGACTTCGGCACCGGCTTCTCGTCGCTGTCGTACCTGACGCGCCTGCCGTTCGACACGCTGAAGATCGACCGCTACTTCGTGCGAACCATGGGCGGCAACGCCGGCTCGGCCAAGATCGTCCGCTCGGTGGTGAAGCTGGGCCAGGATCTCGACCTGGAAGTCGTCGCCGAGGGCGTCGAGAACGCCGAGATGGCCCACGCGCTGCAGAAGCTGGGCTGCGACTACGGCCAGGGCTTCGGCTATGCGCCGGCCCTGTCGCCGCAGGAGGCCGAGGTCTATCTCAACGAGGCCTATGTCGACGGCGCCGCGCCGGTGAAGGCGCGGGGCTGAGGCTCCGCACCTCCGCCCACTAACTTCCCGTCATTCCCGCCCTTGTGGCGGGAACCCCTCTGTCAGCCGCAAGGGCGGATGGGGCGGCGTGCTGAGCACGCCGCTTGTGTCTCAGGTGTCAGCGGAACCAGGGTTTCCCGCCACAAGGGCGGGAATGACGGGAGAAAAGGGAAGGGCCGTTGCGCCTGTATCCCTGCAGCCCCTCACCCCTTGGCTAAGTCCCCGTAGAGCCAAGCGGCCGTCACTCCGCCGTCCATCAGGATGTCGCTGCCGGTGATGAAGCCGCCGTCGGGGCCCATCAGCAGGGCGCCCACCGCCCCGACCTCGTCGGGCGTTCCGGCGCGCCCCGCCGCCGATCCCTCGATCATCCGGCGGTAGCCTGCGCCGCGCGGGCCGGTGAGTTCGTCGCGGGCCAGGGGCGTCATGACGATGCCCGGGCTGATGGCGTTGATCCGTGCTCCACGCGCGCCCCAGCGCACGGCCTGGGCGGCCACCCGCAGGGAATTGCCGCGCTTGGAGAGCTGGTAGGCGTTCAGCGGATCGGTGACCACTTCCGGAGCCAGGAAGGGCAGGGCCAGCAGCGCTTCGGTCGGGGTGGTCGCCAGGGCGTGGCTCTGCTCTTCGGGCAGCGGCGGCAGGCGGTGGCCCGACTGCGAGGCGATGACGACGCCCGATCCGCCCCTGGCGATCACCTCGCCGAACAGGTCGAGCACCAGCGCCGTCCCGTAAAGATCGACCCTGAGGATCACGCTTGCCGGCGCCTGGCTGGGCGAGACGCCGGCGGCGTGGATCAGGCCGGTGACCGCGCCCAGGGCCGTGGCGGTCGCGACCAGGGCCTGGACGCTTTCTCGCGAGGCGACGTCGACCACGGCGACGTGGGTCTCGTAGCCGGCGTCGGCCAGCACCTCGGCGGCGGCCTGGGCGTTCTCGCGCTTCATGTCGGCCAGCAGCACGCGCTTGCCGACGCTTACACGTCGAGCGATCGCCTGGCCGATCTGGCCGGCCCCGATGACCACGATGACGTCGCGCTCGGCTTTGCTCATGGGAGCCTCTCCTTGGTTCAGGAGGCTCAGATAGCGCCCTTCAGGCGGCGGGATTAGCCACGGGCTCGTCCACGGCCTGCTGAGCCCGCTTCAGCAGTCCGGGCGCTCAGCCCTCGGCGTCGCTCAGCACCATGGCGAAGGGGACCTGCGCGCCGTCGCGGTTCACATAGCCGCTGACCAGCTTGTGGCCGGGGTTCAGCACGCCCAGCTCGACGTCCTCGGTGGGGAAGACCACGGTGCGGCGGTCGCCGACGCAGACCACCAGCTCGTAGCCGTCATAGGCCCGTTGCGACATGGCCTTGATGCGGCGGTAATAGGGCTCGCGCTTCCAGGCCGCCGGCTTGCCGGGATCGACCACCACGTTCAGCCGCTTGCCGTCGCGGTCGGAATACATGAGGAAGCCGGCCTTGTCGGGCCGCCAGGTCTCGTCGAGTTTTTCCGAGGTCAGCCACAGGCAGTGGAAGCTGCGGCAGGCGCCCGGACGGGTCTCGTAGGAGCCGCAGCCGCCGCCCTTCTTGAAGTGGCCGCACCAGACGCCGTCGGGCTTGTTCAGCTCGTCGATGGCCAGCACCTTGCAGCACATGCCGCAGGAGCCGCAGGCCTTGCCTGGGGCGGGGCCCGGAACCGGCGAAAGCGCGACGTCGCTCATTGGGGGCTCCCGCGAAGGGCTTGGCGGCCATGTCGCGGACGATGCCGAGGTCGACATCGCCGTCGGCGCGGATCTCGAAGGCGCGCGGGCCGACCAGCACGTTGAGGGTCAGGCCGCCGGCCGCGCCGCGCCGGGCCCAGTCGCGAAAGGTGGCGTGGTAGGGGGCCTTGCGCCAGGCCTGGGGCTGGGCCGGATCGACCTCGACGATCAGCCGTCGGCCGCCGTCTTCCCGGTGCAGGACGAAGCGGGCGCGGTCGGGCCGCCAGTCGTCGCCCAGGCCCTCGGCGTTCAGCCAGTAGCAGGAGAAGTCGGCGCAGGCCGTGGGACGGTCGGCATAGATCGCGCAGCCGGCGCCCTTGCGGAAGTGGCCGCACCAGGCGTGCGGCGCCTTGCCGATGGCCTCGACGCCCATCAGCTTGCAGCACATCCCGCAGTCGCCGCAGCTCCGCTGGCCCACCTGGATTCCCCAATCGTCAGGGTGCGGAACTTAGCCAGGGTTTGTGACGGTTTTTCAGGTTCCCTCTCCCCTTGCGGGAGAGGGTGGCCCCGCGGAGCGGGGTCGGGTGAGGGGTCTCTCAGAACTGAAAGCTGCGTGGGGCCGGCCAGGCCGGGTGAGGGGTCTCCCATCTGAGAGACCCCTCATCCGTCGGCTTCGCCGCCACCTTCTCCCGCAAGGGGAGAAGGATCACTCGAATCCCGTCGCGCTCCACACGGCCAGTTCGTTCCCCGCCGGATCCAGGAAGTGGAACCGCCGGCCGCCGGGGAATTCGAAGATCGGCTTCACGACCACGCCGCCGGCGGCCGTGACCTTGGCTTCCATGGCCTCCAGATCGACGGCGTAGAGCACCACCAGCGGCTTGGCCGGTTCCTCGGTGACGTCGCCGACGAAGCCGCCGTCGGCGCCCTGGCCCTCGAAGGCCGCGTAGTCGGGGCCGTAGTCGGTGAAGGTCCAGCCGAAGGCGGCCGAATAGAAGGCCTTGGTGGCCGGCAGCTCGCCGCCCGCCCACTCGATATAGTCGATCTTGCCGTCCTCGCGCATGGGCGGGTCTCCACTGATGTTCTGCAAATGTTCTAGTTTGGCGTCAGGGCAGAGTCCAGACGCTGGTGCGCTTGACGGCCAGGTCTTCCAGCTCGCGGGTGGTGGGCACCTGGTATTCGGCCAGCTTCACCAGGCCCTCCTTGGGGAAGTAGGTGCGGCCCGGATCGCCGACCAGCACCGCCGCCCCGGCCGCGCGGCCCTGGGCCAGCCAGGCCATGACCGCCTTGGCCATCGGGCCCTCGTAGCAGATGTCGCCGGCCAGCAGCACGTCGGCGGCCGGCGGCGGGGCGTCCAGCAGGTTGACGTCGGTGAAGCCGATCTCGACCCCGTTGGCCTGCGCGTTCATCGCCACGGCGGCCTCGCAGAACACGTCGATATCGGCCGCCAGTACGCTCTTCGCGCCCGCCTTCATGGCCGCGACGGCGACGATGCCCGAGCCGGTGGCGAAGTCGATCACGTGCTTGCCGCGCACGATCTCGGGGTGGTCCAGCACGTAGCGCGCCAGGGCCTGGCCGCCCGCCCAGGCGAAGGCCCAGAACGGCGGCGGCAGGCCGATCTCTTCCAGGGCTTCCTCGGTCAACTTCCAGATCGGCGTGATTTCGTCGGCCAGGTGCAACAGGAGTTCAGGCGCATGCGGCGTGGGCAGCAGGCGGGTGTTGTCGGCGATGAAGGCCCGACGGCCTTCCAGGGTCTGGACGATCATGGGCGGGTTATAGGCGTTTCGCGCTCACGCGAGACCCCCTCAGTCGCTCCGCGACAGCTCCCCCAGAGGGGGAGCATCTTGATGGCGGGGCGTCGCTAGATCCTCCCCCTCTGGGGGAGGTGGCCCGGAGGGCCGGAGGGGGCTTAGGCCGCCACCTTGCTCGACGCCGCCTTCAGCACCGTCAGATAGCCCGGCGCGTTCAGCATGCCCTCGGTCAGCCCCTTCTCCCGCAGCAGTCGATGCGCCCGGGGCAGGTTCCAGCAGGGCACGTGCATGAAGAGGTGGTGCTCGGCGTGGAAGTTGACGTGGTAGGGCGCGACCAGGGCGCGCTCGAGCCAGTTGGCCTTCGTCGTGCGGGCGTGGCGGAAGGGGTCGGGCTCGTCCTTGGCGACCAGGGCGTGCTCGGCGATGTTGCGCAGGCGGGTGACCAGCGGGAACCAGGTGGCCATCGGCACGATCCACAGCGCCAGCCACGCCCACCACAGGCCGGCGGCGCTGAGCGCGACCAGCATGGCCAGGTTGATCAGCAGGAACCGCTTCTGGCCCGCCGCCGCGCGGGCGAAGATCGCGCCCGGGGCCTGGCCGTGTCCACGCTTCTTCAGGCCGGAGATGATCGGCCCGAACCGCTGCTTGAAGAAGGTCTGGCCCGTCAGGTCGCGGACGATCTTGCGGCGCAGGGACGCCCGCGTGGTCGGGAACGGGGCCGACAAAACGAGATCCGGGTCCTCGGCCTGCTGGGCGAACTTGTGGTGGGTCAGGTGGTAGGGGCGGTAGGCGTTCAGCGACGCCCCCAGCGGCGCCGCGCACAGCCACTCGCCCAGCCAGTCGTTGACCTTGAGGTTCGGGTGCAGCCCGCCATGAGCAGCTTCGTGCATCAGGATCGCCAGGCCCAACTGCCGGGCGCCGATCAGCATGACGGCGACGATGTAGGTCAGCGGGTTGGGCCAGATCACGAAGACGGCCCCGGTCAGCAGGATCACGCCCCAGGCGTGGGCGACCATGGCGATCCCGCGCCAGGACGAGCGGCGCGACAGGCGGGCCCAGTCCTCCGACGAGAACAACTCCTGCGGCTTGATGCGAGCGGCGACGGCCATGGAACGGATCATCGCACATTCAGGTTCCAGCCGACAGAATGCCGTTAGGTCAGGTCCTTTTCCGGAGGTTTTTCATGCGCTTGCCTGTTGTCGTCGCCCTTGTTTCGCTTGGCCTCGCGGGGGCTGCTCACGCCGCCAGCTTCGACTGCGCCAAGGCCAGGCGGCCCGACGAGCGGGCGATCTGCGCCGACCGCGGCCTGGACAACAAGGACGTGCGGATGGCCGTGCTCTACGACATCAACAAGCGCACCATGGGCATGGGCGCGCGCGGGGCGCTGATGGACAGCCAGCAGGCCTGGCTGAACGAGCGGGCGGGCTGCAAGGCCAACCGGGCCTGCCTGGCGCGGGCTTATGACCGGCGGCTGGGCGAGTTGGAGCGGTCGATGGAGCGGATCTACCGCGCTGGGCCGTTCTGACCGGGGAAGCCCCCTCCGGCCCTCCGGGCCACCTCCCCCAGAGGGGGAGGATTTAGTAGCGCCGAGCCAAGGAGATGCTCCCCCTCTGGGGGAGCTGTCGCGGAGCGACTGAGGGGGTCTTGCGGCCTCAGAACCCCGCCGGCGTCCACGCTCCCGCCACCAGCGCCAGCACCAGGATCGCGCCGGCCTGGGCGTTGGACTTGAAGAGCTTCAGCGCGCCCGGCCCGTCGTCGAGCTTCACGGCCACGGCCTGGCGCGACAGGTGCAGGCCGTAGAGGCCCAGCAGCGGCAGGAACAGCGGTCCCAGACCGCCGGCCCAGGCGGCCGCCAGTGCCAGCACGAAGGCCAGGACGTAGAAGATCGCCACGCCCTGGCGGACCTTGGAGCCCAGCCGGCGGGTCGATGACTTCACCCCGGCCAGGGCGTCGTCCTCGATGTCCTGGATGGCGTAGATGGTGTCGTAGCCGAGGGTCCAGAAGATGCCCGAGGCGTAGAGCAGGGCGGCAGACCAGCTCAGCGAATGGGTGGCGGCGGCGTAGCCCAGCAGGGCGCCCCAGTTGAAGGTCAGGCCCAGCCACGCCTGCGGCCACCAGGTGATCCGCTTCATGAACGGATAGCCGGCCACCAGCAGCAGCGAGGCCACGCCCAGGCCGATCGCCAGCCAGCCCAGGCAGATCAGGATGAGGAAGCTGGTCAGGCTGCATCCCACCAGGAACAGCCAGGCCTGCTTGACGGTGATCAGGCCGGCCGGGATCGGGCGCAGGGCCGTGCGGGCCACCTGGGCGTCGAAGTCGCGGTCGACGATGTCGTTGAAGGCGCAGCCGGCCGCCCGCATCAGGGCCGCCCCGACGAAGAAGGCGATCAGCAGCCAGGGATTGGGCAGCTGGCCCTTCTCGGCCGCGGCCAGGGCGATGCCCTGCCAGCCGGGCAGCATCAGCAGCCAGATGCCGGCCGGACGGTCGAACCGTCCCAGCTTCAGCCAGGGGCGCAAGGCGGCCGGGGCGTAGCGGTCGACCCAGTTGGCGGCGGCGGCGTCGGGCAGGATGGCGGTCATGGCCCTGGATTAGACCGCCGGACGCTCCGGGTCGAGGCGTGGCCGTTCAAGACCCGCCCTATGGTCCTCCCTAGAGTCTGATAGATCGAGCCGATGCTGTCGGCAAAAACGATCAATTGGATTTATCGGACGCCGCCTGGGACAGTGGCGCTACGAGATGACGAGGGCCGAGATGACCAAGATCACCATGACGACGAGCGCCGGGGCGCCGATCGCGGACAACCAGAACAGCCTGTCGGCCGGCCCGCGCGGGCCCCTGCTGATGCAGGACTATCAGCTGATGGAAAAGCTGGCCCACCAGAACCGCGAGCGGGTGCCCGAGCGCGCCGTCCACGCCAAGGGCTCGGCCGCCTATGGCGTGCTGAAGATCACCCACGACATCAGCGGCTGGACCAAGGCCGCCGCCCTGCAACCGGGCGCGGAGAGCGAAGTGCTGCTGCGCTTCTCGACCGTGGCCGGCGAGCGCGGCGCGGCCGACGCCGAGCGCGACGTGCGCGGCTTCGCCCTGAAGGTCTACACCGAGCAGGGCAACTGGGACCTGGTGGGCAACAACACCCCGGTGTTCTTCCTGCGCGATCCGCTGAAGTTCCCCGACTTCATCCGCACCCAGAAGCGCCACCCGGTGTCGAACCTGCGCTCGCCGACGGCGATGTGGGACTTCTGGAGCCTGTCGCCGGAAAGCCTGCACCAGGTGACGACCCTGTTCTCGGACCGGGGCCTGCCGCAGAGCTATCGCCACGTCCACGGCTTCGGCAGCCACACCTACAGCTTCATCAACGCCGCCAATGAGCGCGTGTGGGTGAAGTTCCACTTCAAGACCCAGCAGGGCATCAAGAACTGGACCAATGCCGAGGGTAACGCGGTCATCGCCAACGACCGCGAGAGCGCCCAGCGCGACCTGTTCGAGTCGATCGAGAAGGGCGATTTCCCGCGCTGGACCTTCTACGTGCAGATCATGACCGAGGCCCAGGCCGCGAGCTTCCGCTGGAACCCGTTCGACCTGACCAAGGTCTGGCCGCACGCGGACTATCCGTTGATCGAGGTCGGGGTGCTGGAGCTGAACCGTAATCCGGACAACTACCACGCCGAGGTGGAGCAGAGCTCGTTCTCGCCGTCCAACATCGTGCCGGGCATCGGCTTCTCGCCCGACAAGATGCTGCAGGCGCGGATCTTCGCCTACGCCGACGCGCATAGGTACCGGATCGGCACGCACTACGAGGCGCTGCCGGTGAACCGTCCGCGCTGCCCGGTGCACCACTACCACGCCGACGGCGCCATGCGGTTCGACAGCCCGCCGCGCACCGAGGCCTGGTACGAGCCCAACAGCTTCGGCGGTCCGGTCGAGGATCCGTCGGTCGCCGAGCCGCCGCTGCCGATCCACGGCGACGCCGATCGCTACAGCCACCGCGACGGCAATGACGACTACACCCAGCCGGGGGATCTCTTCCGGCTGATGAGCCCCGACCAGCAGCGCCAGCTGTTCGACAACATCGCTGCGGCCATGCACGGCGTGCCGGTCGAGATCCAGAAGCGCCAGTTGGTGCACTTCCATCGCGCCGATCCGGCCTACGGGGCCGGCGTCGCCTACCGACTGGGGATCTCCGCCGACGAGATCGCCATCGCCGCCGAATAGCCTGGAAAGGACTGTTCGGCGGCCCGAGGAGGACCGCCATACCGCCCAGCCCCCGGCGGTCCTCCTCGACCCCATCAGAAAGGAGCACGACCATGACCCGTCCTGATCGCATCACCGCCCGCGCCGCCGGCTGGAGCCTGCTGGCCCTCGGCCTCGCCGCCGGCGTCGTCGCGCCGCATCCGGCGACCACGGCGCTGTGGTCGGCCGCCGCCCGGGCGTTCCGCCGGGCGGGGGACGAGGTCATGGTCGCGCGCCTGCTGTCGGCGACGAAGTTCGGGCCGCGTATCCGCCGCGGGCTCGCCCAGCCGATGGCGGGGACGCTGTATTACGGTCGGGCGGGGCTGGCTTAGGCCGGTCCGCCTCCACGGCGGACGGCTCACCCTTGGCCGCGGTCCCGCGTGGCGGTTCTCGGGCGTGTGGATGCGGGAGCGGGAAATCTTTCGAAACTCGACGAGGCGGGGGCGGCGCGGCAGTCTCGCGTCAAGCCAAGTGCTGACGGGTCCGGCATCCAGAAGCGCTCAAGGCGAAATCGAGAGCAGAGGCCGATGCGCTCGCCCATCGTCAATTCCGAAGTGCGCGTGAGCGAGGCCAACGACGCGGTGGCCGCGCTCGCTCGCCGGCTGGCCGACCTTCCCCCGCCCGGTGGCGATGGCTCGCGCGAGCGCGCCCTGGCGGTCTGGTTGCCGCCGCCCTGGCGGCAACGCATCCGGGACAACACCCGCGACCCGCTTTCCCCCTTCCTCACTGGCGAGGAACGCTCGCTTTCCACCTTCCTGGATCGCCGTCCGCTGGATCCCGTAGGGCGCACGCTCTGCGCCAACGCCGCCTTTCCGATGACGATCGACCGGCTGCGACGGATCGCCGGCGGGTGCGTCGGCCGACGAGGACAGCAGATCCGGGCAAGCCAGCATCGAACCCAACCGGACAAGGATGGGCGCGCGGTGGATTTCATTGCGCCGGAGGAGGTGAAGCCGGCCTTGGAGCGCATTTGCGCGCGTTGGGACGCCTTGTCGGATGAGACGCAAGAGGCGGCGGTCGCCTCGGCGGTGTGGATCCTGGTGGCCGTGCTGAACACCCACGCCTTTCCGAACGGCAACGGTCGGCTGGCGCGCGTGCTGTTCAGCGGCGCGCTGGCCCGCGCCGGCGCGTGCCGCCATGGCTACATCCCGCTTGGCCCGCTGATCTACGCGACCCAAGGCAATTTCGAGGTCAGCGTGCGCCGCGCCGAATTGCACGATGATTGGGGCTCGATCGTGCGGACGGTCGATCGAATGATCACGGACTATGGAGCCCTGCTGCCCGACTTCGAACAGCATCTGGCGACGCTCGCGCCCCGGACCGGTGATCCCACGTGAACGACAATCGGAGCGCCGCGGTGGCGCTGGGCTTTCCAGTCTACGTGGCCGCCGAGGCCGAAAGTTTCCCGGGCAATTCCAGTCCCTACGTATTCGAGCGCGACGATCTCTTCCGGCAGTTCGGGGGCGACGCGGTCCGCCTCGAACTGCTCAGGAGGCTGGAGGGCTTTCTGTTGCGGCTGGAGGCGCGCGGAGTCATCGCCGATGCGGTGTTGATCGGCGGCGGCTTTGTCCGGCGCATCCCCGACCCGCCCAGCGATCTCGATGGACTCGTGCTCTATCGTCTGGCGGACGAGGCGCCCGCCGCGGCGATCCAGGTTCTGACGGACGCGCGTCGGCAGGCCCGGCGAAAGGGGCTGGACCTGCGATTCTGCGCCGTCGACGCCGATGCGGTGACCATGACGCGGTCCATCGCTTTCTTCACCATGCTCTACGCCAAGGCGGCGGGCAGCCTGGAACTGCGCAACGGGCTGCTGCTGTACGACCGGCGGAGCGACCAGGGCGCTCGGGTGTTCAACGAGGCTTGAAGCCGCGCCTAGGCCTCGATCGATTGCGGGGCCGCGGGAGAGATGGGCGGGGTCCGCCGGATGGCGAACTCGGCTCCGGTGCCCACGAAGGCGCCCCGCTCGAGGTCGAAGACGCGATCGGCCGTTCGGATGGTCTCGATCCGGTGCGCTATGACGACCCGCGTCGTCTTCAGCCCCTTGAGGCTGCGGTTCACGTGACCTTCGCGACGGACGTCAAGGTGAGAGGTCGCCTCGTCCAGGAAGAGCAGCGACGGCTGCTTGTACAGCGCCCGGGCGATCAGCAGGCGTTGCTTCTGGCCGCCCGACAGCGCCCCGCCCATGTCGCCGACGAAGGTCTCGATCTGCATGGGCATGGCCGTGATCTCCTCGCGCAGGCCCGCAGCCTCCAAGGCGTCCCAGATGCGGTCGTGGTCGATGGTCTCGTCGAAGAACGCGACGTTCTCGGCGATCGTCCCCGATAGCAGTTCGTCATCCTGCAAGACCACGCCGCAGGTCGAGCGGAACGCCCGCGGTCCCCAGGCCGAGACGCTCTTGCCGTCGACCCGGACCTCGCCGGCCGACGGCGTATAGAGCCCGCACATGATCTTCAGCAGCGTGCTCTTGCCCGACCCGGACCGGCCGACGATGGCGACGTACTCGCCCGCCTCGATAGTGAAGTTCAGGTTCTTGAAGATGTAGCCGTCCTGGGTGGAGTAGCGGAAGGCCAGGTTCTCCACCTCGATGCGACCCTGGAAGCGGATATCGCTGGTCTCGACGCGATCGATGCCTTCCTCGCGCGGCGTCAGTACGATGTCGGCCAGGCGGAAGGAGTAGATGTCGGTCAGCCGCACCTGGATCACCTGCTCGATGACGTTGGTGACCGCCGACGAGAACTGCGAGCGATAGGACAGGAAGGCGTAGAGAACGCCCACGGTCATCTGCTTCTCGATGATCTCGTGCACGCCGATGAACACGACGGAGGTCGCTGTGAGGACCTCCAGCACCTGGAACGCGGCCTTGATCGCCGCCTGGGTGCGGTTGTTGATGAAGTCGCGCCGGACGTAGTTCGAGAACTTGTTGGCCCATTGGGCCTCCTGCTCGTTTTCCGCCCCCATCACCTTGATGGTCTGGATCGCCTTGATCGTCTCGATCCGCTTGCTGTTCTCGGCGATCTGGGCCCCGAGGGTCTCGGCGCTCATCCGCATCGACAGCGGCAGGGTGGACAGCCGCAGGATCGCGTACAGCGCCACGCCCGCCGCGACCACGGTCGCCAGCCGCCACGAGACGTAGAACATCAGGCACAGCGTGGTGATCGCCAGCAGGCCGTCGATCAGGGCGGTGATCAGGGCGCCCGACAGCAGGTCGCGAATGGGTTTGACGGAGTCGAAGCGCGAGATGGTGTCGGCCAGGCGTCGCCGCTGGAACCAGCCCAGCGGCAGCCGCACCAGGTGCCGAAACAGCCTGAGGCTCATGTTCCAGGACAGGGTGGCGCCGATCTGCTGTATCGCGAAGCTGCGCAGCACCGAGGCGCCGGCGTTGAACAGGCCGAACAGGCCGAAGCCGATCGCCAGGGTCGTCAGCATCTGCAGGTCGCCGCGCAGCGCCGCCTGATCGACCGCCAGCTGGATGTAGAAGGGGCTGGCCACGATGTAGGCCTGCATCATCAGCGACAGCAGCAGCACCTGGCCCAGGCCCGCCATCATCTGCGGTTCGAAGCTCACCCACGACCAGATGGTCAGGGGGCTGCGCTCCTTGCGGCGGCGGAACTGTTCGGAGCGGTGAATCTCCAGGGCGACGCCGGAGAACAGCCGGCCGGCTTCCTCCAGGCTGAAGGTCAACCGTCCCTTCGCGGGATCGTGGACGACGACGCTGTTCTTGCGCACCCGATCGAGCACGACGAAATGGTTCATCCGCCAGTGCAGTATGGCCGGCAGCTTCAGTCCGGCCAGCTCGTCGAGTTCGCAGCGCACGGCCCTGGCTTCGAGATTCAGCGCTCCGGCGATGTCCGCCATCTGCTTGAAGGACAAGCCGCGCGACGAGCCGCCGTACTTGCGGCGCAGCTCCGCCACGTCGAGGTCGGCGCCCAGGCGCGACGAGGCGTAGGCCAGGCAGATCAGGCCGCACTCGGCGTTTTCGGTCTGATGGTATTTCACCGCGGGGGTTCCGATGCTTGCTGCGGCGGCGCGCCGCCCAGTTCCCGGGCCAGGAGCAGGATGACCGAGTGCTGTCGTCCTCCGATGACCAGGAGCGGGTTTTCCATGTGGTCGTAGGGGTGCTCGACGAACCTGGCCTGGCTCGGCCCGCACAGGCGGTAGTCCTCGCGCGGATGGACCGTGGCGTCGTCGCGGCCGACGATGATCGTCGTCGGCGCCTTGAGCGGGCAGGCGGTCAGGCCGGCGAAGAAGCGGTTTTCCCGCTCCATCGTGCCACGCCCCCAGCCCTGCTCGTTGATCGCCTTCCAGATCGGCTCTTCGCGCATGTCGACCGAGCCGCTGGGCGCGTCGAGGACGCGGCGGTCCAGCCGCGCCAGGAAGGCCGCGCTGAAGTGGCGATAGAACAGCCCGCCGAAGCTGTTTGCGTAGAGCGAAACCTTCTGGTCGTCGCGATAGGTCGCGGCGACATAGGCCTCGATGGTCGCCGCGTCGCGGTCGATCGAAGTCGGCCCTTCGAGCAGCAGGCGGTTGGACAGGTCGAAGGTGTAGCTCGAACCGCCATAGTGGACGACATCCACGTTCAGGCCGCTGTCGAGAAAGGTCAGGATGCGGTCGGGCAGTCCGGCGGCGAGGTTCACGTAGCGCGACGGGCCGCCGTAGAGGAACAGCGCCGTGGCGGTCGCGCCGGGCCGCCGATAGCGGTCGACGAACAGGAAACTCCCGGGTCCGCCGATCCGCACCACGTCGTGCTGCGCCGGCGCGCCGCCGCCACAGTCGATCTCGCGGCGAACCCCGTCGCGGACATAGAGGTGGCGGTAGGTCGCGCCGCGGCCGGCCGTGGTCTCGGCGAGCAGGGGGCCGGTGCTGATGACGAAGGCGGCGGAACGGTTGTTGACGCTGATCCCGGAAACGTCGGCCAGGGATGATGCGGCCAGGCTGGCCCTGAGCGGGCCCAGCGTAGCCGACGCGACGCCTTTGAGTTCCGCGCCCTCGGCGCTCCAATAGCCGTAGTAGCCGGCGGGGTCGTCGCCCAGGACCAGGGCGGCGCGCGAGCGCCCCTTGGTCAGGTCACGCGGCGCTCCCTGCCCGATCCTCAGCACCCCGCCCTGGGCCAGAACCACGACGTCGTCGCCGTCGAAGCGGAAATCCAGGTTGCGCGTGCGCTCCTCGAAGGCATGGCCGTTCGGCCACAGGGCGCGTTCCTGGCCGCCGCGGCCGTACATGACCGAGAAGTCCCCGTCGCGACGATAGAGATAGACGAACGACTTTCCGGAGATCCGTCCGTACAGGTTGCGGATATTGTAGGTCTGTTTCGACTGCCGCGAGGCGGCGAGGTCGAGCCGCGCCTGCACCGACTTCCAGTAGTCGCCGCCGTCTCGCCCGTCGGGCGGCGAGACGTCGATGGCGTCCAGGACGTCCTGGTCGGTGGGCAGTGGAAATTGCGCGACCTGGGCGGGCGCCAGGCCTTTCGACGCCTGCTGGGCGTCGATCTCGTACACCGTGTTGCCGCTGGTGGCCCGACCGCTCTGCGAAACCCCGGCGCCATAGGCGAAGAGGCGCCTGTCGTCGGCGTCGAATTGGATGTCGCCGCGGGCCAGGGGCGCCGGATTCCAGACCTCGGTGACGTCGCAATCGGCCGCTGGCGAGGCCAGGCAATCGGCGCGGGCCACCAGGATGCGCGAGGGCTTGCGGGCGAAGACATAGGTTCCGCCCGGCGATATCTCCAGGCGTTCGGCCTTGCAGAAGTCCTGAAGAGTCTCCGCAAGCGAAGGCGCATGCAGGATCGTCGCCAACACGGCGCCGAGGAAAATACCGTTACGCGACATCCGCTGCTCCGGTGTGACCTTGCGCGCTTGCGCGCGCAAGGTCGGTTTTACGCTTACTGATCGGGTCTTACGGCTTCAGGTCGGCGATGACCTGATCGCCGGTGCCGTTGGCGTCCCAGTCGGCCGAGACGATGCCGGTATCCGAGTTGTAGAGGATGCCGGTGTCGATCACGCCGTCGCCGTCGCGGTCGGCATACAGATTGCCGCTGTCGCTTTCGTAGATGGTCACGTCGTCGACCTTACCGAGGGTGTCCATCTTGTTGGTGTCGACGCTCTCGTTGTCGTAGCCGCCGGCGATCTTCAAGAAGAGCTCGTTGGCGTCGACCCCGACGGCGTTCCAGTCGATATCGCTGAGCGCCTTGGCGATCGCGGCGGCCGCCTCGGCGAGTTCGGCGGCCTCGGAAGCGCCGGAGCCGCCGCCGCCGCCACCGCCGCCGCTGTCGATCGTGTCGATGTAGGTGTAGGAGGTGTACCAGCTCGTGGTGCCGGAGCCGGGGGTCACGACGATCGAGGAAACCTCGTTCGAAGAATCGTAACCGCCGCAGATAACTTCAAGTTCTGCTTTCGTAAGACTACGCATATTTGCCCCTTTTGAGATAAACTTAAGCGTACAACTTGATGGTTCTGGTTGATGCTGAGTTTTTATTGCTTGGCTGGCGTTCTCCCGGGCTGTGGAATGAATGCTGAACGGCGGGATCAGAGCGCTGAGCGCTCTCGCGTCGCCGCGATGGGGTCGAGAAGCCATTCCAGCAGCGACTTCTCGGACAGCACGAGATCGGCGGTCAGCCGCATCCCCGGCGTCAGCGGCCAGTCCTTGCCGTAGGCGCGCAGGCTGCTGCGCTCTAGGCGGGCCGTGATCTTGTACATCTGCTCCTTCGTCTCGATCGGGACGGGGAGGTCGCCGGGCATGATCGGGGCGCGCGAGATTTCCGAGACCCGGGCCCAGACCACGCCGAAGGTCTGGTAGGGAAAGGCGTCGAACATCAGTCGCACCTTGTCGCCGGGCCGGACGAAACCGACGGCGCGCGAGGGCGCCCACAGGGTCACTTCCAGGTCGCCGCCGCTGTCCGGCGCCAGCAGGGCCAGGGGCGCGCCGGCTTCCACCGCGTCGCCAGCCCTAACCTGGAGGTTGGTGATGCGACCGGCCTTGGGGGCCACGATCCGCACGCCCCTGGCGGCCTCGTCCTGCAGGCGCTTCTCGGTGAGTTGAGCCTGGGCCAGGTTCAGGTTCGCCAGGGCCTCTTCCCGCGAATAGAGCAGGTTGGCCCGCTGCGCCTTGCCCTGGGCGATCTGGCTCGAAGCCTCGCTGATCGAGCGGTCGAGGTCGGTCAGGCCTTGCCGGGCCGAAAGCAGGGAGTCCTCGCGCTGGCGCAGGACCACCGACGACATCAGGTTCTGCGCGGCCAGGGCCTGGGAGGCGGTCACGGTCTTCTCGAGCAGGACGATCCGGTCCAGCTGGATCCGGCGCTGCTCGCGATAGGCGCCGACCGCCTGGGTCAGGCTGTCGGTCTTGGCGTCGAGTTCGGCGATCGCCGCGCTCACCTGGCCGCTCCTGGCCTGGCCCTGCATGCGGCTGGCTTCCAGCTGGTCGCGGCCGACCGCCTCCATCCGGCCGCCCAGTCTGGCGCCGTTTTCCAGGACCGTGTCGTAGGACAGCATGAAGAGGGTCTGGCCGGCGCCGACCTGGCTGCCGCTGGGCGTCAGCACCGTCCGCACCACGCCGGCCTTGGGGGCGAAGATCCGCGCGACCCCCGCCGAAGGCGTGACCTCGCCGAGCGCCGTCTCGGTCTTGGCGTAGCGCGCCAGGCAGAGGAACGCGACGGCGACGCTCAGGGTCGCGGCCATGAAGAGCGTGAGGGCCCAGCCCGCCACGCCGGTCATCTCGACGGGGCGCCCCATGCGGGAGCGGGCCGACTCCACGGCCGAAGTGCGAAAAAGTTCAACGCTCACTGACATCGCAACACCTACTCGTGCTTGTGAAGGCAGCACGCTGCAGCGCAGGTTTGCAAATAGAATTTTAGATCAAAAAAGTTCTGTATAATTCAAATTTGAAAAACTAAAGCATAAAATAGAAGATTGACAGTCGCATTAAGTGAATATCTGAGTTGCTCACCTCGAAACGCTATCGCTATTCGGCAGCATTTTGGGATCTGCGGCGTCTATTTTTGCAGTTTTGTAAAAAGGGTGAGGTGTTGCTTAACGTAGATCAACTGTATCGGCGGGAGCACGACCTCCCCGTCGTTCCTGGAGGCGCGCGTCAGACCTACATGGTCGCCTCCGTTCCGCGAAGCGGAAGCACCTATTTCGTTCTGAGGCTTTGGGCGGCCGGCGCATTCGGCGCGCCGCTCGAATACCTGAACATGAACACCAACCGGCCGGTCTTCAATCGGCTGCCGCACAATACTCTGGATGAATATTGGCTGGCGCTTCAGAGGATCAGAAGCGGCGGCAATGGCGTCTTCGGCTACAAGATGTTCATCCCGAATTACCGGGAAGTATCAGATCGAGAGGACGCTTTCCTCCAGCGGATAGCGCCCGATCACGTGCTCTACTTCACGCGCGAGAACAAGGCGGCGCAGGCCGTCTCCTATGCGCGGGCCATCCAGACCAAGCGCTGGTTCGCCATCGCCAAGGAGATCAACGAGCCGACCTACGACTATGCGCTCATTCGCCGGCAGGAGCTCTCCGTCGCCAAGCAGGAGGCGGCCTGGGAGAAGATCTTCGCCCTCACCGAAACCGCGCCCTTGCGCATCGGATACGGCGAGGTGCTGGACGACGAGGAGGGGGTCCTCGACCGGATCGCCGCCTTCATGGGGGTTGAATACGACCGGAGCCGGCGGGTCGAGATCGGCCGTCTGGATCGTCAGTCCGACAGCCTCAACGACGAATGGATCGAGAGATACGTCGCGGACAAGAAGGAACGCGGCGACGACCAAATTCCCAATGCACGGAGCGTGGAACATGCGGAATCTGTCTAAGGAAGAAGTCGCTCTGGTGACCGGAGGCTACGACAGCGAGGTCGTCTCCACCATTTCGCCGACGACGTTCTACACGACGACCTCGTATCCGATCTCGACCCCCTATACCTACAGCGCCGGACCGGGAGGCTCGTCCCCGGCCAACGACCTGCAGACGATCGCCGATGCGCTGGCGGCCCTGCCCCAGAACGGCGCCGCCGTGAACGCCGCCGAAGCTTCCCTTGCCGCGAACGGCCTCTACAACGGCCTGACCACGGCGAACGCGTCGCTGACCGCCGTCGCCGTCAGCGGCGGCGCGGTCGTCTACGCCGACGACAACGGCGCCCTCTATGGCGACCGCGACGGCGACGGGGCGGTCGATACCGGCATCCTGGTCGCAGACGGCGTCGCCTCGCTCGACCTGAACTGCGATGGCGTGGCCGACCAGGCGCTGACCTCGCTCTGAGGTCTGCCAATCAAATACGAGGGGGCGCAACATCCGCTCGCGCCCCCTCGACGACCCCTTCCCGCAAGGGGACAGGGATCAGAAGCGGGGATGAAAATCCCTCGGCGCCCAACCGAAATCTCTCACCGCATCGGCGGCGTCGAAGGTCAGGTCCTGGCTCATCCG
This sequence comes from Caulobacter sp. GW821-FHT10C03, assembly GCF_059415485.1. NCBI lineage: Bacteria > Pseudomonadati > Pseudomonadota > Alphaproteobacteria > Caulobacterales > Caulobacteraceae > Caulobacter > Caulobacter sp. GW821-FHT10C03. The sequence continues at coordinate 2,754 of NZ_JBWKNI010000025.1, read as the reverse complement.
CGCGCCCATGGCCGCCGTCGCGCCGGGGAAGAACGGCCGGGCCAGGGTCAGCAGCAAGCTGAACAGCCACGGCGGCAAGGGCGCGATCAGCGGCCTGCGGCCGAGGCCCTCGTAGATCCGGCGGACCATGCCGCGATAGGCCAGGGTCTCTCCGCCGACCAGGGCGTAGGCCCGGCCGGCCGCCGCCGGGGCGGTCGCCGCCGCGATGGCGCCGGCCGCCAGGTCGTCGGCATGGACCGGCTGGCGCAGGCCCTCGCCCGAACCCGACAGCGGCAGCACCTTGAAGCGGCGGATCAGGCCGGCCAGGCGGCTGACGTTGCCGTCGCGGCCCTCGGCGTAGATTAGGGTCGGGCGCAGGATGGTCCAGGCCACGCCATGTTCCGAACAGAAGGCCTCGACGGCGGCTTCCGCGTCGGCCAGGGCCTTGGCCACGGCGCGCTCGGCGGGCTCGGGCGAGGCCTCCTTGGTGAAGCGGCTGGTCGAGGAGAAGGCGACGAGACGTGTCATGCCGCGGGCCTTCAGCAGCGGCAGCACGTCGGGCAGCAGCCAGACCGGCGACAGGGCGAAGACGGTGGCCGCGCCGGGCAGCTGTTCGGCCAGGTCGTCGGCGCGCAGGTCGGCGTCGATCCAGCAGGCGTCGCCTCCGGGAGGACGCCGCGACAGGCCCATGGGCTCGTGGCCGGCGGCCTGCAGCCGCGCCATCAGGAAGGTCCCGATCAGGCTGGTGGCGCCCAGCACCAAGATCGGCGTCTTCAGAGTGTTTTCCGCGCTCATACTGCATCTATAGTCGCGGTACGGGAGCTTCGCCCATGGCCATGACGTATGAAGAGGTCCGCGCCTTCGCCTTTTCCCTGCCGCTGGTCGCGGACGGGACGTCCTATGGCTATGCCTGCCTCAAGGCGAACGGCAAGTTCCTGACGAGGCTGAAGGAGGACGGCGATACGCTCGTCCTGACCGGCGTGCCGTTCGACGAGCGCGAGATGCTGATCGAGGCCGCGCCCGAGGTCTTCTATTTCACCGACCACTACCGCAACTATCCGATGGTGCTGGCCCGGCTGTCGGCGGTGGAGCCGGGGACGGTGAAGCGCATTCTCGAACGGCAATGGCGCGCCAGCGTCCCCAAGAAGGTGAGCAAGGCCCATGACGAGCCCAATGGCCAATAGGGCTGAGCGCGCCTGGCGCCTGGTCGCGGCGGCGATCGTCTGGTTCGGCGTCGTGCTGCAATACGGCCTGACGATCGAGGGCCGGGACCTCGGGGTCCAGACGGTGAAGTTCTTCAGCTACTTCACCGTGCTCAGCAACATCCTGGTCGGGACGGCGCTGGTCGCCTCGGCCCTAGCCCCGGAAAGCCGCCTCGGCGTCTGGGCGCGGCGGGCGGGCACGCGGGTGGCGGTCGGCGTCTATATCGGCGTGACGGCGCTGGTTTATCACGTGCTGCTGGCCGGTCTGTGGGATCCGAAGGGCTGGCAGCTGCTGGCCGACACCCTGCTGCACACGGTGACGCCGCTGCTGTTCCTGGTCGACCTGCTGGTCCTGCCGCCGCGCGAGGCCGCCCGCTGGGGCCAGGCCTGGAAGGCGCTCGCTTTGCCGTTCGCCTTCGGGGTCTGGACCCTGATCCACGGGGCGCTGTCGGGCTGGTACCCCTATCCGTTCCTCAACGTCGCCAAGCGGGGTTATCCGTCGGTGCTGATGACGATGGTGGTGATGGCGGCGGGGTTCTTCGCCCTGACCCTGGTGCTCACTGGCGTGCAGCATCTGCAACTACGGCTGGCGAAGCGGGACCGGGCGCCTATATCCGCCTGAGCGTTTTCCCAGGAGTTTCCCCATGGCCCAGCCTACCGTTCGCTCCGGCGACATCGACATCCCGGCCATCGGCCTGGGCACCTACCAGCTGGAGAACGGCCTGGCCCAGACCGTGACCGAGAAGGCGCTGGAGGTCGGCTATCGCCATGTCGACACCGCCCAGATCTACGGCAACGAGCAGGACGTCGGCGCGGCCCTTGCGGCCACGGGCGTGCCGCGGAGCGAGATCTTCGTCACCACCAAGGTGTGGATCGACAAGTTCACCGACGGCGACCTGCAGCGCTCGGTCGACGAGAGCCTGAAGAAGCTGCGGGTCGATCAGGTGGACCTCTTGCTGCTGCACTGGCCCAAGCCCAAGCCGGCGCTGTCGGAGACCATTGCGGCGCTGAACGCCGTGAAGGCCGACGGCCGCACGCGGGGCATCGGCCTGTCGAACTTCCCGTCGGCGCTCTGGGAAGAGGCGGCGGCCCTGTCGGAGGCCCCGCTGGCCACCAACCAGGTCGAGTACCACCCCTACCTGTCGCAGAAGACCCTGCGCGCCACGGCTGAGAAGCTGGGCGCCTCGATCACCGCCTGGTCGCCGCTGGCCCAGGGCAAGGTCGGCGACGACCCGGTGCTGAAGGCGATCGGCGCCAAGTACGGCAAGACGCCGGGGCAGGTGACCCTGCGCTGGCAGGTGCAGCAGGGCGTGGTGACCATTCCGCGCACCAAGAACCCGGCGCGGCTGGCGGAGAACTTCGCGATCTTCGATTTTACGCTGACGGATGAAGAGATGGCGCAGGTGTTTGCGCTGGCCCGTCCGGACGGCCGCATCGGCGACTGGATCGACGCGGCGTTCCGCTGGGATGTCGACTAGTTTCTAAAGATGCTCCCCCTTTGGGGGAGCTGTCGCGGAGCGACTGAGGGGGCCTTACGCGCCGCGTCTGCCCCCTCCGGCCCTCTGGGCCACCT